>JBHWRM010000023.1:0-4808 GCA_043426695.1 Corynebacterium sp. | reverse complement strand
GATCTACGGCGAGGACTGGTTCATGGTGCTGCACCCCGCCCGCTACGTGGACAGCACCGAGACCGTGGAGTTCGGCGAGCTCGGGATCTTCACGGGCGAGCACTACGTGGTCACCGTCCGCCACGCCGAGGAGCCGGACCTGGCCGCGGTCCGTCGCACCTTGGAGACCGAGGGCCGCGACCGGCTGTCGCTCGGCCCCTGGCAGGTCACCTGCGAGATCCTCGACGGCGTGGTGGACGACTACGTCCCGGTGGCCGACGGCCTCGAGCAGGACATCGAGGAGATCGAGGACCAGATCTTCGCCGGCGACGGGCACGTCTCCCGCCGCATCTACGAGCTCTCCCGCGAGGTGTTGCACTTCCAGCACGCCATCCGGGCCCTGCCCTCCATCGTGGAGCAGCTCCAGGAGGAGGTGCGCTCGCGCCTGCAGGAGGACCCGCGCCATCACGACGCCGGCGGCGCGCCCCGGCACGAGGACGTCCACGAGTGGGAGGACGAGCACCTCAGCGAGCAGGGACGTCTCGAGGTGGAGAACCTGCGCCGGCTGCGCGACGTCCACGACCACGCCGTGCACATCAACGAGCGCGTGGCGGCCATGCGGCAGATGCTCAGCAGCGCCCTCGAGCTGGACTCCACGCTCGCGTCCAAGCGGCTGGCGGAGCAGTCCATCGTCCAGAACGAGCAGACCAAGAAGATCTCCTCGTGGGCCGCCATCATCTTCGCGCCGCAGCTGGTGGGCTCGGTCTACGGGATGAACTTCGAGCGGATGCCCGAGCTGCACTGGGCGTGGGGCTACCCGATGGCCCTGGGGCTGATGCTGAGCGTCGGCGTCGTGCTGTTCCTGCTGTTCAAGCGCAACGGCTGGCTGTAGCCGGGCCGGGTCAGTCGAGGCCGAGCTCGTCCTTGCCGAACGCGTACAGGTAGGGGACGCCGGCCTCGGCGGCCACGCGCTCGGCGGCGCCGGTGGCACGGTCCACGATCACGGCCACGGCCTGCACGTCGCCGCCGGCGCGGCGCACGCCCTCGACGGCGGTCAGCGCGGAGCCGCCGGTGGTGGAGGTGTCCTCCAGCACGACGACGCGGCGCCCGTCCACGCCGGGGCCCTCGACCTGGCGGCCCATGCCGTAGGACTTCTGAGCCTTGCGCACCACGAACGCGTCGAGCGCCCGGCCGGCCGCGCCGGCCTGGTGCAGCATCGCGGTGGCGACGGGGTCCGCGCCCATGGTGAGCCCGCCCATCGTCTCGAACTCGATCCCGTGCTCCTCGAGCAGGCGCAGCATGACGCGGCCGATCAGCGGGGCCGCCTCGTGGTGGAGGGTGACGCGGCGCAGGTCCACGTAGTAGTCGGCCTCCTTGCCGGAGGAGAGGGTGACTTTACCGTGGACAACGGCGAGCTCCTTGACGAGCTCTGCGAGGCGTGCAGCGGCGGCGCGGTCGACGGAGGGGGTTTCCTGTGCCATGGGACGCGTTCCTTCCGAAGGAGGGGTGAAAGCTTGTCTGTTCTTTAAGTTACCGCAGGAAAAACAAAACCCACCCAGTGGGCCTCGCGTTGAGCGAGGGCTCATTGGGTGGGTTGCCGCGTGGAAGGGTCAGACCACGCTAGCTTTTCGTGGTCGCACTTCCGTATGAAGCGTGAGTCACAGTTTTCAATTAGTCCCGCAGGGGCTTGGCCTCATCTGGTGAGTGTCCCGGAGCGAGGCCTTCTCTGACGAGTTCGTCTTCGATTGTGTCCTCCGGGTTACCGACATCGCCTGTCTTTTGTTTCTTTCCTAGCCACTTATCGAAGAGGCCGTTTTGGTACATCACCGTTCCGAGAATCATGAGGATACCCAGGAACTGCAGCAGGGACGGAATCTCACCGAACAGCGGCCAAGCGATGATGACCGAGGAAACCGGGGAGAGCAGCAGGATACCGGCGGACAGCGTCGGATCCAACCAGACGGAGCCCCACTGGACGAAGGTCCAGGCGACTGCCTGGCCGAGGGTGGCCAGCATGATCAGCCAGATCCAGTTCATGGCAGTCAGGTCATCGCCCAGAGCGGTCTCCGGGTTGACCGTCGGCAGCTCGCCGTCAACCAGGACGCCGTGCGTGAAGTCGAAGCCACCACGCGGGGAACCGGTGTATGCCCACAGACCCGGGGCGATCAGCTGAGACATAGCGGTGTACATCATCGGCTGGATGTACAGGTCCTTACGCGGAGCGGTAGTACCAGCCTTGCGGGAGAAGTACAGGTAGAAGGAGTAGCAGATACCAGAGGTCAGGCCGAGCAGCGTACCCAGGGTTGCGGTGTTGATGCCCGCGATCTGCTCCGGGCCAGTGGACTCACCACTGCCCTCGAAGACACCACCGGTGAGCATGACACCGACGATCATGATCGGCACGAGCACCAGGAAGACCGGCGGAATCTTGTACTTATCGAAGATCGCCGAGAGCATTGGTACGACGATCACCTGCAGGTTCAGCAGGATGGCCGCGATGCCGGCGCCGACGTAGAAGATCGAGTAGTTCCAGGCAGTGAAGTCAATCCCCAGGAACAGACCTGCGACGAGGGACATGATGATGCCCGCCTTCGGCAGGGAGCCCTTGCGCTTGATCTCCCAGAAGCCGAACGGCAGCAGGACGATCAGGCCGATCAGAATACGGAGGAATGCCTGCGTCGCAGGATCCATGTTGGAGGCCTTCACCCAGATAGGAGTGAAAGCGAGGAATGCGGTACCCAGTCCGAGAATGAGCACGGCCTTGCCGTGGGACACAGGCTTGACTGGAAGCATGCGTCCGGACGCCGTAGCGCCTTGACCCTTAACAGTGTTCATGGTTTCCATTTTTACATTCCCCTTTCAGGGAAAAGCAATATTTTATGCCCAATCTCACACATAATCCAATATGCCCGTATTGTTTCTGCAATTATTCAATCATACTTTTTAGTGAGCATGACGGGAGTTATGTTTCTAAAGGAAGTGAATTTCTTATGTGGAGATATATCTTTCAACAATTAAGGCGCGAATAATTCCATGATTACTCGCGCCTCTGAGAGCAACCGTCAGGTCACCTCAAGTTAAAGAATTTAACGCTCTTCCGAACGCCAATCTCCACCCTCATCCGACTCAACGATTTCCGCCTCCACCAGCTCAATCTCCGCCTCCACCGGCTCAATCGGGGACGGCAGTGCATGGCGCGCATCTGGGGCGCGGTGACGGCCACTACGACGGCGCTGCCCCCGCCGTTCCGCAGCAGTGGCGGACAGCTCGTCACTAAAGATTGTGGGCGCCCTCTCAATATCTGCACGAATAACTTGCGGACGCTGACCGGCCGATGCAGAAATATGGTCTGGATCCTCTCCAATGAGAGGGATATTCTCCGAATCCATTTCGAGCACCGAGCCGTTGAAATCATCACCCGGGCTCGCCTCGCGCCCCCGATCGAAACGGCTAGGGAATTCCACCGGATTAGCCGGCCGCTCGATATGCGGACGATCAGCGAAAGATGATTCGTCACTTTCTTGCCCGGCGTAGACTTCCTCAGCTGCCGGATCCGAACTCGGCAGCGCGGCAGCTTCCGCTGGCTCCCCTTCCGCCACAGGCGCGGCGGGCGTCTGCCCCACGGGGCGCAGGTAACCCGGACGCGGCTTCTTCTCTCCCACCGGCTCCTCGTTACGCTCGTCGCGCTCCCGGCCGGCCTTATCCTGCGACACCACTTCGCCCTGCTGACGATCAGAAGGTTCCGCCCCAGCAGGGGTGACCGAGACCGAAGTGCCCGGTAGCGCCCGTGTTTGGTCCGCGTTCTCCAGTTCCAGGACCACGCTCATCGTGCGTGGCGGAAGAACCATCGCCGCATGTGCGAGGGATAGCAGCTCCGGCAGGATCTGTAGCCAGATGCTGAAATCCAGCTTGCGGCTAATGCTCAAGACAACCCAGTCGCCGCCCCAGATCACATCGGAGGCGACCTGGCTCAGTGCCGCGAGGCTGTCCTCTACCCGGACATCCAGCATCCGGTCGAGTGCTCGCACGTCGGAGGTATAGGCGGCATAAGGCGGCTGATCCAACAGCTCGGATCGGCGCAGCCCCTCCGTCACTCCCTGCTCACGGGAATAGTGCACCGTCACCGGGGACGTGGCCGCCCGGCGCATCGCCATGAGCGTGCCCTCGCCCAGGTCCGCCACGTGGTACTCGTGCCCCTCCCAGAAACCGCTGACCACGTCCTTGGCCAGGGCCCGAATGGGAGAGACGTTCACCGCGTGCAGCGCGGCAATCGGCCATTCCTGCGGCAGATCGAGATCCTCGCGGGTGAACTCCGCCCCATTATCGGCAGCCCATTGGCGGCGCCGGCGGCGGATCGAGGCAAACAACCCGCCCTGTGCAGTCGCAGCGGCCACCATATCCGGCCTCTCCTCGGCGGCCTGGTCAACCTCCGAGGACAGCTCCGGATCAACCTCCGGCTGAGCCTGCTCCCCCACCGGGTTCGTGGCAGCGTCCTCACCCGCGGGGCCGAAGCGCTCATCGGCCGCCCCGCCACCGGCAGCGCCGGGCCCCGCCCCAGCGGTCCACGCAGCACTGTTCGTGTCGGCGTCGTCGTTGGGGGCAGCGGTCGGGAGGGAAGAAACGGGAGGAACCGACCGCCTAGCCGCCGCAGCACCGCCAGACTCCCCCTGGGAGCTCGCATGCTTCAGCAACCACACCGCCACAACGAGCAAAATCAGCCCGATGAGCAGGGCAACAATCGATCCACTCATGTCGTTCAGCCTAGTCCGCCTCCCCGTGCAGCAGCAGGAAGCGGGGAGCGAGTCTGGCAGCCAGCCTCACTCCCCGCC
>JBHWRM010000022.1:0-8566 GCA_043426695.1 Corynebacterium sp. | reverse complement strand
CTGATGGTACTGCACCTGGGAGGGTGTGGGAGAGTAAGACGCCGCCGGCATTATACTTTCATAGTGGTGGTGCGACGTGTTGTTGGTTGTTCCCGTTTAATACGGGTGATGATCGACAGTACGTCGCACCACCACTTTTTTATTGCCTGAAACCCCGTCCACCCGGGGTGATATCGTGTGAGCAGTCCCCAGAGTCTGTGAAAGAAGGATCAATGTCGGAATACCAGAGCCGCGGCGACCGAGGTCACCGTCCCCGCAACCAGCGAGACGGAAACTTCAAACCCCGCAGGCAACGTAACTCCGACGACAATCGTCGCGGAAGCAACCGTGACCGTGACTCTGAGCGCGGCGAGCGGCGCGGCGGCAACCGCTACCGTGATCGTGAAGACCGTCGTGGCTACGGCCGGGGCCGTAAGTACGACCGTGACGACCGCCGGGATAACCGGAACCGCGATCGCGATGATCGTCGCGATGGCCGGTACAACGATCGTGATGGGGATCAGCCTCGTGGCCGCCGCGATGGTGGCCGCCCCTACGGTGGGGGAAAGAAGTTCGACCGTGATCGTCGGGGCGGTGGCGACCGTCGGGGCGGGAACTTCAGGAACCGTGGTGGCCAGGCGAACCGCGCACGCCAGTCCGGGCCCCAGCGCTCCGGATACCGGGAAGAACGCATTAACGCCCGCATGAAGGAGCCACGCATCCCGGAGGGCGTGGATCCAAAGGATCTTGACCCGCAGGTACGTCAGGAGCTGCGCAGCCTTTCTCGCGATAACGCGGACATGGTTGCCAAGCACCTCATCATGGCTGCAACCCTTCTCGACGAAAACACCGAGAAGGCCCTCGAACACGCTCGTGCCGCCAAGGACCGTGCCGGCCGCGTGGCCGTAGCCCGCGAGACCAACGGCATCGCGGCCTACCACGCTGGCGAATGGAAGGAAGCTATCTCTGAGCTGCGTGCGGCTCGTCGCATGCAGGGCGGCCCCGGTCTCATTGCCGTCCTGGCCGATGCAGAGCGCGCCCTCGGGCGACCGGAGAAGGCGCTGGGCGTGGCAGGCGAGTACCGTCCAGAGGAACTCGACCCGGAAACCCGTGTCGAGCTCGCGATGGTCGTGGCAGGTGCATACCAAGACCTGAGCCGCCACGAGGAAGCCATCGTCGCCCTCGAGGAGGAGCTCGATGCCGCCGACGCGCCAGACGTCACCAAGCTCCGCGTGACCTATGCTTACGCCGACGCTCTCGCACAGGGGGGACGCAAGGACGACGCCGTGCAGTGGTTCACCAAGGCCAACGAGCTCGATACCGAAGAGGTTCTCGACGCCGAGAAGCGCATTGCCGAGCTCAACGAGGCCAGTGGTGCGGACAACGCTGAAAGCGGTGCCGAAGCCGACGACGAGGACGACTAGGCATGCTTGAGCTGCTCAACCGCTACGACACCCTCCTGCTGGACCTCGATGGCACCATTTTCGCCGGCGATCAGCTGATCCCCGGCGCCGTCGAGGGGATCGCCGACCGGGGCCGGGTTTTCGTGACCAACAACGCCTCCCGAAGCCCGGAAGAGGTTGTCGAACACCTGGGCAGCCTCGGAATCCGCGCGGTTTCGTCCGAGGTGATGACTTCGGCTCAGGCCGCAGCAACGCTGGCCGCCGAAACAATGGCGAAGGAACGCCCCGGCGCAGGCCCTCTGAAGGCACTCGTGGTGGGCAGCCAGAGCCTTCGTGACCTCACCCGCGAAGCTGGGTTTGAGCTGACCGATTCTGCCGATGATGCACCCGACGTGGTCCTGCAGGGACACAGCCCGGAAAACAACTGGGCACGGCTTTCCGAAGCCACGCTCGCCATTACCCGAGGCGCTCGCTACATCGCCAGCAACCTGGATACGACGCTGCCCTCGTCCCGTGGCTTCCTGGTCGGTAACGGGTCCATGGTGGCTGCCGTCGTCAGCGCCACCGGCGTGACACCATTGAGCGCAGGCAAGCCACAACCCGCGATGTTCCACGTCGCTGCCCGCAAGGCGGGTTCCAACGAGCCACTGGTCGTCGGCGATCGCCTGGACACCGACATCGCCGGGGGGCGAGCTGCCGAGATGGACACCCTCATGGTGCTCACCGGGGTTTCCACCCATTGGGATGTTATTCACACCGAGCACCGGCCGACCCACATCCGCGCCAACCTCAGCGAGGAACTGACCGGCTGGCAGGCCGAGATCACCGCGCCGCACACAATCACCGTCACCGCTGGCGACACTCCGGGGGACGACCAGGGCGAGGCCACTGGCTTCGCCACGCCCGAGGAACTCACTGCGGCTGCAGCGCTCGCGGCTGCAGCCCCGCTTGCCTGGTCGTTGCTTGATGCCGGCACCACCCGCGAGCAACTCCGAATCGTCGGAAACGACCCACTGGCAACCGATGCCATCGCGGCATGGCGGGACTAAGCTACAGCACTATGCAACAACCCCAGCCCACACCAGGATCGGTACCGAAACCCGGCAGCCACATGCCCACTCAGGTGGGCGGGCCGACGCCGAACTCGCCGGAGGTGCAGGCTGATCACCTCGCCGAAAATATCGACGAACTGCTCAGCCAGCGGCTGGAGGGCACCGAGGAAGCCGAGATGCTGGAACGAGCCCACAGCCTCATCAGCAAGGCTCTCGGCCAGGGCTAAACCCCCGATGCCGGCGTCTTAAAAAGACGCGGAACACACCCAGCAGCGTTCACCCGAGCAGCGAGAGAAGAAGGAAAGCACACAGGTGGCGAAAAAAGGTCAGCGGCTTCAACGCCTCGACGCGGAGCTCGTGCGCCGCAAGATCGCACGCTCCCGCGAACAGGCGCAGAAGATGATCAAGGAAGGCCGCGTGCAGGTCAACGGCATGCTTGCCACAAAGCCCGCGACCGGTGTGAACGCCGATGTGTCCATCCGGGTCGCGGATTCCGAGGAGGACCACTGGGCCTCCCGCGGGGCGCACAAGCTCCTCGGGGCACTGGCTGCGTTCGAGCCCCAGGGGCTGAGCCTGGACGGCAAGCGAGTCCTCGACGCCGGGGCCTCGACTGGTGGTTTTACGGATGTCGCCCTCAATCGAGGCGCTAAAGAAGTGCTGGCGGTGGATGTCGGTTATGGGCAGCTGATCTGGCGGCTACAGAACGACCCCCGGGTGACCGTGATGGACCGCACCAACGTCCGCACGCTGACTCCGGAGGCAATCAGTGGGCCCGCGGACGTCATGGTCGGGGACCTCTCCTTCATCTCCATCAAGCTGGTGCTTCCCGCCATCGCCGAGTGCATGGCCGAGGGCGCGGATCTGTTGCCGATGGTCAAGCCGCAGTTCGAGGTAGGCAAGGATCGGCTGGGCTCCGGCGGGGTCGTGCGCTCCCCGGAGCTGCGCGCGGAGGTGACCCTCGACGTGGCGCGGGAAGCTTTGAAGTATGGTCTATCAACGAAGGCCGTCGTTGCCTCGCCGCTTCCCGGCCCAAGCGGGAACGTTGAGTATTTCCTCTGGCTTTCCAAAGATGGGGGAAAGCAGGCGCCAACGATGGATACACTTGAGGCCATGGTGTCCACGGCGGTGAAGGAGGGACCACAGTGACGGCTGCCAACGAGGCCCCCAAGCAGGAGGCCGAGAACCAGTCGCCTGGTGAGGAGAAGCAGCGCGAGGTGCTGCTCGTCGCCCATACCGGGGTGCACGAAAACCTGGGCATGGCCGCCGAAGCGGCGTCCCAACTCCACGAAGGCGGCATCAATGTCCGCGTGATGGCAACCGCCGATCCAGCTCCCGTAGCTCGCCACGAGATCTTGGGGCGCTTCCCACGTTTTGGCCACACCCGTGAGGCAGCACAGGGCGTGGAAATGGTGCTCGTCCTGGGCGGCGATGGCACCTTCCTGCGTGCAGCCGATATCGCGCACTCCGCGGACGTGCCTGTATTGGGCATCAACATGGGCCACATCGGCTTTCTCGCGGAGTGGGAGCAGGAGTCCCTCGCCGAGGCTATCGAGCGCGTCATCGCCCACGATTACCGCGTCGAAGACCGCATGACCCTGTCGATTACCGTTCGCGATATGGACGGCCGCGTGCTTGGCACCGGCTGGGCGCTCAACGAGTGCTCGGTGGAGAACCTGAATCGCCAGGGCGTGCTCGACTCGATTCTCGAGGTCGATGAACGCCCAGTGTCTTCCTTCGGCTGCGACGGCGTCCTGGTGTCGACGCCGACGGGTTCCACCGCTTATGCGTTCTCCGCCGGTGGCCCGGTGCTGTGGCCCGAGCTGGACGCCATCCTGGTCGTCCCGTCCAACGCCCACACGCTGTTCTCCCGTCCGCTGGTGGTTTCCCCGAATTCCTCGGTCGCCGTGGAGACGAACCCGGAGACCTCGCCTGCGACCGCAGTGATGGATGGCTTCCGCCAAATCCACATGCCGCCGGGGGCACGCGTGGAGATTCGCCGTGGCCCGCAGTCCGTGCGCTGGGTGCGCCTGGATCAGGCGCCATTCACTGACCGCCTGGTGCACAAGTTCCGCCTGCCGATCACCGGCTGGCGCGGCCCACGCCACTAGTCCGCCAACGCCCCACACCCCGCCGGCCGGGAGTCCCCCAAGACCTCAAGAAGCGATTTTTTCTGGAATGCTCCACGACCTACACATCACCAACCTCGGTGTTATCGAGGAAGCCACTGCCGAGTTCGCCAGCGGACTGACCGTCGTCACCGGTGAAACGGGTGCCGGTAAAACGATGGTGGTCAGCAGCCTGCGGTTGCTTTCCGGGCACCGGGCGGATGCGTCGAAGGTGCGCGCTGGTTCGGAGCGGGCCAGCGTGGAGGGAGTCTTTTCCCACGACGACCCGGCCGTCCAAGAACGCGTCGAGGCGATCGTCTCGGAATTCGGCGGCTTCTCGGACGAGGGGGAGTACATCGCCTCCCGGACGGTGTCCGCCTCCGGGCGCTCCCGGGCACACCTCGCCGGGAAGACTGTCGCCGCGGGCGTGCTGGGGCAGTTCGCCTCCGAGGTCATCACCATCCACGGCCAAAACGACCAGCTTCGCCTCAAGGACTCCACGAAGCAGCTGGCCGCGATCGATGAGTTCGCGGGGTTGACGGATCAGGCCGCCGAGTTCGCCGCACTCCGCCGGGAGTGGATCGCCGCGGCGAGGGAGCTAGAAACCCGCACGAAGGATCGCCGGGAGCTGGCGCTGGAGGCTGAGACTCTGCAGCGGGCCCTGGAAGTCATCGACGAGATTGACCCGGAGCCAGGCGAGGACGAGTTCCTCAAGTCCCGCATCTCTCGCCTGCAGGACGCCAGCGACGTCCGCTCCGCCCTGCAACGCGCTATCTCCTTCATAGACGGTGGCGAGGAGCTGGGTGAGGGGGAGTTGTCCAGCGGCGCCAATGACCTGCTTGGCCAGGCCCAGTCCGAACTGCAAGGCGGGGACGCGAAGTTGGCGGAGCTTGCCGACCGCATCGGAGAGGCCAGCTCCCTGCTCTCGGATATCGCGCTGGACCTGGGCAAGGAACTGATGGACATCCCCGACCCCGAGGAGCTCGAGGAGCTGCTGGAGCGCCAGCAGGAACTGCGCCAGTTGCGCCGCTTCGCGGTAGACGTGGACGGTGCGATTGCCTGGCGTGACGAGGCTCGCGAGAAGCTCGCCACGCTCGACGTCTCCGACGATGCGCTGGCAGAGCTCGCCACGCAGGTCGCGGAGAAGGAAGCGGCGATGCTGAAGGTCGGCCATAAGCTCTCCGCCGCTCGGGCAAAGGCCGCCAAGGAATTCGGCAAAGCGGTTACCGAGGAAATCTCGGGGCTGCACATGCACGCCAGCGTTGAGGTGGACCTCAAGCGGGTGGACCCGAATCCGCAGGGGCTCGACGAGTGCGAGTTCCAGCTGGTCCAGGGCGGGCACCGCACCGCGCTGGGGTCTAGTGCCTCCGGCGGTGAGCTGTCCCGCATCATGCTCGCCATCGAGGTGATCCTGGCCAGCAGCGGGCGCACGATGGTCTTCGACGAGGTCGACGCGGGCGTGGGCGGCAAAGCTGCGGTGGAGATCGGACGCCGCCTGGCCGCGCTTGCCCGTGAGAACCAGGTGATCGTGGTGACGCACCTGCCGCAGGTCGCTGCCTTCGCGGATGCCCACATTTACGTGGATAAGACCGCCAGCTCCACGACCGTCTCCTCGAGCGTGCGCACGCTGAGCGATGAGGAGCGCGTGGCGGAGCTCGCCCGCATGCTTGCGGGCCTGGAGTCCGATACGGGACGGGCGCACGCCGAGGAGCTCATGGCGATGGCGGTGGAGGCGAAGAAGCACTAAAACATCGGCGCGCCTAACCGAGAATCCAGCGGTTAAGCAGCAAAATGGTACGCATGATGTTTTCCCGATCAGAAAAACCTGGCATTACCGGGGCTACCCGGAACCTCACCGGCCCCAAAGCTTGGTCTAAGACGAAGATCTCCGAGGGGGATATCGTCGTCATTTCTGCTCCGGATATTAACCGCGCCACCGCGCAGCGTTTCATCGACGCCGGCGTGGCCGGGGTAGTCAATACCGCCCAGTTCACCACGGGGCAGGTGCCGAACTTCGGTCCGCAGATGCTGCTCGACGCCGGCATCGAGCTCGTGGAGAACGTGGATCCGGAGATCACCGAGAAGGTCAAGAACGGTAAGAAGGGCCGCCTGGAGGGCGGGCACCTCTACTACGGCGATCGTTCCCTCGGCAGCGGCGCGGTCCTCGACCTGGATGACTCGATGCAGCGCTTCGACGACGCCCGCTCGGCCCTCGGCGATCACCTCGACGCCCTGGCTGGCAATACCGCGGAACTGGCCCGCTCCGAGTCCCCGCTGCTGATCGACGGCCTGGGCATCCCGGACGTCGACGTGGACATGGTGGACCGCAAGGTTATGGTGATCAGTCCGCTGCCTGACTTGAAGGACGAGCTGCGCGACCTGCGATTCTTCCTGCGCGAGTACGACCCGATCATCGTCGCGATCGAGTCTGCCGCCGACGAGCTGCTGGAGCTCGGTTACCGCCCAGCGGTCATCGTCGGTAACCCGGAGAATATCGGTTCCGAGTCGCTGCGTTCCGGCGCGACCGTCGTCCTTCCCGCGGAGGCGGACGGCTACGCGCAGGGCCTGGAGCGTATCCAGGACCTCGGCGTCGGCGCGATGACCTTCCCGGCGGCGACGAAGAACCCGACTGATTTGGCGATGCTGCTGGCTGATTACCACGGTGCGTCGATGGTGGTACACCTCGGTGAGAAGTGGGACCTGGAGCGGGTTTTCTCTGAGACGGAATCTGAGGACACCCCGTCTGCTCTACTGGCCCGCCTGCGCGTGGGTCCGAAGTTCGTGGACGCCAGCTCCATCTCCGAGCTCTACCGCGTCTCGAAGTCCGGCTCCGGGTGGCTGTGGGCGCTGATCGGCGTGCTCGCCGCGATCTTGGTGATCGTCCTCATCGCCGGTTTCTCCGGTGATGCTGGGTTCGTGGATAACCTGATCGATTCGTGGAATAACCTCGCGCTCAGCGTGCAGGGCCTGTTTAAGAACTAGGGGAGTCGCTCGTGAGTAAGTCTGGAACGATCGCCGGCCTCGGCTTCGGCATTGCCCTCGGCGTGCTGGGCGGGGTCTACGTGCTGGCCCCGAACGTTCCGGGGGCCGCCGATGGCGCGGGAACGAGCGCCCAGGAGCTCACCGCAGCCCGCGAGGACGCCGACGCCGCCGACCGCGACGCCCAGGCTTCTGACGATGTCGTCGCCGGGTTGGCTGCGAAAGCGGTTGCCGGTGAGCTGGAGGGGAAGAAGGTCGCGCTGATCTCCTTCCCAGACACCGACGACGCCACCGTGAAACGGCTGAGCTGGTTGGTGGATAAGGCGGGGGCGGAGGTCACCCCACTGCCGGTGACAGAGGAGATGCTGAACCCGGAGAAGGGCGACAAGCTGAAGTCCGTGGCGGCCAACAGCCTGCCCGCGGGTGCCCAGCTCAGCGAGGAGGTGCTGAGCCCGGGCATGCACACCGGCCAGCTGCTCGGTGCCGCGTTGAGCTCGAAGCTGCCTAAGATCGAGAAGTCCGCGAAAGACGATCAGAACCGCGACCGCGGCGAAGCCCGCGAGGATGCTCGCGAGGGCAACCAGGGCGGGGGAACCGCCAGCGCTTCCGACCGGGCCGTCGTCTTCGGTGCCCTGGAGAAGAACGGGGTGTTGAAGAAGCCCGCAAGCCTCGGTGACGAGGGTGTGGACCTGGCCCTGATCGTGACCAACAAGGGGGCGACTGCCGACGAGTCGGGTTATGGAGCACAGTTCATCGCGGACTTCGCCGCCGGGGTGGACAGTCAGGTGCCGGGCGCGGTGCTGGTGGGCGAGTCCGGCAGCGCGGATAAGAAGGCTGCGCTGGGGATCGTGCGCAACGAGCGGGCCTATGCCGAGAAGCTGTCCACGGTGGATAACGTCCAGCGCAGCGCGGGCCGCATCACCGCGGTGCGCGCGCTGAAGGAACAGGCTGGCGGGGACGCTGGCCACTACGGCGCGGCGACCAACGCCAAGGCCGCCACCGTCGGTAAGAACTAGGCGCAGGCGGCGTCGGTGACGGCGGACGCGCA
>JBHWRM010000021.1:0-28528 GCA_043426695.1 Corynebacterium sp. | reverse complement strand
AGGCACGTGGCGCCGGACTGGACAAGCTCGGATCTTGCGTCGCGGACGGCAAAAACCTCGACGTGCTGTTGCTCATGGATGAAACCGGCAGCCTCGAAAGCGTCTACGAAAATGGGCAGAAGACCGACACCCCTGGCTCCGATCCAGATAAAAACCGCATCCCCGCAGCCCAGGGCTTCATCGACCAGCTCACTGATCTTAGTGCTGACAGCGGCGTGAAGACCCGGATCAAGCTCGCTGGCTTCGGTTTCGCCTATAAGTCTCATGCAAATGATCCCGCGGGATACAGCGACTGGATGGACGTTACACCGGATAACAACGGTGCCCTGAAAGACGAAGTCGCCCGATTCGCCGACCGCGTCGAAGAGATGGAAACCGACCACGCCACCGGAATCCGCGGTGCCTACACCGACCTGATGAACTCCAGCGGGGACGAAGATCCCTGCCGCCTACTTGTTACCTTCACGGACGGCGAACTGGCCATGACCAATGGGCAGGAAAAGGCCGAACAAGATCTCTGCCGCCCCGGCGGTCTCGCCGATCGCCTGCGCGCGCAGGGCATCACCCACGTCGGTATCGGACTATCGAGCCGCACCAGCCCGCAAGATTTCACGATGATGCGTGAGATTACTGAAGGCGGCGGTGACTGCGGTGACCGCCCCGGTGACGGCGCCTTCTTCGAAGCCGATGACGTCGGAAGCCTATTCACCGGTTTCCACCAGGCCCTGAACATGGGGCGAGAAAGTAGTGCCGAGGTAGTAGGCGAGGAGCCTTTCACCTTCGTGCTTGACGACTCCATCACCGACGTGCGCTTCCATGTCATCACCCAGGAGAAGCTCTCCGAGCGGGCTCAGATCCAGCTGGTATCCCCATCTGGTGAACGAGTCGACTTGAAGGCGGACGACGAGGGCACGGTGAGCGGATCCGACGTCCAATGGTCCACTAAGACGGAACCGATCCTGCGTACCGCCGGCAAGCTCAGTAAGGCGGATAACCGTGAATGGGAGGGCGAGTGGTCCATCCGACTGACCGGGCTCAACGAAGCCGAGAAACACACTAAGGTCTTTAACTCCGTAGAGATGCAGCCCGGTCTGCACGTCCGCGTGAGCGCTGATGGGGACTCTGCCGACCAGAATCAGGATTCTCGTGGCGCACAGATTCAGCTGCGTGAAAACGGGAAAATTAGCCTCGAGCTGGTGGACAACGCTGAAAATGTCCACCCGGTGGCGGGAGAGGCTCGAAGCACCGCTACATTCCGTCCATCGGATGGCTCCGAGCCGATTGAGCTGGGCTCTGGTATCGACCTGAAGTCGGGTCGCGCCGAGCTGCCGGTGGATCGGATTCAGAACCTGCCGAACTCCGGGCACTTGGAGATCAGCACAGAGATCACCACCAAGGGGCGCGACGGTCGCGAAGGCACTAAGCTTTCGCCTCTCCTGAACACCACAGCCCTGTCCGTGGCCCCGAACGACATGCCGCAGCTCCCGGGCGAGATCAACTTCCAGGCCGAGGGCACCGAGTCCACTATCGAGGTGCCAGTCCACGGCCCTGGCCGCGTGTGGATCCCCGAGGGCACCACCGTCAAGGCCGATGTGTTGCCCGATGGCATGGATGAACTGACGGTGTCTTCTGAGAGTCAAGATTCCGGTAGCGCTGTGACCATCGAAGATGGCGAGACCGGCACCCTCAAGCTCACCATGAACTTCCCAGAGTCGTCTGAGGGCACTGTGGGCGGTACCCTCCCGATCACCGTCTCCAATCTGGAAGGGGAGAAGGAGACTAGCGCCGAGGTGCCGATCAAGGGCGCGAAGATTATTCCGCTGGATTCCACCAAGTTCGCTCTCGGGCTCGTTGCCGCGCTGCTCGGCGCTATGCTGATCCCGGTGCTGCTGCTCTACGCGATTCGTTGGGCCACCGCCCGCATCGATAAGAAGCAAGGCTTCGGCGCCCAGCGCATCTCGCTCACCAGGGAAGGCGCAAGCGTCCGTTACGACGGCCGGGCCACCCCGGAGATTGATATCGACCGGGTTGCTGATAACCGCGTGACCCACGATGGCGTGACCTTTAGCGCAGTGGGCAGCCAGATGTCGGTGAAGCAGTTTACTCCGAACCCATTCGCCACCCCTCCGGTGGAGGCGAAGATCGCGCCCTCTGTTGGCAGCAACGGTAAGCAGAACTCTAAAAACCAGGCGCAGCTCCCGTTGTCGGTACAGGGTGAGTGGTTCCTGACCTACAACGAGGTCAGTCGCGGTATCGACCTGGTCGTGCTGCCACGCCTGCCGCTGCTGGAGGAGGACCGCCAGCGGATGACCAATGACATCCTGGACAAGGCGCCGACCCTCTTCGAACAGTTGGAGAATCAGCTTCCCGAGGAGCCGGAGGAACAGCAAGAGTCGACGCAGTCCGGTGGTTGGGATGCTGGTGCTGCGGCGGCAGTCGCGGGGGATTCCGCCCAAGGCGGCTGGGGTACCGCAGGTAGTGATTCCGGCTGGAATGTCGGTAGTTCCGGTGGTTTCGGTGACGGTCCTGCTAGCGGTGGCTTCTCCGACGGCCCTGCTAGCGGTGGTTACGGTGGCAACAATTCCAGCTGGGGCGCTGGCGGATCCGAAGGATTCGGCGCGGGGTCTGACACCGGCACCACCGGTGGGGACAACAATCCTGGCGGTTGGTCCCAACCAGGCTCCGGCGGTCACTCGGGCGGATGGGGGACCCCGCAGGGTTAAGCACCATCGGTGAATAACGCCAAACAACTTTCCTTGTAAAAACAGCTGTCAGGGTCACCATGACAACCCTCACCCTGGCAGCGAAACAACGAACCTAAAGATTCGATACGGAGTATTCATGAAGAAAGTCCTCATCGTCGGCTGCGGTGGTTCCGGTGCCGTGACCCTGGCCTATATGATGGACCAGCTCAAAACAATGCTGGCCGAACGCCTCCCAGAGCGTTATAGCTCACCGCGCGATGTGAAGCTCCCGACCGCCTGGCAGTTCGTGTCCGTCGACGTCCCCGTCGCCGCCGAGAAGGCGGGGAAGAACCTCCCCAACGTTCAGGAAGCCGGCGGTAGGTACGTCTCCGTGGGGTCCTCCGCCCGCTATGCTTCCGTGGACTCCACTGTTTCTAACAGCCTTGCTAGCAAGGGCGCCCTGGGCTCCATCGCCAGCTGGGCAATCGCCGACCCGAACCAGGAGACCACCCCGATCTCCGCTGGCGCGGGCCAGTACCGCGGTATCGGCCGCATGCTGATGCTCAGCAAGCTCAGCACCGTCCAGCAGGAGCTCCAGAGCGCCTGGCAGATCCTTTTCAACGCCGAGACCGACCGCGAGCTCGCCGAGCTCAACGCCCAGCTATCCGGCAGCAATATTCACGACGCCGACCAGTCCAAGGGCACCCCGCTGGTTTTCGTGATCTCCTCCATGGCCGGAGGCGCAGGTGCCTCTATGGCTATCGACGTCTGCCGCCTGCTGGTCAGCCTCAACGGAAATAGCGTGTCCCTGAACTCCCTGTTTATGGTGACCCCGGATATCTTCGGCAAGATCGATGAGGATAAGGTCGCCGGCGCGAACCCCAATGCCCTGGCGATGTTTGGTGAACTGGTGGCCTCCCAGCTGGGCGCCGCCGCCGAATCCGACCGTGAGATCTTCGAGGCCTTGGGCGTGCGTCTTAACGACGAGAGCATCCCAGTCGGGCGCGTGTTCCCGGTCGGTGTGCGCTCCGGCGTCGAGGGCAAGGAGCTCGGCGATGGCGAGGCACGCACCGTCTACCGAGCCTTGGGTCGCGGTCTTGCAGCCCTGATGGTCGACCCCCGTGCGATGGAGACTTACGAGGCTCACACGCTGGGTAACCGCGGTGGCCTCGCCGGTGATCGTTCACTCTACGGCTGGGGCGTGCCAGACACCGAGGAAAAGAACATCCCCTGGGGTTCCTATGGCTACGCCCAGCTCTCCATGGGTCGCGACCGCTACGCCGAATACGCCGCGCAGCGCCTCGCCCGTCAGGCCGTGCACAAGCTGCTCGAGGGGCACATCGACCCGCGCGAAGAGGCCGCTGGCGACGTCCAAATCAAGCGCCTCATGGATAACAACGAGCCGCTGTATTTCGGCGAACTCGGGAAGTTCATGCCGACCCCGCAGGACACCGACCGTTGGCTGCTGAGCTACTTCTCGCGGGCCATCGATACGTGGGTGCGGGAGCAGCAGGAATCCCTGCGACGCCAGCTGCCACCGGCACAGAACATGCGGGGCAAGGAGTGGGCAGACCACCTCCACCAGACGATGTCCGCCTTCAACCAGCAGCTGCAGCAGGCCAACACTACCGGTCTTTACAGTGCAGTGAATCAGTGGGCTCTGCCGGAGAACGTTCAGGAAGGCTTCCTGCGCGTCATCCGCGCCGAGATCGCCCGTTACGGCGCCCCCTACGGCGCCGCCGTTGTGGAGCGGATCCTGCAAGGCCTGCGCGAAGTGGTGATCCCACGCCTGCGCACCCTCACCGCTCCCGCGACCGTCACCGTCCCAGAGACCATCAGCCGACTGGGGAAGAGCCGCATTTCCGACACCACCCCGCTGGTGCAGGAAATCATGACGTCCACCCAGCAATCCCTGCGTTTCATCGCCGGGTCTCACATCGCCCGGCTGCTCGTCCAGGTGCTGGAGGACTTCGCTCCGAACTTCGTCGAACCACTCCTGCGCGTCATGCGCGAACAGCAGCGCGAGCTGGAGCGCACCGCCGAACTCCAGCAGGACTCCAGTCTCGGTATCGCGCAATTGAAGACGGACGTGCCGAACCTGTGGCCGGAGGAAAGCGACCTGGTGCCGAACCGCTTCGACCAGGCAGCGAACGAAGTCTTCCTCACCGAGGTGCGGGAATTCCCAGGTCAGTTCCAGTCCGACCTGATCCGCTCGGTCAGCGGCGATAGCTTCCAGCCCGATTACAACACCGCCCTGCACCTCTCTGCTCAGAAGGTCATCGACGGCGAGTGGGAGTCCCTGGCCGGCGCCGAGCAGGCCCCAGCCAACCTGCTCACCCTCGTGGAGCCGTGGGTGGCCAAGGTTCTGGTTCGCGACCCAGAGTCCGGAGTATTGCGTGAACCGCACCAGGGCCGCTTCGAGTTCAATATCGGCTCGGGCGCCGTGCTCAGCCGCTCCCGTGGTTACATTTACCGTCGCGGTTTCTCCTTCCACGAGTTCATCAGCCAGTCCTTGCGGGACTATGTGATGAGCCCCGCCCTCACCGAGAGCGAGCGGATGGACCGCCGCCGCCACCTGATCTCCAAGTTCGAGCTGACCATGCGCAACGCACTGCCGCTGGCCCAGGTCAACAAGGAGCTGGTGGACCGGCTCTACGGCCGCGAGGTTAGTTACAACTTCAACTTCAGCACCATTCCTTTTGAGGGGGACGTACTGGCCGACGAGCTGCAGCAGTCCGTATCCCGGTTCCCCAACCTCTCCACGATGGACTCCAACCGACCACTGGAGAACTACCTGGCCAACCAGGGCGAAGAGCGTTCCATTGACGTCTTCGGCTCTTACCCGAACTATGCCCCGGTCGTCTTCAGCAACCTGCTGCCTCCGATCCGCAACCAGTGGCAGCGCACCCCAGGCAACCGGTCGTCTTTCTGGCAGTCCCGCCGCGCCCGGCCGCTGCCTGCAGCCTTGCCAATGCATCCGGCTGAGCGCCGCGCGATGATCGGTGGCTGGTACGTCGGTTGGATCACCGGCCGCCTGGTCTTCCCGTGGGGCGACAAGCTGGACGTCAGCGATACTGCCGAGCAGATTCAGGTCTTTGACTCCACGCAGCACCGCTGGCTGAGCTTCGAAGCGCCGTTGCTGACTCCGCCATCCCGGATGCGTTCCCCGCTGGACTGGCTGCCCACCGTGCTGGAGTCCTCGACCCTGGCCTGGACCGCCATCCAGGAGGCACCGCTGTTCGAGTCCGTCCGGCCTTATGCGGAGCTGCGCAAGCTCTTCGACTCGGGAGATACCCCGACCACCGGTGCTCGCACGCTGGAGGCCCAGCGACTGCTGAACGCCTGGATCTACACTGGCCAGCGACAGACTGAGCACAACGCGATCTTCCAGGAAGACGCCAACACCACGCCAGAGGAGCGTCGCGACCAGGCCGTCGCTTTCCTGGAGAAGCACCGTAACTTCACCCAGGCCTACGTGCCGAGCCGCGTGCTCTACAGCGGCAGCACCCTGGCTGGTCAGCAGGAGCGCGAATTCGCGGACGTCCGTGACCGCAGCATCGCCGCCCGTCTGCCCTTCTATGCCGATCTGGCCCCGGACATTAACGACATCCTGGGGCAGCTGATCGACCTGGTGCAGCAGGCATACGCCGATGGGGATCCGTCGCAGCGTGCAGCCGTGACCCCGGATCCACTGATTGGCGGAGGCGGCCCGTCCGCCATGCCGGGTGAGGGGCTGTTCTAATGAGCTTCACACTTTTTGCAGGGCGCGGCCATGTGGCGCGCGAGATCGTGGAAATCCTGGAGGACCTCGCTGCCCTCCATCTGGTGGATAACTTCGCTTGGGTGGATATCGACGCCTTCGAGCGCAGCGATTCTCGGATTTTCACCGTGCAGCGTTCTCGAGGAGAGCTGCGCTCCGGGTACTTCCCGCTGACTGATGTGCTGAGCAACGTGGATAGTCCCCAGGTCAACAGGGTGATCATCAACGTTCTCGGGCAGGACGGCGGTGGGATCACGGCCCAGCAGATCGGGCACTTCGACTCCATCATGGAGGCGGTGAACCACAACTTGCAGATCAAGTACGCCAATGTGGTGGTGCCCTATGATTTGCAGTCCACCGACCGGATGCCTCTGTTCCGCGGGTACATCAACCTGATGATTTCCCCGGAAGATAGCGATTACCCCGGCAAGGCCGCCGCCCCGGTGGACAGCAGAGGCAAGCGAGGTGAGACCGCGAATGTCTCCGCCACCACTCTGGCCAGCCTGTGTGGCCTATGGGAGGGGTCGGTGGAATGCCCGCTGAGCAAGCTTGACGCCGACGCTGCCGATAAATTCCGCCTGGTTCGTGCCTACTACCACCGCGTGGATGGGCAGCTGGCACAGAGCGTGATTAAATCCCGCGTTTTTGATACCACGGAAAACCCGTTGCCAACCGTGTACACCAACAGTGGTGGGCGCGCGCAGGTAGACCACACCGATGATCCGGCAGGCTTCGCCGCTGCAACGGCAAGTGAATTAGTGGATTACCACTGGCAAATGTTTTCAGCCACGCCGATCGGTACCGCCGAGCGCCGCGGTAAAAATGTGCAGGGCAGTGAGGCCCGTAAGCAGCTCTCCTCTGATTGGGCAAAGGCCCTGATCACCGGCCCGGGCGACTTCTTCCTGGACGTCCGCGCAGCCTTTCAAGAGCTCCATGATGACCAGATGCAAAAGATCTACGGGCTGGATTCCCGCGTCGTGGTGGGTGAGCTGCGGGAGCTTCGCGGTGAGCAGCGCAAGGAACGCCCCGCCCTGCCTGGACCCGATCAAGTGGCTCGCGACCTTTCCGACTTTTGGAAGGCCTATAAGAACTCGGCCCTCACCCAGCTGGACGCCAAGCCCCGCCTGATCAGGAAGGGCGTGAATGAGGAACTGACCCCGGCTGCGGTGTGGAACAGCGATCGGAACTCCTATTTCGTGGCCCGCAAAGCCAGCGACGTGATCCCCGGCCCAAGCACCCACTTTGGTGAAGACCTATCTGTGGAACTGCAGGCCATCATGGGCGGCCGGAAGGTCGCACCCTATGACATCCGGGGGTCGCAGGAGTACGAGCAGCAGCTGCAGCGCAGTGGACAGAGCACAGGGCGCATCATGGGTGATTTCGGCCGCTGGAAGCAGAGTCACAGCGGAAGCTTCGCTTACGCCTTGGGCAGCCGCTTGCTTAGCAAGATGGATGAAACGCAGAAGGAAAAGCAGCGCATCCTTCGAGAACTGGAGCGCGCAAACTCCCGCACCCTGGAGGAAATCCAGGGCAGCCCGGGGCTCTTCAGTCGTATGGCTGGCTGGATCACTTTCCTAACCTTCTTGATGTTCTTTTCCGCGAAGGTCATCATCAACCGTCAGATCGAGACGATGGACCGCGAGGGCTGGCTTGCCTACGTCAATGTGTGGGACGGGCTGAGCTCTAGTGCGAAGACGTGGATCCTGCTGGGATGGTTCACCCTGTGGTTGATCTTCTACGTGAGCCAGAAGTTCGCCGAGACGCGGGCTCGCTACGCGATCGAAAACGGCCGCGACAAGATCATCGACTCCATCGAGAGTTTGGAAGATCAGCTCTACCAGTGCGACCTGACCTTGCACCGGCTTGAGGTGGCCTATCAGCAGTTTGTATCGGTTTCTGACTACTATGGTGCGCTGCTCGAAAAGCCCTTCGGCGAGGTGTCTACTCACGTGGAGGAATCCACTGTTCCTTCCAACCCGGTCAGCCGCAGCGTGACCTTCCGCGAGCTCGCGCCCGAGGATCCACGCGTGACCGCGGTGATCAGGGAGAGGCGCAGCGACCTCTACGGCCAAGGCTGGCTCGATACCTATGTCGAGCGTGGCCAGCGGGTGGCGATCGATAACCTGGCTCGCAACCACAACCGCCGGATCAACCCTGATGGCCTGCTTGCTGTCCAGGGCGGCCGCGACGCGGGTAATAAGCTCACCACACTGGCTGACTATGTTCAGGGCGATGAATTCCGCGGGATGGACCGTTCCAAGGAAGATTGGGCGAAAATTACCGACGAGATGCGGCACCACAGCGCCCATGTCCTGGAGACCGACCCCGCTGGGGTAAACGGGCAGGATCCATCCCTCGGACAGCTGGTCGACACCGGCCGCTTCGTCGGTGGCATTGCCTCCTCCGAGGGGCGGACCAGCCGACTCCTGGAACTCGACCCCAGCCTAAACAGCTTTGAAAAGCTGTCTTCCGAGGTGGACGCTGTGGGTTCTTCTGAACTTCTCGTCCAGGTTGGGCACCTCGCATCCGAGGCAGACCTGCAGCGTGGCCCTGCCACCGACCACAGCGCTACCACCACCTTCACCGCCCTACCGGGTGAGGCGGAGTTGGACAGCGTACCGTCCCCAAACCCACACAGTGATGCAGGCTCCGGCCCAGCCCCCAGTTTTAAGCCAGCGGGCCCGGCTATGCCTGGAGAGGATGTGTTCTAAACAATGGCGACCAACCCCGAAGAGCGCCTTTCATACCTGCTGCGATGGCTTACCCAGGCAGAGCAGCAGAACCTAGAGATGCCGCTGCCTACCAAGCATGAACTCGCCAACTTTGCGGCTCGTCGCAATGAGCCGATGGGGTCGCAGCCCGTGCGTATCCAGTTGTGGAAGGACGCGCTGGAAACCATCAACATCATGGCGGATAGCCACCGCTTTGACGATGACTTCACCACGTTTGATCCGGTGTTCTTTAGACATAACCAGCGCCTTGCGGAGCACTTTGCCGAGGAAATCCAACAGCTAAAGAACGGCGGCAGCCCGGCGGTTGGGTCGGCTCCAACGCAGGCTCCTTCCTCAGTGAAAAACTGGGTGAACAAAACCGCCAGCTATCTCGGCGGAGTTGGCAAGCAGCCTGCCCCGCAAGCTGCGACGGCTGCGAATCCCGCCGCGGCGCCCGCGGCCGCCGGCGTGGATAACCCCCACCAGCTCGGCAGGGAGTACGACTACGAAGAAGAGGAATTCGCCGAATACGACGACTACGAAGACGTCGTCCTCATCCCTGGTGCAGATCTCCGCGTGCGTGCTGTCGACGGCGGCGCCTTGGAGGTGACCTGGAGCTTGCCCGAGGAGGAGTCCGCCCCGGTCAACCTCTTCCGCGTCATCAGCTTCGACGAGCCCTTTGACTACAACCCATCCGAAGGCGAGCAGCGCGTAGTCACGGACGGATACCTGTGGCACGACAATGAGGACCTGCTCACCGCTAACCGCTATTTCCAGTTGTGGGTGCACCAAGGGGAGTCTGTTTCCGACGCACTGCGCAACCAGCCGCGGATGCTGCGCGAGGTGGTGTACGTCAAGCCAATCGAGCACATAGACCTGACCTTCGACGGCCGTCAGATCAGCGGCCAATGGGAACCCACCCCAGGCACCGAACGGGTGGATGTCTACCTCGCGGATTCCACCGAGCGTAAACTGCGCCGCCAGGCGAACCTCCTGGATACTGGAGATACTCACATTCAGGGCTTTCGCCAGAGGCCGGAAGCCGAGGGTGTGGAGTATCGCGTGGCCGCGCAGCGCGTCGTGAAATACGAAAACCTCATTACCGGTGAGGTCAGTGACCTGAAGTCCCGGATCTCCGATGAGAAGAGCATCTTCGTCCCTGCCGAGGTGGAGCCCATCGCCATCCACGTGGAGGAAAATGTTGTCGACGACACCGCTTTCGACGTCTCCTGGAACAACCCTCTGTCCGGTGAGGTGCGCATCTACCGCACCGATCAGCCACCGGCTGACGGAATTCAGGACGAAACCCCAGAGCTGAAGCAGCTGGAAAGCTTTGGCCTGCCTGTCACGGGCTGGGCTAATAACCTGCAGCGTGGCCTGGAATCCACCACCGTGGAATGGCCCGAAGGGTGGTTCTCCCTGTTCATCACTCCTGTCCACGTGGTGGGGGAGCAGTGTAAGGTCGGCCAATCTTACAGCAGAGTGCGGGTCGGCGAGCTGCAGAATCCATTGCTGCACGAGAGGGTGCATGAGCAGCTCGTGACCTTCGGCTGGCCGAAGGAAGCAAGTGACGTAGTGGCCTACATGATGCCACCGGGAGAGGGACATAACTTCGATCCACGGAACAAGCCGACGGCAGAGGCATCAATCGATAAGAACCTATACGAGGATTACGGTGGGCTACGACTCAGCATGACCGCGCCCGCGGACCTGGTGCTGGTGCCGTCCCGCGTCTACAGCGGTCGGCAGGTGGAAGGCGAGCCCACGGTGCTGCCTTACCGCGGTATTGAAAAGTTCCAGTACTTCATCCGCCGGGATCAGCAGGGCTTCCAATATCTGTCGGTGCGGTCTGTAGACCGGATCGTCACCGATGGCCTGGACTTCACGCTGGTCTTTAACCCGGACCGTCTGCCGTTGGAGCCCCAGGATGGCGAGGAAGTCGACTTGCTGCAGTATATTCAGGGCGTGTCGCAGGGAAGCCCCAGCTTGGCCTGCGCCTACAACGGGATGGATCCCAACAACCAAGCGGGCATCGAATGGCAGATTAACCCGAACTACTCGAACTACGGCCGGGGTTATCTGCGCCTGTTCTTCCGGGATCCGCAGCCGGAGAACAAGCCGACCCGTGCGTTGATTGACCCGCGGATTGAGCAGCTCGACCTGCATAGGGGTGGCGGGCAATGACAGCCGCACAGCACACGGGGCGTTTCGCTTGGGCGACCTACGCCTCCTTCTCTAATAACCGGGGGAGCGGTGGTTGGCAGGTCGGCGCGGGGAGCGAGCTAAGCCCCTCCGAGAAGGACTTTTTTACCTCTCTGGCACCCACTCAGCTGGAACCGATAACCCCAGTGACGGAGTTTCTCAGCACCGAGGAGATCAGAGATCTTCCGCGGCGCTTCGTGTATCTTGCGCCGCAGCCGAACCGTCAGGTGGGCCTGTATGTTCAGTCCGTTCCTGCAGGGAAGGACGCTACCGGCCGACCGGGAAACGTGTTTAGCGTCGGTGTGGTGGACCGTGCGCCGGAGGCCCCATTGGAGCAGGAGGGGTGGCCGATTTTTCGGTACCAGTCCCCGGATTTCCCCACTCCTTTCCGTTCAGAGGCGGTTGATAGTGTCGCTGTAGGTGGGGGTGCGGAGCCTCGGACCAACGAGGATGATCAACTCAATGCGGCGTGGTCCTTGATCAACGGGATGTTGGGAGACGACCGCCCGGTTCTTTACGCTCTGCAGCAGGCGCTGGAGGACTCGGATCGCCTGCCGGTCATTAGTTCCCGCAGCACGTGGGACGCTGTGTTGTGGATGACCGCTCTGAGTACAACCATGCCCCCCGGCTTAGCTCGACAGCAGTTGAGCTTCAGCGTTTTTGAACGCGCCCAACGCTTGGACGTTGATGCGTGGTTGCAGCGTGGACCAGCCGTGGTCGCCGTGCCTTTCGAGGATAAGGACGCGCTGCGAGACCCCCGCCTGGTGGTGATTGATCCAACCGAGATCCGCACCCCGCCGGAGGAGGTGGGCCTGTGGTCGGCTCTCACCGAAGCCGTCTTTGATTCCAAGGACGACACGCTGGAGATTATCAACGGCCTTAACCGCTTGCAGCCCGAGGAAGAGGAGCCTTCCCCGGAAGGGGCTCCGCACGAGTTGGAGGTGGGGGAGGCTCTTTACCAGGCTTTGGAGAAACTGAGCGAGGACGAGACCTTCCCTCTGGCCGAGGATCTGGCGACGAAGTTGGCGGCCATTCCGGAGGAACTGCGCAGCCTTGCCCTCGAGCCGGAACCGGTGCCCGAGTCTTCCCCAGTACCGGATCAGATCCCAGTACCGGAGCCAAGGAAGGAGCCTGCATCGGAATCGGATGAAGCGGGCTGGGGCGCGCAGTCTGAGCGCACCAGGGAATTCGCCGACGGAGCGGAGCCGTCGGAGCCGAGCGCACAGCGGCAGTCGTGGAGCGCGTGGCGGCTTGATGAGGATTCGGATCCGGCGGCGGGGCGTCGGATGGACTCAGTGCCGGAGCAACACCTGGCTCGGGCGTCGAGAAAGGAAAACCCAACCGATTCACGCCCGAGGCCAGTGAGGACCCCCATCCCCGCACCGAGGGAGGGGAGACCTGATGATCGTCTAGCGGCTTTTCAGGGGCGCTGGCGCCCTATAGTCAGCGTCTTTCCCGAAGGCAGCAGCGACAACGTGCTTCGGACCGCGCAGTTGCTGAGCGAGGAGAATCTTCGAACCATGCTGGAGGACAGCCGCTTCCTGGCGACGGAAGCTCATCCACTGCCCTTCGCAGGTGAAGAGTTGAAGAACCTCTTCAGTATTTTCTTCAGCGTCGGCTTACGCGTCCACGCTCGTCAGCTGAAGCTCGACGAGCAGGAAAGGGAGCAACTGCTGCAGGAGATAATTCCTGCCATCGGGCGCCTGTGGGCCGGGTGCCTGCAGCTGGAGAAGGGGCTGTGCACCCGGGCATCGATTAAAACCCGAGTTCACATGCTGGCCCAAGGGCTATACGAGAATTACCTGAGCTCCATCGAGAATCTGGATGGAATCTTGGGGCGGCTCGGCCCCTTCATTGCGAAATGCGATAAGAACGCCCCGGGCGACCGATACGAACTCACGCACTTCTACCTCTTGGAACACGAACTTCGTGAGTGCCACCGTGAGAAGCAAGAAGGGCACCGGTCGAGCTACCCGGCTGACCCGGGTGCAGGGCGAACTGCGCCGGCAACGGAAGTAGCAGGAGGAT
The DNA here is from genome assembly GCA_043426695.1 of Corynebacterium sp. Taxonomy (GTDB): domain Bacteria; phylum Actinomycetota; class Actinomycetes; order Mycobacteriales; family Mycobacteriaceae; genus Corynebacterium. Next base: position 15,143 of record JBHWRM010000021.1, on the reverse strand, counting down.
AAGGAATGAAGGAATATACGCTGTCAGCCGGCGAGGCATACCGCTTCGAAGGCGGGATCGACCGGCTGAGCTTTGACCTCGATACTAGGCAGAAGCAAGGCTTTAGGCCCTCGATGACTGGCTTCCAGGACGTCAGGGTCCGCCGCAAGAAGCTGCTAGGCACAGGCTTCAAGGGGCATAGCGAAGTCGTGGTCGAACCAGAGCTCGGGGTTGAGGCCTTCGACTACTCTTTCAAGATTTTCGCGACCATCACCCTCAGCACAAAGACGGGCGAGCAATATCAGCTGCGTTTGCCCTCCTACGGGCTGGGTAACCGCAGCAAGTTCACCATCGCCAAGCTGGAAGCCCAGGGCGATGAGGTGGTCATCACCGCCGCGAACGCTACCGATTCGAAGATGAGCGAGGACCGCACCCGGGGCGTTGATCTGGTGGCTCGTAACGTTTTCGATCAGGATGACGTGACAGCGCCAGCTGAAGAGCGGCCGGTGAATATCACCGTCGTGGTGGATGAATCGGTCTCCTCCCAGCTGGCCTTCAACGAAAACCAGCGGCAGGCAATGGGGTACCTGGTCACCGGTATTTTGGGCAACAAGAACTGGAATATCGCTGTGACCACCAGTTCCCAGCTCAGCGGTGTACACCACCAGCCCGGGAGCGAGGAGATGCAGAAACTCATTGCTGGTCGGGGCACAGGTCAGGACGCTTACCTGGAGCGTAAGGAAGTGGGCTGGACCCGGGACGTGATCGCAGAGTTCGGTGATCTTCCAGGCTCACGCTTCTTGGTGATCTCCGACAGCGTTCCGGCCTGGACCGAAGAATTCGAGGGCGACGCTCACGTGATCTGCAAGGAGCGACCAGAATTCCCGACGAAGGCTAGGTTCACGGTACTCACCCAGCCCTTGGAGAGCGCCTTGTTAGCGAATAGCCACCAGGGCTTCATTAATGCAGTCAAAGAAATTGGCCACAGCTTGCGCCTAGGAGTGAAATAAATGACTCATAATCCAGGGGATTGGTCCCCGCAGAACAACGAGTTCTCTGGCCAGGCAGGCCCGGCGGCCGAGCACTATCCGGAAAGGTTGCCGACCAAGTGCCCGTATACCTTCCGGGATATGGGGCCGAATCCTTCTTCGTCGAGTCCGTTTGCGAATGACGAGAACGGTCAGCCGCGCCAACTGCCGGATGGCTGGGCTGGCTCCGGCACAATCACCTTCGCCATGGCGGGTGCCCGGTCTTCGGGTAAAAGCCTGTACATTGCGGTGGTGGTCAAGCTACTCAAGCGGCTGGTCATCGCCAATGGCGGTACTTTCCGTGCGGCTGATGCTTATACGGAGAAGACCTACCATGAGCACTTCGAGGAGCCTCTGTTCGAGAACATGGGCATCCTGCCGCCGACCCCGCCGTCTTCCCAGATGGATGCTTATCAGCGTGAGCCACTGATTTTCGATATTGGCTCCTATCGGCGTGGCCCGGAAGGGAAGCTGCAAAAGGTTTTTGTGGTGTTCCGTGATGTTGCTGGGGAGGACCTGAAGGCGGAGGGTTTCGATTCACGCCAGGAATCCCTGAGCTTCTTCCGGTTTGCTGACCAGGTGATTTTCCTCTACGACCCGATGGCGGTGCCTCGGATCCGCGATCTGCTCGCCGGGACCGTGTCGACCCACGAGGTGGGCGCGGATGATCCAGCGGACGTGCTGCGTAATCTGCTGAGCGTACTGGGCGAAAAGTATCGCCCCTTTATCGCCCTCACACTGTCCAAGTTCGACACTTTGCAGAACCTGGAAAACATCTCTCTGCCGAGTTTCGAGGGGGTTCGGGGACGCGACATTAATTGGCAGCGGGTCATGGGCAACAAGGGGGCCCGATTCAGCCATGAGGGTTCCGGGTTGCAGGAGCCTTTCGACCTGGCAGATCACAACCTCCTGAATGCGGAGGTCCATAGCCTGCTGCAGTGCCTGGAAGCCACGGAGCTGATCAACCAGATGAAGGTTCCACAGCAGGGGGACCGGCCGTATTTCTACAGTTGTTTCGCGGTGTCCGCGCTGGGTGATTCACCCGCCAGCGGCAAGATCAGTCGATCGGGCATCGCGCCCTTCCGGTGCTTGGACCCGATCCGGCATGCTCTCTACTACAAAGAGATCATTAAGTAGGCGGAGCTGGGTTTCCAGAAGCGAGGATAAGCATGACGAATAATCAAAATTTCAGCGGCGGCGGATTCCCGACCCAGGGCAGCGGCCCACAGGGGCAGCCCTCGCAGAGTCAGCCGTGGGGGACCCCAGGCGGCTTCAACCAGGGTCCGAGTGGGCCGGGGCCTGCCGGTAGCCAGTGGGGCTCGGCTCCGGGGCAGTCGACTGCCCCACAGTTTGATGGCGCCGGGAACTACTCCAGCATCGATGGCGGGCGGCGCCTGCAGGCCAAGAGCGAAGTCAGCGTGGAGCATAACGACGCTCGCCAGGGTGCACTGGTGTCGCGCACCGAGGAACGGGCCCGCCGTCGCCAGCGGATGTGGGGATATACGCTCACCGCGCTGGTCATTTCGGCGCTGCTAACTATTCTGCTAATTGTTATTTTTACTAATTTTGGGTAAGAATCCCTTTTAACATGTGCAGGGTCAAGCTTGGGCGTTCCCGGGCTCATGGCCGAGGGTTTGATGAGAGAAGGTGCGGTACCTATGGCGGAAGATCATTCTGAGGACATCGATCTGAATGAAATGATTCGTCAGGCTGAGGCACTCAACCGTGAGTCCGAGGCTAGGCGGGCCTCTAAGGGATCCCAGGACGACCCGTCGGTAGTGCAGCAGGATTCGACTATCGATGTTGATTCGAGTTCCGTTGCCGGTGCGGGATTTACCCCGGACCAGACTGGAGTGGCGGAACCGCGGGATGAGGCGGTTTTCCACAACGCAGCAGCTGATCCTCCTGCGGCTGGGTCGTTCGAGGCGTCCCTGTCTGAGCCTTATACTCCGCCTCGGCCGAATATTCCGCACCTCCCGCCATCCGAGCCGACTCTCAACGTGCCGCCCATGCCACCGTTGGCGTCTTCGGATATTGAACAACCGGCGCAGCTTAACGCAGTGCTGAAGCCCCGCACACGCTGGGTGGGGCTGCTCCTTGGTTTTCCATTCTTCTTTGTTGCGCAGCTTGGTATCGGCCACTTCTACTACCGCCGCCCGTGGTGGGGAATCTTCACCTTCCTGTGGTTCATTTTGAGTATTGATGGCGGGCCTTGGCAGACAGCGCTGTGGGTTTACCTGGGCATTGAGTGGCTCATGCTCCTTGTAGGGGCTGATCGTTATAAGACCGATGGCAAGGGCGTGCCGATCAAAAGGAAGAGTCTCAGCGACGTAGCGTGAGTGTGGACTTCGGTCCCACTCCGAGCGCCGATATTCTCGATAAACACGCTCAACGGCCGACGCCTCCGCGGTGCTAGCGGGTACCGCATTGCTCCGGCATTGAGGCCGCCTTGTGGCTAGCCTAGCCGGAGAACGCGGACTCTGATGCTGCCGAAGGCATTGGATCCGGTGATATGCAGCGTTGGGACATTATCGGGTAGCTGCTCGGGTGCGACGGCGCCGCGGGCGACCTTGAAATTCGTGTCCCCGAGCACTCCGTCGGCGTCGACGGTGACCCGGATGCCCTCCGGAACAAGGACCTCGATCGTTCCAAGGAAGCCAGCGACGTCGAGCGTGGTGTGGTGCGAGGCGAAGCGTGAGGCCATGAGGTCCACTGTCACGTATCCCCCGTGAGCTCGGATTTCTTGGTAGGCGGGCACGGTCCAGTGGTGAAGCCGGCGATTGGAGAGAGTTGCTTGTACCCTGCGGTTGGGCAGTTTTTCGCCGGTCACTAGCTGGTTAGCGTAGCGGGCGACCTCTTCCGGGGAGCGCGCGGGCACCGCCGGACGGTTGAAGTTAGTGAGCTTCTTCCAGAAACTTTGCCCATTATTCGTGGGCGCGGGCTGCTGCGTGGCAGGGCTTGGGGTCGGCGGGGCAGTGGGGGTCATCGGACGGCCGTAGAGTGCCGCGCGAGGGTCGAGAAAAAGATCCGTCAGCGGCACGAGCAACTCGCCGCGGGTCTGGGCGGCGATGCACTGCTGCACCCGCTCGTCGAACTCCGTGATGCTGATCTGGCCGCGGCCAAGGGCATCGTGGAGGAGAGCCTGGGCGCGGTTGCGGTCGTTGTCATCGCAACGGAGGGCGTCGTCGTTCATGGCTAAGACGATAGCGCAGCTAAGTGATAGCTGGGTGTGGTGGGCATAGGCGAAGGCCGCCTCCCGGAGAGATACTCCCGAGGGGAGTAGGGAAGCGGCCTTGGTGCGTTGCGCGCCCGTCCGGGGTACGAGAGGCGCACAATGCTGCTGAGAGAGATGGCTTAGTCCTATCGGATGAAGTTCAGCACGGCGGAGATGATCACTGCCAGCAGCCCGCTACCGAAGAAGGAGAGCCAGAAGGTCTTTGCCGTGTTCTTGCCCTCGTCCGACTTGTCGATCCCGAAGATCTTCTTGAAGAAGGACGCGATGCTGTCCGTGGACGAACCCTGAGGATCCTTGTTTGCTGGCGGATCGTCCGGCTCCGGTGCGCCTGGCTGGTCCGTTTCGCCCGGTTCCGGTGCGCCTGGTTGGTCGGTCTCGCCCGGCTCGGGCTGCGCCGCGGCCTTCACCGTAGTCTGGTTCAGCTGGACAGCGGTGGTCGCGCACTTCGTGGGCACATCACCCAACGAGGTGGACATCGTCAGCTCGATGACGTCAGCCGGAGCTGCAACAGTGACCGGCTTGCCGTCAGTTGAGCGTAGGGTGGACTCCGCTGGCTTTGCGGTGACCGTGATGACCTGCGATGAGGTCTTTGAGTCGGAGAGAACATTTGACACGCTCAGGACACCATTAGCCAGCGTCACTCCCTGGGGAGATCCCACGAGCTCGGCATTGGGGGGAGACGTTCAGTCGGACGGTGCTGTTTTTAGCGCCGCTTACTTTCACAGCGCCAAAAGCGAGGGAAGAGATATTCGCATTGCCGGGGGTGACCTTCACTGGGATGTCAGCACCAGCATCAACCTCGGTGGGCATGTCAACGGTGACGTTTGCGGTGGTCTCAACGTTCCTGGTGCCCACTACCGGCGCTGTGTACGTACACTTCAGCGCCAGGTCTTTACTGGTGGACTCAGCGGCCGCCTGGCTGAGCAGGGAAGGGGCGGCTACACCCGTAGCCGTGAAAAGAAGGGAAACTGCGGCCGCACCAGCTGCGACACCGCGATTAATACGAAGGCTCTTCATCGGGCCACCCTTTGGGTCTCGTACCAATACCAAGCAGATGTTTCTGTGGCAATAGTAAACATAGCATTGGTGCGACCTGGCCAGCGGATGAAAATCGTAAAAGATTTTCTTGGGCTAAGTTTTCCCACGTGGGCGGGTGCACCCGGGGCGCAGTCCGGCCTACGCGCTAGACTCTGGCCCCATGGGAATCTTTTTTCGTGAGTCCAAGAAGGTCGGTCGCAACGGCCGCGTCAACGTCTCCAGCGGCGGGGTCGGCGGCTCCTACAAGCTGGGCCCGGCCCGCATCACCCAGAAGGCCAACGGGCAGCAGATGATCCGTATTCAGACCGGCATCCCGGGCCTGAACTTCACCAAAACCTTCGGCAAGAAGCGCCGCTAGGTCACATACCGACCGGCGCCATCGACGTTCTGGGCCCACTGCAGGTGTAGCTCGTGGCCGAGCCTTGCGACCTCGTCCTGCAGTTCCTCGAGGTGTTCCTCGATCACCGAGCCCGGCCACAGCGTGGTACGCATCTGCAGCTCCACGCCGTACCGCTCCGCCGCGGCGGCGGCTACCCGTAGTGAATCCCACATCCGCTCTGTGGCCCGTGGTGCCAGACCGGTGACTGCAGCGGCATGGCGGGGGAGCGCCTTAACATCCAGCCCGATCCAATCGGGTCGTGTTTCATCTTGGGCCAGCAAGGCGTGCAAACGTGCTGGCGCGTACCCGCTGGTGTGCAAACCCACTGGGAAGCCGGCGGATTTCGTGGCTGCAATCGCAGCAGGCAGCCCGGCTGCCGCCAGTGGCTCACCGCCAGAGATCACCAATCCGTCGAGCATGCCCCGGCGCCGCGCCATGAGTTCCAGAGCATCTGAAAACGTCGGTCGCTCCTCACCCGCGGCACGCTCGCTTCCACCTATCATCGGAAATTCCTGCAGCTGCGCATTGTGGCAGTACACGCAGCGCAGCGGGCAGCCTTGGGTGAACACGGTCGCCGTCAATTTTTCCGGCCAGTCAGTGGCGGAAAACGGGATGAGTCCTGCCAAGGCCAAGCGGTTGGCGTCCTGAAAAACAGCGGAATTACGCATGTGGTCGAGCTCCGACCGCGGACGGCGAAAACTCGCCAACCTGCCCAACGTTGGCAGGCTCCACGCCGCCCATCATCGTGCCACTCAGCCCGGTCTCGGCCTCGCGGAAGTACTCCCGCTCGCTGAACTCGCCGCGCTTGCCGGTGTTGAAGCTGCTCGTCGGCCGGAAGTAGCCCATCACGCGCGTCCACACCTCGGTATCGGCGCCACAGCTGGGGCACTGCGGGTGTTCGCCGGAAAGGTAGCCATGCTGTGGGCATACCGAGAACGTCGGGGTGACCGTCAGGTACGGTAGCTCGAAGCTCTCCAACGCTCGGCGTACCAAGGTCGCGCACGCTTCCCCGGAGCTCATCGCTGCTCCCATGTAGAGGTGAAGCACGGTGCCGCCGGTGTACTTCTTCTGCAGTTCCTCCTGTTCGGCCAGTGCCGCGAAGGGGTCCGGGGTGTGAGCCACGGGAAGTTGCGAGGAGTTGGTGTAATACGGCTGCTCTGCTGTTCCTGCCTGCAGGATTTCCGGGTAGCGTGCGCGGTCCTCGCGCGCGAAGCGGTAGGTCGCGCCTTCGGCTGGGGTGGCTTCCAGGTTGTAGAGGTTGCCGGTGGCTTCCTGCGCCTCGACGAGTCGGTTGTTGAGGTGGTCGAGCAGTCGGGCGACGAGTGCGTGGCCTTCGTGGTCGGTGATGTCGCGGTCCCCGCCGGTGAAGTTGCGAACCATTTCGTTGCAGCCGTTCACACCGATGGTGGAGAAGTGGTTGTTCAGGCTGGGTAGCCAGCGGCTGGTGTAGGGGTACAGGCCGCGTTCCATGTTCTCGGCGACGAAGGTCCGGCGCCGTTCCAGAGTGTCGACCGCGAGGTTCACGAGTTCATCTACTGCCGCGAAGAGTGCTGCTTCGTCGCCGCGGTGCAGGTAGCCGAGCCGTGCGCAGTTGATCGTGACGACGCCAATCGAACCGGTCAGCTCGGAGGATCCGAAAAGGCCATTGCCGCGCTTCATAAGTTCGCGGAGATCCAGCTGCAGGCGGCAGCACATGGAGCGCACCATGCCTGGGTCGAGGTCCGAGTTGAGGAAATTCTGGAAGTACGGCAGCCCGTACTTGGCGGTCATATCGAAAAGCAGTGAGGCGTTGGCGCTGTGCCAGTCGAAGTCCGTTGTGATGTTGTAGGTGGGGATGGGGAAGGTGAACGGGCGGCCATCGGCATCCCCGGCTCCCATGACCTCCAAGAAGGCCCGGTTGATCATGTCCATTTCTGCTTGGATTTCGCCGTAGGTGAAGTCCACGGGCTCGCCCCCGATGAGTGGGGTCTGCTCGGTGAGGTCGGCGGGGCAGGTCCAGTCAAAAGTGAGGTTGGTGAAGGGCGTTTGGGTGCCCCAGCGGGAGGGTACGTTGAGGTTGTAGATGAACTCCTGCAGGCACTGCTTGACCTCCTCAAAGCTGAGGTTATCCAAGCGGACGAAGGGGGCCATGTAGGTGTCGAAGCTGGAGAATGCCTGAGCGCCGGCCCACTCGTTTTGCAGGGTGCCGAGGAAGTTGACGGCCTGGCCGCAGGCGCTGGAGAGGTGGCGGGGTGGGTGAGATGAGATCGCGCCAGGGACACCGCCGAAGCCTTCTTCGAGGAGTCGGCGCAGGGACCAGCCGGCGCAGTAGCCGGTGAGGCTGTCGAGGTCGTGGATGTGGATGTCACCGGAGCGGTGGGCGGCCCCAGCCTCGGGGGCGAAGATCTCGTCCAGCCAGTAGTTCGCGGCGATCTTTCCGGAGGCGTTGAGGATGAGACCGCCGATTGAGTAGTCCTGGTTCGCGTTGGCGTTAATGCGCCAGTCCTGGCGGTGCAGGTATTCCTCGACAGTGTCGGTGGGGTTAACGGTGGTCTGGTGCCGCGACGGGGCAGCGTGGCTTGTGCGGTGGGCCGAGGCTCGAATGCTGGGTGCGGTCATGGCGGGTCCTCTCGTCGGAGTGGGGTTAAAGCCGTGGCGGGTTGGGTGTGCCGCGGCTGGTGCCAAATAACATACGTAGAATTTGGGCTTGAGCAAGCAATCCGAGCCCAAGATATAGAAGGTGACATGTCTATAAAATCTATATGTAGTGCTTGTGTGTGCCTGAGGGGTGTTTTGCGCGCACGTGTAGTGAACACGTGATCTTGGCCTCATCGTGGTGTCGCGGTGTCGCTACTGCGGCCCGCGAGATCTCCGGCCTGCCCGTGACGGGAAGGTGAGCTGGGGGTTAACTGAACATGGCCATAAAGCCCCCTTCTTCGGCTGCAATGTTGCCCGCCTGTGGTGCTAATCTCACGTGGTGGCAATCCCAGCCGGAGGGAGTAGAAGTGCACGTCCGAATTCGTCAGATCGCAGGTCTCGACGGGCTGCGAGGGGTCGCGGTGGCAGCCGTTGTGCTGTACCACTTCTTCGGCGACATCCTGCCCGGCGGGTTCATGGGCGTGGACGTCTTCTTCGTGCTCTCCGGCTTCCTCATCACGTCGATTCTGCTGCGCGAGGTCGCCCTCACCCAGGGCGTGAGCTTCCGGGTGTTCTGGAAGCGGCGCCTGCGACGTATCGCTCCGTTGGCCCTGTTCGTCCTCATTATGACGACGGCGGTGGTGGGGACGATCGGCGGCGATCTTGCGGTGAAGCTGCGCACCCAGTTCCTCGGTACCGCGTTCTTCGTTAATAACTGGGTGCAGATCGCGAACTCCGAGTCCTATTTCGCGAAGTCGGATATCCAGGTCACGGCGCACTATTGGTCGCTGGCGATCGAGGAGCAGTACTACCTGATCTGGCCGATTCTGGTCTGGCTGGTGCTGCTCGCCGTTCGGCGCAATGCCGCCCGCTTCCGTCCGCGCATGGCGGTGCTGACGGCGGTGTTGGCCGTCGCCTCCATGGTCGCGATGGCGGTGATCTTCGATCCGCAGCAGGACCCTTCGCGGGTGTACTACGGCACGGATACCCACGCCTTTGGTCTGCTGATGGGCTCACTCGTCGCGCTCCTGCTGACCTCCCCGGTGCGATCGCGGGTGGCGGACTCCCACCCCCGCCGGCTGAACTGGTTTAAGCATCAGCTGCTCGCGGATTGGATCCCCGCGCTAGCTTTCGTGGGTCTCGTGGCGATGATGATGACCGTGCACGCGGAAAGCGCATTCACCTACCGCGGCGGGTTGGTTATTGCCAGCCTGTTGACCTCCCTGGTGGTGATGGGCCTGGCGCGGGGTGATAACGCCATAGACGAATGGATGAATATCCGCGTGCTCCGCTGGCTGGGGCACCGCTCCTTCTCCATCTACCTGTGGCACTGGCCGATCGTGATGATCCTTCCAGTGCTGGCGCCTAAAGCGCCCGAGTGGCTGGTCGGCATCGTGGCTGTGGTGCTTACCGCCGTGATCTCGGAGTGGAGCTTCAACCACATCGAAACGCCGTTCCGCCGTCACGGTTACCGCAAGACGATCAAGGGCTGGTTTAGTGGTGGCGTGATGCGCAAACTGAGTGCCGGATTCGCCGTCGTCCTCGTGGGGACGCTGACCGCCTGCGGGCTGGTTACCGCGCCCACGGAATCGAGCCTGGAATCGGACCTGAAGGAAAAGTCCGAGCGACTGCAAAAGGCCAATGAGGAAGCCGCGAAAACCACCCCGCCTGTCCCGAAGGATGGCGGCAAGATCCCGGTCGCGGAGCGCAAGATGCCTAGCGGCAACAAGATCAGCATGGTCGGTGACTCTGTGATGCTGGCGTCCTCCGAAGTGCTGCAGGAGAACTTCCCAGGAGCGACCGTCGACGCAGCCCAGAGCAGGCACTACATCGCGGCCCTGCCGATCCTGCAGCAGATGGCGGATGCTGGGACGCTGCGCGAGTTCGTGGTGCTCGGCCTTGGCACCAATGGCCCATCCGACGGGGCGGGGGACCCGGAGATGCTCAAGAAGATCCGGCAGGCCGTGGGTAAGGACCGCGTCATCATCTACGTGATGCCCTACGGGGATCGCGACTGGATGGCGCACGCCAATGAGGAGCTCATCGAGGAGGCAGAGAAGTCTCCCAACGTCTACCTCGCGAACTGGTGCGAGGCTGCGAAGGAGAATGACGACTTCGTCGATGGCATTCATCCAGGGGAAAAGGGAGCGGAGCTCTACGCCGACGCGGTGAAAGATGCGCTCAAGCAGTGGAAGGCCGGCAAGAAGGACATTCCACAGAGCTGCAGCATGTAGCTCCCGGCGGGGGGCGCAGCCTGAAGCTTAGGCAGCCCGTTCCATCCGCGAACGCCTGCAAGTACCTGCGCCCGGAAGTGCATCCGGGCGCATTTTGTTTTCGGTGGCCACTGCGGTAATCTGACCGGCGTAGATTGTATTGCTCCGATGGCGCGTACCGAATGGTAAACGGCAGAGGGTGCTCAATACAGGGATCTTCGTGCCGAGTGCGCGGAGTGATACAAAACGGTAGTGGCCCCGGAAAGAGCCCCCATTTTTTGCTGTTCAAGGGTGTTTTAACCCCAGATCGGCAAGTGGGTGCCCCACCAGGGGGTTCACGACATACCGAGGCTTCTGCAAGTTTAAAACCCAAAGAAGAAAGTCTATCTATGCCAACTATTCAGCAGCTGATCCGCAAGGGTCGCCACGATAAGCCGAGCAAGGTTGCGACCGCTGGCCTGAAGGGCTCCCCGCAGCGTCGTGGCGTGTGCACCCGCGTGTACACCACCACCCCGAAGAAGCCGAACTCGGCTCTTCGTAAGGTCGCCCGTGTTCGCCTGACCTCCGGCATCGAGGTCTCCGCATACATCCCGGGTGAGGGCCACAACCTCCAGGAGCACTCCATGGTGCTCGTCCGCGGTGGTCGTGTGAAGGACCTCCCGGGTGTTCGCTACAAGATCGTCCGAGGCGCTCTGGATACCCAGGGTGTCAAGGATCGTAAGCAGGCACGTTCCCGCTACGGCGTTAAGAAGGAGAAGTAAGCCATGCCACGTAAAGGTCCAGTAGCACAGCGCCCACTCGTCAAGGACCCGGTGTACGGCGACGTCCTCGTCTCCCAGCTGGTCAACAAGATCCTGATCGACGGCAAGAAGTCCACCGCTGAGCGCATCGTCTACGGTGCCCTCGAGCAGTGCCGCGAGAAGACCGGCACCGACCCGGTCCTGACCCTGAAGAAGGCTCTCGACAACGTCAAGCCGGCCCTCGAAGTCCGCTCCCGCCGCGTCGGTGGCGCGACCTACCAGGTTCCGGTCGACGTCCGTCCGGGCCGTTCCACCACCCTGGCACTGCGTTGGCTCGTCACCTTCAGCCGCCAGCGTCGCGAGAACTCCATGATTGAGCGTCTCGCTAACGAGATCCTCGATGCCTCCAACGGCCTCGGCGCTTCCGTGAAGCGTCGCGAGGATATCCACAAGATGGCTGAGGCCAACCGCGCCTTCGCTCACTACCGCTGGTAGTCGCTTGACCGGCTGGCCGCGGTCGCTGCGGCTAGCCCAGGCGGGAGTAGTGGGGGAGGGAAAATTCCCCCTACTCCAGACGGCCATAAAAATGGCAAAATAGAACCTGAATAGACCAATGCGGCTCGCTAGGCCTTATGCGACCAACAACCTTAAGGTCCGGGCCGCTCGACAACGATTGAGCGGAGTTTTTAACCAGTGGCACTCGAAGCACTGACCGACCTGAAGAAGGTCCGCAACATCGGCATCATGGCCCACATCGATGCCGGTAAGACCACCACCACCGAACGCATCCTCTTCTACACCGGTATCAACCGTAAGGTGGGCGAGACCCACGACGGTGCATCCACCATGGACTGGATGGAGCAGGAGAAGGAGCGCGGCATCACGATTACGTCCGCCGCCACGACCTGCTTCTGGAACGACAACCAGATCAACCTGATTGATACCCCGGGCCACGTCGACTTCACCGTTGAGGTCGAGCGTTCCCTGCGTGTCCTGGACGGCGCTGTCGCTGTCTTCGACGCGAAGGAAGGCGTTGAGCCGCAGTCTGAGCAGGTCTGGCGCCAGGCTGATAAGTACGACGTCCCACGCCTCTGCTTCGTCAACAAGATGGATAAGCTGGGTGCGGACTTCTACCACACCGTGCAGACCATCATCGACCGCCTCGGTGCGAAGCCGCTGGTCATGGAGCTGCCGATCGGCGCTGAGGACGACTTCGAGGGTGTTGTCGACCTGCTGCAGATGAAGGCTCTGATGTGGCCAGGCGTCGTTGCTGCAGGCACCGAGCCGACCATCGAGGAGATCCCGGCCGACCTGCAGGAGAAGGCTGAGGAGTACCGCGAGAAGCTGATCGAGGCTGTCGCCGAGTCCGACGAGGAGCTCATGGAGCGCTACTTCGCCGGCGAGGAGATCACCGTCGACGAGATCAAGAAGCAGATCCGTCACCTCACCATCAACGGCGAGGCATACCCGGTCTTCTGTGGTACCGCCTACAAGAACAAGGGCATCCAGCCGATCCTGGACGCCATCGTCGACTACCTGCCGAACCCGATGGACGTCGGCTCGATCAAGGGCTTCGACCCGAAGGATCGCGAGGTTGAGCGCAACCGCAAGCCGTCCCGCGACGAGCCGTTCTCCGCTCTGGCGTTCAAGGTCGCTGTTCACCCGTTCTTCGGCAAGCTGACCTACGTCCGCGTCTACTCCGGTTCCGTGGAGACCGGTGACAAGATCATCAACTCCACCAAGAACAAGCCGGAGCGCGTCGGCAAGCTGTTCCAGATGCACTCCAACAAGGAGCAGCCGGTTGACCGCGCATCCGCCGGTCACATCTACGCCTTCATTGGCCTGAAGGACACCTCCACCGGTGACACCCTGTCTGACTCCGCTAACCCGGTCGTCCTCGAGGACATGGACTTCCCGGATCCGGTCATCGAGGTGGCCATCGAGCCGAAGACCAAGTCTGACCAGGAGAAGCTGGGTACCGCTATCCAGAAGCTGGCGGAGGAGGACCCGACCTTCACCGTGAAGCTGGACGAGGAGACCGGCCAGACCGTCATCGGCGGTATGGGCGAGCTGCACCTCGACGTCCTGGTTGACCGCATGAAGCGCGAGTTCAAGGTCGAGGCAAACGTTGGTGCTCCGCAGGTTGCGTACCGCGAGACCATCAAGAAGCCGGTCGAGAAGCTCGAGTACACGCACACGAAGCAGACCGGTGGTTCCGGTCAGTTCGCTCGCGTCATCATCGCTCTGGAGCCGCTGGTTCCGGAGGAGGGCTCCGAGGAGACCTACGAGTTCATCGACGAGGTCACCGGTGGCCGTATTCCGAAGGAGTACATCCCTTCGGTCGACCAGGGTATCCAGGACGCCATGCAGTACGGCTACCTCGCTGGCTTCCCGCTGGTGAACATCAAGGCCACCCTGCTGGACGGTGCTTACCACGAGGTTGACTCCTCCGAGATGGCCTTCAAGCTGGCTGGTTCCATGGCTCTCAAGGAGGCCGTGGCGAAGGCTAAGCCGGTTCTGCTGGAGCCGATGATGGCCGTTGAGATCATCACCCCTGAGGAGTACATGGGTGAGGTCATCGGTGACGTCAACTCCCGCCGTGGCTCCGTGTCCTCCATGGAGGACCGCTCCGGCGCGAAGGTCGTCAAGGCCCGCGTCCCGCTGTCCCAGATGTTCGGCTACGTTGGCGACCTGCGCTCCAAGACCCAGGGCCGCGCCAACTACTCCATGATCTTCGACTCCTACGCTGAGGTTCCTCAGAACGTGGCTGAGGAGATCATCGCCGAGCGCACCGGAAAGTAGTTCCCGAAGCGGGTGGGCTAGCTGGTATTGCTAGCTAGCCTCCCAGCGGAGAGGTTCTGCACCTTCAAGCCCGCCTGGGTTGCGATCCACACCGGTGGAACTGCCAGAAACCTGGGCAAACACCGACCTCGCACCTGCGGGGTGGGGTAGGGGCTTGCACGTCGCACCATCAAAGTTTTTAAAGTACTTCACCTTTGAGTATGATGCGGTGTGCTGGCCGTTACCCACTTGGAGAGCCTTAAGGGATCTTCAGGGTGGCTGAGATCAAGCGCCAGCGCGTCTGGTTGCTGATTTCAGGACAGTATGTAATCGGCATAATAAATTTCGGTTTGTCAGCTACCTGCCTTTAAGAGGTAAAATGGTGAACCGGAGAAGTAAATCAATGTGGCTGCGAGAGTCGTAGCCACCGAGAAGTCCAGGAGGACACTAAGTGGCGAAGGCAAAGTTCGAGCGCACAAAGCCGCACGTAAACATCGGTACCATCGGTCACGTTGACCACGGTAAGACCACCACGACTGCTGCGATCACCAAGGTTCTGCACGACACCTACCCAGAGCAGAACAAGGCCTTCGCCTACGACGCCATCGACAAGGCGCCGGAGGAGAAGGAGCGCGGCATCACGATTAACATTTCTCACGTCGAGTACGAGACTGAGAAGCGTCACTACGCACACGTCGATGCCCCGGGCCACGCTGACTACATCAAGAACATGATCACCGGTGCTGCTCAGATGGACGGCGCCATCCTGGTTGTTGCTGCAACCGATGGCCCGATGCCGCAGACCCGTGAGCACGTTCTGCTGGCTCGCCAGGTTGGCGTTCCGTACATCCTCGTTGCACTGAACAAGTGCGACATGGTTGACGATGAGGAGCTCCTCGAGCTCGTCGAGATGGAGGTCCGCGAGCTTCTGGCTGAGCAGGACTACGACGAGGAGGCTCCGGTCGTCCCGATCTCCGCACTGGGCGCCCTGGACGGCGATCAGAAGTGGGTCGACTCCATCCTCGAGCTCATGAAGGCTTGCGACGAGTCCATCCCGGACCCGGAGCGCGAGACCGACAAGCCGTTCCTGATGCCGGTTGAGGACATCTTCACCATTACCGGTCGCGGCACATT
>JBHWRM010000020.1:0-9591 GCA_043426695.1 Corynebacterium sp. | reverse complement strand
GCAGAGGAGAAGTAATTCTCCGCTGAGGTGATCCTTCGATCTCCCAGCCGGCGGGTTCCGTGAGGGCCTGCCGGTAAGCCGGGTACTACGCACGAGCGTGGTGCCCGGCTTTTGCTATTGGTGGGGGCTGGGCTGGCAGGGGTTTCGGGGGCCGTGGCCTGGCTGGGGTGATGCGGGCCTGGCTGGGCATGGAGGGGTTTCGGCGGCACGGGCGGCGCCGGGTAGGTTGGGGGCATGAGTTCAACGGAATCTGGGGCAGCGGGGGACGCGAAAACCGGGATCGGAACGACGGTGACGGGGGCGGACAGCGACGTCGCCGTTAAGGGCGCGGTGGGCGACGTCGTCGGGGACGCCGCTGGTGGGGACGGTGTCGGGGAGACCGTGCGCGTGCGGATGGACGTCTCGTACGACGGGAAGGATTTCCACGGCTGGGCCGCGCAGAAGGGCGGCTTGCGGACCGTGCAGGGCGTGCTGGAGGAGAAACTAACCCTGGTGTGTCGCACGCCGGTGGAGCTGACCGTGGCGGGGCGGACGGACGCGGGCGTGCACGCCGATGGGCAGGTCTGTCACGCGGATATCCCGGCGGAGGCGTTCACGCAGCGGAGCCTGGCGCGGCCGGAGGACCTGGTGCGGCGGCTTTCCCGGATGCTGCCGGAGGATATTCGCTTGAACGCGGCAGTGGCTGCCCCGGAGGGTTTCGATGCCCGATTCTCCGCTTTGCGGCGCCACTATGTGTACCGGGTGTGCACGGCCCCGGGTGGGCCACTGCCGCGGCGGGTGCGGGATACCGCCCGCTGGCGCCGGCCGGTGGATCTGGAGAAGGTGCAGATCGCGGCTGATGCGCTGGTGGGGCTGAATAACTTTGCCGCTTACTGCAAGGCGCGCGAGGGCGCGACGACGATCCGTGAGCTGCAGGAGTTCACCTGGAAGGATGTGTCCACGCCCGCCGAGCCGCAGACCTACGAGGCGCACGTGGTGGCGGATGCGTTTTGCTGGTCGATGGTGCGCTCCATCGTGGGGGCCTGCCTGACGGTGGGGGAGGGCAAGCGCCCGGAGGGTTTCACGGCCGAGCTGCTGGAGCTGGATGAGCGCAGCTCGCAGGTCCCGGTGGCCCCGGCGGAGGGGCTGAACCTCGTGGGCGTGGTCTACCCGGACGCCTCGGAACTGGCGGCGCGGGCCGCGGAGACCCGGGCGGTGCGGGAGCTGTAGGGGTGTACGGGCAGGTAGGGCCCGGCCGTGGACGGGCGCGGCGGCGCTGTGCCTGGGTGGCTTTCTGCCTATCCTTTCTGGACAAAATGAGGGCATACTGTCCGTGAAGGCAAATGGTGTTGAAGGGAGGGCATGATGTCTGCACCACTGTTGGAACCACTCTCCAAGGATGCTGCTGAGAAGGAGCTGGCCGAGCTGGAGCGTTCTGTGGGCGGAGACCTTGCAGAGTTCGAAAGCCGTGCCTATAGCTACAATCTGACTCCGCGAGAGTTCGCGAAGTGGGAGCGCATCACCGAGCTGCGGTGGCTGCTAGGCCTGCAGTAGCGTTCACAACGGCGACGAAGTTGGGGTTGCTTCGGAGGAGGGGAAACCATCAAGAAACTCGACGTTCTTGTCCGCGAGTTTGTCGAAGACTTGCCAACATCTGTCAGGGCATTCACTGGTCAAGACATTGCGTTCTCGACCGAGGTAAATGAATCCAAAATTGTTCGTGGTTAACGGATTGTATTGCTGTGGGCGACACAGGAGGCTCTTTTTCTAGGGAGCTTCCGCGTGCTCGAGCGCACTGGTGCTTGGCAGATGCATCGGATCGAAGCGGAGCTCATGCCCGCGGTGGCTCACAGTACCGCGGGAATCAATCACCAGATCCGCGATGATGCCGTGGCGGGTCGCTTCTTCCGTGGAGGAGACCAGCACCACGCGGCAGACGGTCGGTGACCACGCCTCGCGCCAGCGGGCACCGAGGCCAGTGGAGTCCTTGACCGATTGTGCCGGGCCGGTGGGCAGCTGCGTGTTTGCGGTCTTTAGTTCGCCGCTCGGGGTGCTGGGAAGCTCGGCGCGCAGCACCTGCACCCAGGGCAGGTCGGCGGGCAGGCGTTCCAGCAGACGCTCGGCGGAACCAGCTCCGTGCAGCAGCACGGTCGACCCCGGCACGAGCTGCACCTGCACCGGATTGCCCGTGGCGCTCAGCCCCAGCAGCCAACCGGGAGCAGGCAGCGCGCGGAAGGTCGGGCCCGGGTCTGTGAACTTCTGCTGCGCATCGGAGTCACCGGAACCGCTGCCTTTGTTGAAGGGCCGCGCGCCGCCCTCGGATCCTGCGGCGAGGGGCGGGGCGGCATCATCGACCGGCCAGGCCACCACCCCGGAGCCGGCCGCCGCGAACGGCACCCGCCCGCCGAACGCCGCCGGGATCGAGGCGAAGGTCGCCCCCACATTCCCCGTGAGCAGAGCCGGCAGTTCCCCGCCGAGGTCCTGCTGGTGTACCAGCAGCGGCGGGCCGGCCACTACGGTGCCGCTCATGCTGACGTCCCCAATGGAAGAAGACAGAGCGTAAGGAACGGTGCCGGAGTGGGCGGCGTCGGCGTCGTCCCCCGGCCCCTCGGGACTGGGCGCACCAATGCCCGCGACCAGGCGCGAAACACCCACGGTGACCGGCTCCGGGGCGTGGAAAAAGTCGTGCGGAGCAGGCGCGATCCGCCAGACCTGCCGTTCCTGATCCTCCGGCCGAACCCGGGCG
Source organism: Corynebacterium sp. (assembly GCA_043426695.1). GTDB lineage: Bacteria > Actinomycetota > Actinomycetes > Mycobacteriales > Mycobacteriaceae > Corynebacterium. The sequence continues at coordinate 6,866 of JBHWRM010000020.1, read as the reverse complement.
CTCCAGAGCCACCAACCACCCGCGGCAGCCAGCGCGGCAACGATCCCGATGAGCAAAACATGCACTACAAGCACGCGAATTCCCCCTGCGTATCCCCCGGGATGCCCCACATCCCTTGTTGATTCTCCCGAATTCTGTCACAGGGAACCCACGCGCGCATTAGATTGAAGAAATCGCCCTCGGGGGAGGGCAGCAGTGCGGCCATAGCGATAAGAACGCAGGCCACGCACGTGAGAAGCAACGCACACAATTCAGGGGGAAATCGTGCGCACCACAAGTCTGCAAGTATCGGGCTACCGTTTTCTGCTCCGACGGCTGGAGCTCGCGCTGGTTATCGGTGATCCGCGCATGGCCCACGACCCGCTGCGCGCCCAACGCCGCAGTATCGGGGTGGGGTTCCTCGTGAGCGCGCTGATCGCGGGTGGTGCGGTGATGCTTTCGCTGTTGCGGCCGGCCCCCTCCATTGACGACGCCGCCCTCGTCGCCGACGAGCAGGGAAGCCTGCACGTCCGCCTGGAGGACGGTTTCCACCCGGTCAGCAACGTGGCCAGCGCCCGGTTGGTGCTGCGCCAGCCCGTGGAGGTGAAGAACTCCACCGCGGCGCTGATCCAGGAGGGCAATGGGGGAGCGTCGATGGGACCAGCGGTGGGCATTGGGCACGTGCCGGGGCTGAACCCCGCGCCGGTGCAGCAGTGGCTGGTGTGCGACACCTCGGAGGCGGCGGGGAAGCCGGATACGCTGCAGGTCAAAGCCGTTGAGGAAGTGGAGAGCTACCAGCGGGGCGTGGTGCGCTCCGGCAAGGCGGTATGGCTGATCGACGGAACCAAGCGCAGCCTCGCTGAAGGTGGGGCCGCGCGTGCCCTCGGCGCGGTGGAGATTTCGATGGCCCCGGAGCTGCTGAATCGCTTTGACGAACAGGCCGATAGCCTGATTCCGCGTGGCCTTTCCGGGTTGAAGAAGCCCTTCCACCGGGCGGGGACGGTGGCGCACGCCGGTGACCGCGCATTCCTGGTTGGCCGTGGAGGGGTCGCGGAGGTCACCGGCCCGCGCCGGCAGTACGTGGAGGCCTTGGCCCCGGGTGGGAGCTTTGATGCGGACCTGGGGGCGGTCATGGCTCAGCCGACGATTGATCTGCTGCCGAATGTGCCGGACCGGGAGGTTTCCTGGGGGCACCCGGAGCACAGCTGCCTGGGGGAGAAGGGCCTTGCAGAGCCGGCGGCTGACGGCGAGGGCGAGGGTGCCGGGGACTCCGGCGGTTCTGGTGACGGTTCTGCTGACGGGGCCGGCGGCAGGGACGGGGCCGGCGGCACAGGCGATGGCCCGGCGCCGGACCCCCGTGCGGCTTACGCTGGTCCTGCGGGCACGAGTGCGCTGCTCACCGAGCGTGGCTTCTTCCTGATCGATGCCACCGGAACCCGCTTCACGGTGGGTAAAGCCGAGGACCTCACGGCCCTCGGCTTTACTAAGCACACTCAGGTGCCCTGGCGGGTGATCTCCGGGCTACCGGAAGGCGGGGTGCTCTCCGAAGCGAATGCCCGGGCTACCAGCACGAGCACTAAGGCCACCGCCAACACCGCGGAGAGCACCAACGGCACCCGGTAGTCCGTCACCTGCTCGGCGACGGGCGCGGCGGTGACAGCCACCGGCATCTCGGCCACAGTATTACCGGGTGCATCGAAGGCGCCGGACGTATCGAGGGCACCGGATGTGGCCGCGTCGTGGGCCCCGGCTTCGCTGCCGGGGCCGTTGGCGTGGGGACTGCCTGGACGTCCTGCATCGGCGTGCTCCACGGCACCGTTTCCGGATTGAACCTGGTCCGCCGCGCCGATCGCGCGGTCCCGTTGCTGTTCGCGGGCCAGGCTCAGGGCAGCCGAAGGATCCACGACCCGCGCGGTCTGCAGTCCCTCCACGCCGTCGACGGCGCCACCCGGTTGCGCGGTCTCCCGCAGCAGGCCTGTCACCTCTGCGGCAGTGAGCTCCGGGCGGAGCTGCCAAACCATCGCAGCCACCCCACTGACCACGGGCGCGGCGAAACTTGTTCCGATGAAGGGCTCCGGCGATCCCACCACCGGCGGGCCATCGCCCATTTGCGCGACCACCGGGCCGCCCGGCGCGTAGATGTCCGCCGGGACACCGGCCAGCCCATAGGTGGCGGGTACTCGGCCGCTGTTCAGAACTGCCGGGGCGGGTTGGTCGCCGGGCGAGCTCCCACCTCCTGCGGTGCTTGCCGCTGCGGAGCCTCCGGCAGACCGCGCACCACCAGCACCCATCACGGTGTCGCTCTCCACGGCCCCGACGGACAGTACCCCTGGCAGGGAGGCCGGGAACGTCGCGGTCCCGGCGTCGCACTGTCCCATGTTTCCGATGGGTGCGACCACCAGTGCGTTGTCGGCGACGAGCTCGCGCGCTGCCTTCTCCAATGCGGGGGCGGGTTCGCAGGTGACCATCGAGACGTTGACGATCTTGTGTTTGGCCTTGACCTTCCGCGCCTGCTCAAGGGCCGTGACTAGCTCCGCGACCGTGCCCTCCACCGCGTCGGGCCGAGAGGCATGCCGGAGGCTATGGATATGCGCGCCGGGCGCGGCCTGCGCGGCGGTCGTGGCCACTGCGGTGCCGTGCAGAATGCACGAGTCCCGCTCCCCGGTCGCCCCCGGCAGGGCCACGCCCGTGTCCACCACGATGATGGTGCTGCCGTGGCCGGTGGCCAGGTCGTGCGGGTAGGCCGGTGCTGGCAGGTGAAGGTCCGGGTCGCGTGCCTGTTCCTGGCAGTTGAGGTTGATGTTCCCACGTGCGGGAGCTGGTGGTGGGGGAGTCATCCAAGCCCCCTGATCAGCTCAAACACGCCCGCACTATGCAGCGCCAGCGGTACTGCGGCGCAGAAGGCCACGGCCTCCAGGGCGTCGATGATTCGGCCCACCCGGGGCGAGGAGATCTGCACCAATGGCAGGGCCACCAACACCAGCGCGAGCACACCCCAGGGCACCTGATGGCCCAGCCACACGATCGAACAACCCGCCATCACGGCCAGCGCATTGGCGTGGAAGGGGCGCGTGCCGCGGGCAGAGAGTGCAGCCACGACCAGCGCTACCACCAGCAACACCGTCCACAGCGACGGGGTGGGCCCACCCCACGGCACCAGCTGCACGACGGCGGCGAACAACCACGCACACGCCGCCGCCACTAGGGCGGAGTGCACCTGCACCACCGGGCCGGCCTCGTTGGCCACCGGATCGCGGAACACGCCCGCGGCCGGCACGCGCGGGATCACTACCTTCGCGATCGCCAGCGCCAACTGGCCGGAATAGATCAGCAGCACCACCGCGGCCAGTGCAGTGATCGGCGGCCAGAAGTTGATGGCCGCCAACACCGCAGCCGCGATCGTGCCGACCCGCACCGGCCCCGGCCGCCACACCAACAGCGCGGCGACCACGCAGCCAACTAGCACGTTCACGTTCAGCCCGGCGGCAAAACCCAGGGCCGCTGCCACCGGGACAAACCGCCGATCAACCAAGCTCAGAGCGGCCACCGCCACCGCAGCAAAGGCACTAAACACCAACGGCAACAACACCGCCAGGTCCACCCCACCGCCCGCGGCGGCGTCCTGAACACCAAAATGAGCAGCACCGTGGAAATCCAAGGGATGCCACAACGGGCTTGAGTGGAAGGCGAGCAACACCACGGCAGCAGCGACGATCCACGGCGCGTAATTGGTGCCGACGTCCCCGGATAACTCATCCGCCGCCTCCAACGGCGGGGCGGGCGGCTCGGCGGGTTTGCGGCAGTGCAAAGCCAAGGCCTCGCCCGCGTGGATCCCGGCCTCCGCGAGCGACTGCTCCGGCGCGACCACCCCGACCGCGCGGCGCAGTTCCCACAACTGGCCCGGTTCTGGGTCCACGAGATGCGGAATGAGCTCCGCGACCGGCACGTGATCCGCCACTGCGGCGTTAATCACCTTGCCCGTGCTGGGCACAGAAATGCTGATGGCAATCAAAAATCCCCCTCGATTTTTCCCCCAATGATTCGCCCCGACCCGTATATCCCAGCCGGGACTGAACAGAACAATAGCGGGTGGGGCGGACACGGGGGTGGCAAATTGGGGGATTTCGCCACGAGATGTCTGCACCGGGGTCTATGTTTAGGCGCACATGGCCATCGAGCTGCCTCGCACAGCGCATTCCCGCTGGGCACACCGGGTAGCAGCGCCAGCGACCTGCGGGGGCAGGGCGGGGCGCAGACGGCCAGTTGAGGGGTTCAACACAAGGGGGAAAACCGCGGTGAAAGCGCAATCACCACCAACTTTGCCGAAGGAAAAACAGCCCTTCGTCCGCATTCTCATGCCCGCGATCATGCTGGTCGCGGTGCTGGGGATGGTCGCGGCGATGGTGATGTCCGGGGCGGGACGCTCGCCCATGACGTTCATCTTTCCGCTGATGATGCTGGGTTCGATGGCGATGATGTTCCAGTCCGGCACGGACGTCAACGAGGTTCGTAGGGGGTTCCACCGGCACCTGGACGCGCTGTCCGATTCGGTGAAGAAAGCCCGGCGCGAGCAGCTGGTCCGCATGAACCGGGAGCACCCGCATCCGGGCACGCTGTGGAATCATATTCACTCCGGTGAACTGCCGAGTGCGGCACCTGGGGTGGTGCGCATCGGGGTGGCGGTGCAGGCACCGGATGATCCGCTGGAGATCCCGGTCAACGCTCCGCCGGAGGACCTGGAGCCGGTGAGCGCGATGAGCCTGCGTGACCTGGCGTTGCGCACCGCGACGATCGAGGCACCGGTGGCGGTGGATGTGCGTGCGTTTCCGTATATCGCGATCGTTGGCGATGGTGCGGCGGGGTTGGCGCGTGCGATGCAGGCGCAGCTGGTCGCCCAGCCCCCGGAGGACGTCGGCGTGCGCGGGCCGCATGATCAGTGGCTGCCCCATGATGGGTCGGTGCGGGTGAATTTCTGCACGGGCGCGGACCCGGTGACGTTGAACTCGGTGGTGGTGGAGCCCAGCAGCGAGTGGGTGGATGCCGCGCAGGGCCAGGGGTTGTACTTGCACGTCGCGGGGGCTGAGGAAGGCTTCGCGATGAGCGCGTGGACCGTTGATGGTTGGGCGCCGTTCGGCTTGGCGGACCAGCTCAGCGATGTGGAGCTGGCGATGGTGTGCCGGTCGCGTTCCCAGGTGACGTCCGGCACGAGCCTGCTGGAGCTACCAGGCGGGGACCTGCGCGCCCCGATCGGGTTTTCTGGTGCGCCGGTGTACCTGGACATCAAGGAATCCGCGCTGGGCGGGATCGGTCCACACGGCCTGTGCATCGGGGCGACGGGCTCGGGTAAATCCGAACTGCTGAAATCCGTGGTGGTCAGCTTCGCGCACAACCACAGCCCGGAGGAGCTGAACTTCATCCTCGTGGACTTCAAGGGTGGTGCGGCATTCCTGGGGTTGGACAAGCTGCCGCACACCTCCGCGGTGATCACCAACCTGGTGGACGAAGCAGGCCTGGTTGATCGCATGCAGGACTCGCTGCTCGGTGAGATGCACCGGAGGCAGGAGCGGCTGCGGGCGGCTGGCATGTCTACGGCCCTGGAATTCAACGAGGCCTTCCCGGGACAGATGCCGGCGCTGTTCATCATCGTGGATGAGTTCTCTGAGCTGCTGCAGAACCGGCCGGAGTTCGCGGAGGTTTTCGCCGCGATCGGGCGGCTGGGGCGCAGCCTGCGGATGCACCTTCTGCTGGCCAGCCAGCGTTTCGAGGAGGGGAGGCTGCGCGGCCTGGAATCCCACCTGAGCTACCGGATCGCGCTGCGGACCTTCTCGGCCGCGGAGTCGCGGGCACTGATCGGCTCCACCGCGGCCTTCGAGCTACCCGCAAACCCGGGCGCGGCGATCCTTTCGGCCCACGATACGGTGCGTTTCCACAGTGCCTATGTGTCTGGCCCAGAGCTGCCCCGTGACCAGCGGCTGATCCAGGAACTCGGCAGCGAGGTGGAGTCCACGACCACCACCCTGCAGCTGGTGGTCGACCGGCTGCAGGGGCCTAACAAGAACCCGATCTGGCTGCCACCACTACCCACGATGCTTCCAGCCCACGAGGTGCTGGCGGACGCGGGCGCTGGCACGCCGGAAGGTAGCGCCGAGAACACCGGTGCAGCTGCCGCAGTGGGCAAGGCGGCGGCGTCGTCGGAAAAGATGGAACCACTGACGGCGACGATCGGGTTGGAGGACCTGCCGTTCGAAGGGGTGCAGCGGATCTACCGGATGGACCTGAACCGGCGGCACTGGGCGATCGTCGGCCAACCACGGACGGGCAAGACCATGGCGGTGCGCGCGCTCGTGCTAGCACTCGGGCTGAGCAGCCCGGGCGTGCCGATCTACATCTTCGACCCCGGTGGTTCGCTGCGCGAGCTGGCGCGATTGCCGCAGGTCGCGGCGGTGGTGGGCCCGGAGCACGCGGGGCGCCTGCTGGACGAGGTGGACCTGGTGGAAGGGCCGCGCGTGCTGATCGTGGACGGGCTGGACCAGCTCACTGCGATTGGGGAGGAGGAGCAGCGGCTCATCCAGCTGGCCACCAGTGGGCTGGAACGCGGCCTGCACGTGGTGGTCACCGCGCTGCGCTGGAACTTCCGGCCCTCGCTGCGTGACGTGCTGACCGGGCACGTCGAGATGAAGATGACCGCGCTGGACGCCGAGTTCCGGGACGCGCAGAAGTCCCTGCCCGACGTGCCGGGGCGCGGGGTGTCGCACAACGGCAAGCACATCCAGGTGGCATTCTGCGCTGCCCAGGACGTGGAGCACGTGCGCAAAGTCAGCGTGGCCCGAGGCGAGCAGGACGTTGCGATGCGGGTGCTGCCGGACCGGATCGGGCTGGCGGAGCTG
>JBHWRM010000019.1:0-2612 GCA_043426695.1 Corynebacterium sp. | reverse complement strand
GAGAGCCTTGGGGCCCAGGAGCTGCTTGCGGCCAATGACGTAGCCGAGTCCGATGATGAGGACGACGACGCCGAAGCCGGTGAGCACATTGAGCATGGCTCCTATTGAACCACCCGCCAGACTTGGCTCAACCGCGAGGGGCGAGGCCAACCCAGTGGGAGCCGGGTCAGCAGATGGTGAGTGGACACAAGAAATCCCGCCGGGCTGCTGCCACGGCGGGGAGGCCGGAGGGGGAGTGGTGCCTAGAGGGCCTTCACCACGTAGGCCTTGGCCCACTTATCAGTGTGGGACTGGTTGTACGGGTCACGGGAGATCCCCACGGCATAGACGATCAAGTAGATAATCGAGAGCAGGAAACCTAGGAAGGGGATGATGTTCAATACGCCCTGGATGGCGTAAAAACTATTGCGCTTCAGGGACTGGCCAAAACTAAGCTGCCCACCCTCGAAGTTCACCACTCGCTGGCCGGTGGCCAGTTTGCCCAGGGAGCCCTTCATGCCGCTGGACTCCATTGCCGCGCGGTAAACGAACCACAACACGAAGGTCAACAGCGAGGCGATCCCAACGCCCATCGGCATCTCGGCATCGATACCATTAGCCAAACTGTTGAACCAGTCGATGACCTCATTGGCGGGAGTAAAGCCGAAGTACAGCGGGGTGCTGGCGACGCTGACCACGATTCCGTCGATGATGAGGCTCAGCAGCCGGATCCACGGCCCCGGACGGGACGGCGCCAGGGGAGCGGCACCTGCCGAGGTCTCGTAGTCCGGCATGCTGGGGAAACCGCCGGCGGCTGCGGAGCGCTCATCGCCCATCGGCACGCCATAGCTATCGGCCCCGTAGCCTTGGCTCCCCGGGGAATCGTTAAACGCGTCCCCCGCGTCGGGCTGGTTGTACCCGCTACCGTAAGGCCTACCGCCAGAAGCGTCCCCGTTGTATCCACTATTCGGCGTCGAACCGCCGTAGCCACCGTTTTCCGGGGTTCCCCTGTTGTAGGGATTTTGATCATAGGGATTCGTCATCACAGGGCCTTTCGGTTTTCGGGCAGCCCCTGCTGCGGAGTGTGCACGAGGGGCATGTCCCCCAAGAATATAGTCGTCCAGCATCAGAAGCACACGGCGGCGCCCGCCGAGAATGTTGGCTGGCACCTGAGAAAATACGAGAAGTTTACGCCCGCGTTCGCCCGGGTCTAGAGTGAAAAGGCGTAAAACAGCCACGCAACGGTGCTCCGCGGGCCGGTGCGCCCAGCGCTGCTAAGGCTTTGAAAGGAACAAGCTACGCCCATGTCCCATCGCATCGGTTTCGACCGCGAGAAGTACATCCAGCTCCAGTCCGAGCACATCAACGAGCGGCGAGAGCAGATCGGTGGGAAGCTTTACCTCGAAATGGGTGGCAAGCTCTTCGACGACTACCACGCCTCCCGCGTTCTGCCCGGCTTCACGCCCGATAACAAGATCGCGATGCTGGAGAACATTAAGGAGGATGTCGAGATTGTCGTGTGCCTCAACGCGCGCGACCTGGAGCGAGGCAAGGTCCGCGCCGATCTCTCCATCCCCTACGAGGAGGACGCCCTCCGCCTCGTCGACGTCTTCCGTGACCGCGGTTTCCTGGTCAACAACGTGGTGCTGACCCAGCTGGAGGACAGCAATCACATGGCTGTCGCCTTCGCCGAGCGCCTGGAACGCCTCGGCCTTAACGTCTCCCGCCACCGGGTAATCCCCGGCTACCCGACGAACACCGAGCTCGTGGTCTCCGACGGCGGCTTCGGCCTCAATGACTACGTGGAAACCTCCCGCGACCTCGTCGTCGTCACCGCGCCGGGACCAGGTTCCGGGAAGCTTGCCACCTGCCTCTCGCAGGTTTACCACGAGTTCCGCCGCGGGATCCCCGCCGGCTACGCGAAATTCGAAACCTTCCCGATCTGGAACCTCCCGCTGGAGCACCCGGTCAACCTCGCCTACGAGGCCGCGACCGCGGACCTGGACGACATCAACGTCATCGACCCCTTCCACCTGCAGGCCTATGGCAAGCAGGTGACCAGCTACAACCGCGACGTCGAGGTCTTCCCACTGCTGAAAACCCTGCTGGAGAAGCTCTACGGGCACTCGCCGTACCAGTCGCCGACGGACATGGGCGTCAACATGGTCGGCCACTGCATCTCTGACGACGAGCTGTGCCGCGAGGCCGCGAAGAAGGAGATCGTGCGCCGCTACTACAAGGCGCTCGTCGACGAGCGCCGCGAAGACACAGACGATACCGTGTCCTCCCGTGTGGCGATCGTGATGAGCAAGGTGGGCGCCAGCACCAAGGACCGCCGGGTCGTGGCCGCGGCGAATGAAGTGGAGGAACGCACCGGGCAGCCGGGCAGCGCCCTGGAGCTCGCAGATGGCACCATTATCACAGGCAAGACCAGCGAGCTGCTGGGCTGCTCCGCGGCGATGTTGCTCAATGCGTTGAAGCACCTCGCGGGACTCGATGACGACATCCACCTGCTCTCGCCGAAGTCCATTGAGCCCATCCAGACGCTTAAGGTCGATCACCTGGGCTCCCAGAACCCGCGCCTGCACACCGACGAAGTTCTCATCGCGCTCTCCGTCTCCGCCGCCGAGTCT
>JBHWRM010000018.1:0-24138 GCA_043426695.1 Corynebacterium sp. | reverse complement strand
ACCTTGCGCTCGGTACTGGTGACCATCATGTTCTCCGGGTAGAAAATCATGGCCTTACCCAGGCGCTCCAGCTCGGTCATCTGCTCCCGCACCGCGTTATAGCGCTCGTGCCTCGTCAGCGTCGCCTCCGCCACCGCTGGGTACTTGCGGTTGAACAGTCGCACCAACTGCGGTGAGTTCATCGCCGGGCGGGTGTAGTTGCGTGGCTTCGTCGCCAGAATGAGGAATTTATCGAAGCCGGCTTCGATCGCATTCGGTAGCACGAGGCCACCCGTGTCGCCCAGCGCACCGTCCACGTAGGGAACCCCGTCGACGAAGGCCGTCGGCATCAGGGCGGGGATCGTGGAACTGGCTCGCACCTGCCGCATCAGGTCCGCGTCGTCTTTCTGATCACCGCGACCCCAGGAGACCGTCTCTCCCGTGTCGGCCCGCAACGCGCTGATCGAAAAGGGGGTGTCGTCCGCGAAGAAGGTTTCGAAATCGAAGGGGATGGATGCATTCGGCAGCGCGGCCTGCTCGTAGATGAAGTCCGAGTTGAAATAGCCGTTGCCCCGGATGAAGGAAGACATCCCGCCCGCCGTGGGGTGGGCAGGCAGGGTGATGAAGCTCTCGCGGGCACGCAGCCGGTCGCCGGAGAGGAAGTTCACGGTGTGCGAGGCGCCCGCGCTCACCCCGCCGACCCAGCCGAACTTCACCCCATGGGCGAGCAGCTGATCGATGCAGGCCGCGGTGTAACTATTGCGCATGCCGCCGCCCTCCAGAACGAGGGCAACGTTTCTTGCATCCAGCATGTTTTCCTTACTTCTTCTTTATCGACGTCAAGATCGCCCTGCACCCAGCGACGATGCCAAGCACGATGAGCCCGGCGACCAATCCAAACCCGAGGCTACACAGGGTTTCCGCGGTCCAGGAGGCGAAACCTCCCCAACCAGCAACGGCATCGCTGGCTGCCGCGGCGACCTCATGTGGCCAATGCCAGCCGAGCTCGTCGAAGCCGGAGAGCAGGATGTGGCCACCCACCCACAGCATCGCGAAGGTGCCGATCACCGCGATGGTGTTCAGAACCTTCGGCATCGCTGTGACCAGGCCCCGGCCGAAGCGGGCGACCGCGGGCTTGTTGGTGGCGATGAGCCGCAGCCCGATATCGTCGATCTTCACCAGCAGGCCCACGAAGCCGTAGACACCGAGCGTGATCGCCAAGGCGACGACGATGAGGATGAGGGTGCGGTTTAAGAAGGGCTCGGTGGCCACCTCGTTCAGTGAGATGACCATGATCTCCGCCGAGAGGATGAAGTCCGTGAGGATGGCCTGCTTTACCAGCGCGTCCTCCTCGACGACCTCTTCACCCTCGGCGTCGTGATGCGCGACGATGCCGAGCTTCTCGGCGACCTTCTCCGCCCCCTCGAAGGAGAGGTAGAACCCGCCCACCATCAACAGCGGCATCAGCGCCCACGGGGCGAGCCAGCTCAGCAGCAGTGCGAGCGGCAGGATGATCACGAGCTTGTTGAATAGCGAGCCGCGCCCGATGCGGAAGATGATCGGCAGCTCCCGCGCAGGGGTCACACCTTGAACGAACTTTGGGGTCACCGCGGCGTCGTCGACAACCACGCCTGCCGCCTTCGCGCTCGTGCGCCCGGCGGCCGCAGCGACGTCGTCCACCGTGGCTGCTGCCTTTTTTGCGATCAGCGCGACGTCATCCAAGAGGGCGACGAGTCCACCTGCCATAGTCCGGTTGTTGCCTTTCGGTTCTGAGGCGGGGCGCAGTCGCGCTCGCCCGGATTGCCAAGAAGGCTCAAGTTTAGTGCGCGGAGCGCTCCACGGGGAGGAGCGGACCGATCGCGCCTGTTCCCAGGCACAGGTAGTTGCCGCTCGCGGGGGTGGAGCGCTGCTGTGGGGTCGCCAGAACTTCGATTGTGTTTCCGCCCCCGGAGACCCGCACGTGCTGTTGGTTCAGTTCGGCGGGGACAGCGACCCGGTGCGCGCGGGCCAGAGAATCCTCGTAGCTTTCGAGCCCATTCGGGGTCAGGATACGTAGCGTGACGGGGGTGCTCGCCGTGGTGTTTAGTACCCAGGTCCACTCGCCGAACTTCAGCGGCGCGCTGAGCTTGACCAGCGTCGGTTTGTTTAAGGGGATCCGCTGCCCGCACTGTGCGCCGTCTGGCTGCTCGTTGACCGCGAGTTTCAGGACGTCCGCGGCCACCAGCTTCCCCTCGTCATTAAGGAACGTTGGGTGTGGTGTCCCAGCTGACACGCCGGGCCAATCTGGCAGGGAACGGGCGACTTCGCCGATGTCCACCCGCGGGCCGTCGTAGCGGTTCGCGATCATGGCGGGGACGGGCTGGGGCAGAAGCGGGGCGGGTGCGGCCTGCAGGCTGGACTTGACGGTGCGCAGCCACTCGGCGGTCTTATCGTTGTGCCAGCTATCCAGGTAGCCGATGGTCGTGGCGGTGGAAGAGGCGATGAACCCCATGGCGAGGACTGCCTGGACAACGCCGCGGACGCGGGGCGCCCGGGGCTTGTCCTTGGCGCTCCGTCCGCGCGTGGTGGTTGCCCGTGGTGCATCATTAGTTGCTGGCGTGTTTTCGGCGAGCTGATGCTCGGGCAGCGTCTGTGCCTCCGCCTGCACAGCAGCAGCGGTGCATAGCAACACGGCCGCGGTGAATGCATCAGCGTAATAGTGCAGCGAGGCGGTGATGACGTCCGCCGTGTTCGTGCCAGAGCGGGCCAGGGCCAGGGCCAAAAACACCAGACCCAGGTAGCTCAACGAAAGCACCAGCCCGCCTACCCGCAGTCGAGTGCTCACGGGGCCCTGACCATGCCGGAAAAGCCACACTGCCACGAGCATGACGGCCCCGACCGCGGCGAGCCACCCCACTGCAGCCGAGGGGGAAGCGAAGCTGCCGCCAGGCGCCCAACGCTCGAAGCTCCACGGCCCCCCGAGGACCCCAGGAAGAACAGCGTCCCTGAGCGCCCGCGGTACCGCGCCCCACACCACGGACCCCGACGCCTCCCCAGTTGACGGCTCGGATTGGGTCACCGCGACATACAGCAGAGTCCACGCTGCGGCGACCAGCCACCCAGGTGCAAGGGTGAGGACCCGCAACCGTCGCGCCGCGTCGTCCTGACACCGTGGATAGAGGAATGACGGGAAGAACAGCGCCAACGCGCTGAGCAGGGGAAGGATCGAGAGGGCCTTCTCCGTGAAGAAAAGCCCGACGAAAACGGCGACAGCAACAGCAGCACCGCGCAGAACCAGCCGGGTGCGAGACGAGGGCCGGGTCCGACGCAGTAGCGACAACGCCACAGCGCAAGCGATTTGCCAGGCCAACGCGTTAATGGCCGCCGACCACCAACCCAGCGCAGCCCCAAGGAATGGTGAGAAACACAGCAGGGCGAGCACCAGCGGTCGCCCGCGTGCGACGCCACTAGCAGCCCACAGCACAGCAGACACAAAGGTGCCGACCACGATCAGCGTGGCTGGCAGCCACCACTCCAGGGCAGCGATGCGGTCGACCGCCAGTTGGAGCGCAATCGCGCCGGGCATGAGGTGCCCGTCGTGGGGGAGGAACAGCCCGGTGAACGAGAGCCGTTCTGGAGCACCGTAGGTGGCGGGAATCAGGAAGTCATCCCAGTACAGGGTTCGGCCAGCCACCCGGTATGCGCTGAGCGCGGTGGCGGCGAGAATGATGGCGAAAGCGGCAAACCGCACCGACCTCGCTGCGCCCATGGAACCCCCTGTTCAGCTGCTACTGGGCGGCGCGCACCGGCTGGACGGACATGTACTTATCCTTCCCGGTGCATCCCTCGAGTCCCTTGAGCTCGATATAGGCGGAGCGGGTCTCCTCCGGCGGGTAGACACGGATTCCGTCGGCGGCCTTCGGGCTGCACTCCTCAGGATCCAGTGCCCCGACCTTTATGATGCGGACGGATGCGGTCGCGCGGTCTCCCGGCTGGAGGGTCACCTTTTCGGACTCGCCGGATTCCTCGCGCTCGGCGCTGGCGCCGAGCTGGGTGCCGTTGTTATCGGTCACCAGACTTACCCCGGGGTAGCCCTCGAGCGAGCAGTCCTCGTCGCCAGTGTTCGTGAATACGACGTCCAGCAGGGTGCTGCCGGCCGCACCCTGCATGTTGTCCGTATCGATCTTCAGGTCAGGGGTGGCGCACAGGCCGTCGCGCTTGCGCTCGTCATCGGCGGCCGCCAGGCCAGCGGAGTCGGAAGGGGCAGTGGCGGTGGATTCGCGATCGGTCTGTGAGGACAGCGACTGCGGCTTGGCGTCCTCGGGGGAGTCGGATCCCCCGCTGCAGGCGGCGGTCAGTGCCAGTGCTGCGGCACCTAGCCCTGCAGCGGTGCGCCGGGCCCACCGGGAGGCTTGCTTGCCTGCGGAGCCGGAGGTGGTTGCGTCCGGCGTAGTAGTGGTAAGCAAAGGGCTGGTGCCCGTGCGGCCTAGCTGGGATGCGGGGTTGGCGTCGCTGCGTGGCTGGGACTGAATCATGAATTTTAGGGTAACTGAGCTGCGGAAAAACCGAGAACCGAAAGGGATAAAAAGTTGTGAAAACGTGACAATGCTGACCCGCTGTACCGTGGCGCGCTACAGTGTCAGATAGTTATCTAGAACACAATTCCTAAACGCAATTTGTGGAGGCCACCTATGGGATTCAACCCGGACTTCGAACCATTCAAGCTCCCAGAGGAGTACCAGGAGCTGCGCGAAGCCATCCGCGGCCTCGCGGAGCGCGACATCGCCCCGTACGCGCAGGATGTCGATGAAAATGAGCGCTTCCCGGAGGAAGCCCTCAAGGCGCTGAACGAATCCGGGTTCAATGCGATCCACGTCCCGGAGGAGTGCGGTGGCCAGGGGGCGGACTCCCTCGCGGCTGTGATCGTGATCGAGGAAATCGCCCGCGTCTGTGGCTCGTCTTCCCTCATCCCGGCCGTGAACAAGCTCGGCACGATGGGCCTGATCCTCAACGGCTCCGACGAGCTGAAGCAGGAAGTGCTGCCAGATATCGCCAACGGTGAGCTTGCTTCCTACGCGCTGACCGAGCGCGAGGCTGGCTCCGATGCTGGTGCGATGAAGACCCGCGCCGTGCGCGATGGCGACGAGTGGGTCATTAACGGCTCCAAGTGCTTCATCACCAACGGTGGACGCTCCTCCTGGTACACCGTCATGGCTGTCACTGATCCGGAGGCAGGGGCCCGGGGCATCTCTGCATTCATGGTCCACAAGGACGACCCGGGATTCCGCGTCGGTGGCCTCGAGCACAAGCTCGGTATCAAGGGTTCCCCGACTGCGGAGCTGTACTTCGAGGACTGCCGCGTGCCGGCTTCCCGCATGATTGGCGAGGAGGGGACGGGCTTCAAGACCGCCCTGCAAACCTTGGACCACACCCGTCCGACCATTGGCGCGCAGGCTCTCGGCATCGCCCAGGGCGCGTTCGACCAGGCCGTGGCATATGTCAAGGAGCGCAAGCAGTTCGGGAAGGCCATCGCGGACTTCCAGAACACCCAGTTCATGCTTGCCGATATGAAGATGAAGATCGATGCCGCCCGGCTGATGATCTACACTGCAGCATCCAACGCAGAGCGCGGGGTCGCCGAGGGCGGGGAGCGACTGGGCCTGATGGCTGCCGGTTCCAAGGCCTTCGCCTCCGACGTCGCGATGGAGGTCACCGTTGACGCGGTTCAGCTGCTCGGTGGTTACGGCTTCACCCGTGACTTCCCGGTGGAGCGCATGATGCGCGACGCCAAGATCACCCAAATCTACGAGGGCACCAACCAGATCTGCCGCATGGTGATGGGCCGCCAGATTCTGGGCTAATACCGCAACGGGCCACAGTCCACTGATCCGCCCCGGAGCGCCGTACAGGGCCCGGAGCGGATTTTCTTTTGCGTGTAGTAGGGAGAGCACTGCGCGTGGAGTCACGCAGCATGACCTCCACCCCCCGAGCGGCTACCCCTCCCGGGGTTGGGCCGTGGGGCATATCCGCAGCCCGTTATGCTTAAACGCATGCCACGTACTGTTCCCCAGGGGCCGCCGTACCAGTCGGTGGTGGGCTCCTTCCGCGAAGCCTTCAGTAGCCGACAAAGATTTCGCACCGAGGTGCTGGCCGGCCTGGCCACCTCCTTTGCGTTGATTCCAGAAGTCATCAGCTTCGCGATTCTCGCCGGGGTGAGCCCCGCGGTGGGGCTGTTTTCAACGGTGGTGTTGTGCTTCGTCATCGCGTTCACGGGTGGGCGCCCGGCGATGATTACCGGCGCTGCCGGTGCCACCGCCCTGGTCATTGCACCCTTGGTGGCTAGCCACGGTACGGACTACCTCATCGTGACGGTCGTGCTGGCCGGTATTATCCAGGTGATCTTTGGCTTGCTGGGTGTGGCCAAGCTGCAGCGCTTCATCACACCCGAGGTGATGTCCGGATTCGTCAACGCCCTGGGCATCATGATTCTCACCGCCCAGCTGGAGCACATCATCGGCGCCGACTGGCCGGTGTGGGTGCTCTTCGCGATAGGTATCGCTGCTCTCCTGATCTTCCCGAAGATCACCGCCGCGATCCCCGCCCCGCTGATTGCCATCGCGATCCTGACCCTGATGGTGGTGATCCTCGGCTGGCGGGTGCCGAACGTGGGGGACATGGGTGGGCTCACCGGCGGGTTGCCCGAGGTGCGCATGCCGGATGTCCCATGGACCTGGGAGACCTTCTTCCTCGTGCTGCCCTATGCGCTGGGCTTCGCCGCTGTTGGGCTCGTGGAGTCGGTGATGACGGGTCAGCTGGTCGACGGTATGACCATGACCTCCTCCAATAAAACCCGGGAAAGCTGGGGCCAGGGGGTGGCCAACATTGCTGCCGGCGCGCTGGCCGGAACGGGAGGCTGCGGCATGATCGGCCAGACAATGGTCAACGTCGAGGAGTCCCGCGCCCGCACCCGCTTCTCATCGATCGCCGCTGGCGGGTTCCTGCTGCTTTTCATCCTTTCGCTGCACCAGGTCGTCTCCGCCATCCCAATGGCGGCATTGGCTGCGGTGATGGTTATCGTCTCTCTGAAGACGATCTCCTGGCACACCGTGAGTCCCAAGGGGCTGATGCGGTTGCCTTGGCAGCGCTCGCTGGTGATGATGTGCGTCTTCACGGCGACCCTGGCCACGAATAACCTCGCGGTGGGTGTGGTTTTGGGAGCTGCGGTGGGTGTAGTACTCACAAAAATAGCCCCCACGGAAAGTGGGGGCGAGACCGCTTAGTCGCGCTCGTGACGGCGTGCGTCCGTGGCCCAGGGGCCACGGACGCTGTGCTAGCCGGTGAGGATCATCGCGGCTGTTTTAGCGGACGTTGATCATTGCCACGGTCGGGCTGAAGCCACAGTTGGACGGGCCGGAGTTCTTCTCTACCGTGGTCACGCCCCCCTCGAGCAGAGCCACAACCGTGCCGGAGCCGGTCTTCGCGGCGCCATTGACGGTGCCCGGACCCTTCGGGTTGATGCCGTTGTTGCCCAGCACGGTGGTGCCAGTGCGGCCGTTGTTGATGTTTACCCAGTGGACGCGCATTGGGATCGCCTGCTTCTTAGCTGCCGGTCCCGTGCCCAGTGCGGTGAAGACGAAGTTCACCTCACCAGCTGCCACGCCGGGCAGCGGCAATGCAGCTGGGCCTGGAACCGCCATGGCGGTACCGACGGCCTTATCCTTGCCACCGATGCACTTCATGGACACGCTCGGGAAAGCGAACTGGGTGAATGCCGGGCCACCCTCTGGCAGGTAGACGCCAGGATCCTTATCTCCATCGCCGCGGAAGAATCCGACCACGGACTCCAGGGCGGACTTGGCCTTATCCGGCAGGCCAGGGGTGTTGGCGAACTGCTCAATCTGGTTGAGGACGTGCGGTGCCGGACGGCCGAGGTGATCGAGGGAGCCGACAGGTGCTGCCTGAGCAGGGCTGATGACCGCCGTGGCGCCGAGCGCCATCGCGGCGAGGGTCGTGGCGGCGCGGCGGCCCCATGTGCGCTTGCGAGAGGAAGTGGCCTTGACGTTCATTCCGGGTGGTGCCTTCCAGTGCTGGTTGCGGAATATTTCGGACTGGCAAGCCTGGCGATACTCACCTCCGCCTCGCGGGCGACGGGTGGTCAGCGCTTGCACGGTTGTTGTTTGGTTTGGTTCACAATATCAGCAAGGCGTGAAAAGTTGGAGAAAACGATAAAATTTTTCTGGCTGTCGCCTGGCCCTGGAAGCGGGGGAGTGTGCAGGGGTGACGAGCGCGGACTGGGATAACGCATGCAGAAAAACTTCGAGGCATGTGGAAAAATAGTGGAGTCAACCGCGGCGCTAACATTGGCACCGTAGGAGTAGCCAATCACTCATAGTCAATATTTTTAAGGAAGCGTTGAACTAGTGACCCATACCGAGTTTCGAAACGTCGCCATCGTCGCGCACGTCGACCACGGAAAGACGACTCTCGTCGATGCCATGCTGCGCCAGTCTGGTGCCTTCGACCCGCACGCGGAAGTCGAGGACCGTGTCATGGACTCCGGCGACCTGGAGCGCGAAAAGGGCATCACGATCCTTGCGAAGAACACCGCGATTCGCCGCAAGGGGCTCGGTAAGGACGGCGCCGACCTCGTTATCAACGTGATCGACACCCCGGGCCACGCTGACTTCGGTGGCGAGGTCGAGCGCGCCCTGTCCATGGTGGACGGCGTGGTGCTGCTCGTCGACGCCTCCGAGGGGCCGCTGCCGCAGACCCGTTTCGTGCTCGGCAAGGCGCTGGCTGCCAAGATGCCGGTCATTATTTGCGTGAACAAGACCGACCGCCCGGACGCCCGCATCGACGAGGTTGTTGAAGAGGCTCAGGACCTGCTCCTCGAGCTGGCCTCCACCCTGGAGGACGAGGAGGCCATGGAGGCCGCCGAGTCCCTCCTGGAGCTGCCCGTGCTCTACACCTCTGGCCGCGAGGGCAAGGCATCCACCGAGAACCCGGGCGACGGCAACGTCCCGAATTCCCCGGACCTGCAGCCGCTTTTCGACGTCCTGTACGACACCCTCCCGGAGCCTTCTGCCGACATCGAAGGCCCGCTGCAGGCTCACGTCACGAACCTTGACTCCAGCTCCTTCCTGGGTCGCATCGGCCTGGTCCGCGTCCACTCCGGCGTGCTGCGCAAGGGTCAGCAGGTCGCGTGGATCCACTATGACGAGGAGGGCGAACAGCACGTCAAGACCGCCAAGATCGCCGAGCTCCTGCGCACCGTGGGCGTGACCCGCGTTCCTGCCCAGGAGGTCATCGCCGGTGACATCGCCGCGATCTCTGGCATCGACGACATCATGATCGGCGATACCCTCGCCGACCCGGAGCACCCGAATCCGCTGCCGCGCATCGCCGTGGATGAGCCTGCGATCTCCATGACCATCGGCGTGAATACCTCCCCGATGGCTGGTCGTGGTGGTGGCGATAAGCTCACGGCTCGCATGGTGAAGGCTCGCCTCGATCAGGAGCTGATCGGTAACGTCTCCCTCCGCGTGCTGCCGACCGAGCGCCCCGACGCCTGGGAGGTCCAGGGCCGTGGTGAGATGGCGCTGTCCGTCCTCGTTGAGACGATGCGCCGCGAAGGCTTCGAGCTCACCGTTGGTAAGCCACAGGTCGTGACGCGAACCGAAAACGGCCAGCTCATGGAGCCTTACGAGAACCTCACCATCGACACTCCAGAGGAGTACCTGGGCAACATCACCCAGCTGATGGCCGCCCGCAAGGGCCGGATGGAGTCCATGGACAACACCGGCTCCGGCTGGATCCGCATGCACTTCATCGTGCCTGCCCGTGGCCTCATTGGTTTCCGTACTGTCTTCATGACCGAGACCCACGGCACCGGCATCGCCAATCACTACTCTGCGGGCTATCAGCCCTGGGCTGGCGAGATCAAGGGCCGCCCGACCGGCTCCCTGGTTGCGGACCGCACCGGTCAGGTCACCGCCTATGCGCTGATCAACCTCGCCGACCGCGGTCAGTTCTTCGTCGAGCCGGGCGCTGAGGTCTACGAGGGCGTCGTCGTCGGCGCGAATAACCGCGACGAGGATATGGACGTCAACGTCACCAAGGAAAAGAAGCTGACGAACATGCGCGCCGCGTCCGCGGACACGACCGTGACCCTGGCGAAGGCCCACGAGATGAGCCTCGAAGAGGCCATGGAATTCTGTGGCTACGACGAGTGCGTCGAGGTCGCACCGGACGTGATTCGCGTGCGTAAGCTGGTTCTTAACGCAACCGAGCGTGCCCGCGCCCGGTCCCGCGAGAAGGCACGTAACAAGTAAGGCGCTCTTCGCCCGCGGCGGGGAGCCACCCGCACGGGCGTCATTGAGCGCAGCAGCGCTGACGGAGGTTGGTCTTGGCAGTTATTCAGCGGCAACCCCGTCAGCGCTTTTTTGCTGCCCTCGTGGCCACCCCGGTGGCGCTCAGCCTCGTCCTGGCCGGCTGCCAGGCTCGCCCCGGCGACGCCCCCACCGTGGAGGAGCCGGCCAAACCCAAGGCCAAGGACTCCAACGAGGAAAAGAACAAGAACACCCCGGATTCTAAGCTGCGGGAGATCAATATCGGCGTCGATGAGTTCGACGGCAACCTGAACCCGCATATCGTCGGCAACCTGGGCCAATCCACGATGGCGGTCGCAGACCTCACGCTGCCGTCCGCGTTCAACCGTTTTGGCAACCGCTGGGTGATGAATAAGGATCTCCTGGCCAAGGTGGATGCCGATAACCCGGAGGCACCGACCGAGGTGACCTATACGCTGCGCCCGCACGCGCAGTGGTCCGACGGCACCCCGATCTCCGGCAGCGATTTCCAGTATCTCTGGGATGAGCTGCGCACCCAGCGCATCGCGGAGAATGCGGCCCAGTACAGCAAGATTTCCGCGATCAAGGTCTCCGGAGGGGGATCGAAGGTTCGCGTGCGTTTCAGCGAGCCTCAGGAAGGTTGGCGGCAGTTGTTCCGGCACTTGCTGCCGAGCCATATCTATCGGGCTGAGGGGCAGCAGTTCGCCACGATGATGGACGAGCGTTCGGTCGCCTCGGGCGGAGCTTATCGGGTTCACGCGGTCGACGCTGGCCGCGGTGTTATCGAACTGCAGCGCAACGACCGCTACTGGGGATCAGCCCCTGCCGCCACCGATAAGCTGATCCTCCGGGCAGTCCCGGATGTGCACACAGGTGCCCAGATGCTGCGCTCGCGGCAGCTGCAGATGTACGCCGCCTATCCAGCGGGTCTGGCGGCGCTGACTCTCGGCGAGGTGCCGGATGTCCGTGGCACGCAGCGGGACCGGAAGGTCCAGCTGAACTTCGCGCTCAACCTCGATTCGGAGCGGATGAGCGAGCTGGCCGTGCGTCGTGCGGCATTGGCGGCGATCAAGCCTGACATCGTGGCGCAGATTGTCTCCGGAAACAGGGCTGTCACCCCTCCGGAATGGGGCGAGCAGCCTGCGGAGCAGATGCCGGACGAGGCCCGGGGTCTGTTCGACGAGCGACCCTTCACCATCGCCGCCCCCAATAACGACAAGCAGGCCGCCATCGCCGCCCGCACGATTGCTGATGAGCTCAGCCGCAACGGGATCAAGGCCCAAGCTTTGACTGTTGACTCGGAAAACTTGCTGGAGAAGATGATCCCCGAAGGGGAGGTCGACGCGTCGGTGCTGTGGGGGCGCACCCCGGATACTCCCACGGACGTGGCCAATCAGTTCTCGTGCGTCCAGCCAGAGACGCTGCGTCAGGCTGAGGAGCGGGCCGCCGAGGATGGAAAGTCGGACGAGTCGACGAGCAGCATCGCGCCGAGCGAACGCTCCACCGAATCCGCCAGCCAGAGTTCGCCGCAAGAATCCCGCAGATCGGAGCCCACCTCGTCGACGGAACCGGCGGAGGCGTCCCAGCAGCGAACCTTTGGGGCAAACATCACAGGCCTTTGCGAGTCGGCAATTGACGAAGCCATCGCCGAGGTGCGCGACGGTCAAGGTTCTGCCGCAGCGATCGAGCAGGTGAACGCGCTGGTGCAGAGCCAGTCTGTGCTGCTGCCGCTGTTGCGAGATGAGCAGCACTACGCTGCGAGCCCAGAGTTTGTGGGCTCCGACAAGCCTGTCGAACAGTGGCCCTTCGACCCCTATAGTGGAATTTTCGTCGGCGGCGCCCGCTGGGCGCGCCAGGAAGTAGCGAAACCGACGACGACGGCGGCCCCAGAACCGGAGGTACCAAGTTCAGATGACTAAGCACGCCACCCACGCGGCACCGCAGCGGGTGTTGTTCGTTCACGCTCACCCGGACGATGAATCCCTGTTTACCGGCCTATTGGTGGCCGCGAGTTCCCGGGTCGGGGCGGAGGCATCCGTGTTGACCTGCACGCTCGGTGAGGAAGGGGAGGTGATCGGGGAGAAGTACCAGAACCTGACCTCCGAGCACTCCGATCTGCTGGGTGGTTTCCGTATTGGGGAACTGCAGCAGGCCCTCGAACAGCTGGGGGTTCATCAGGGACCGCAGTTCCTGGGTGGGCTGAGCCGCTGGCGGGATTCCGGGATGGCCGATACCCCGACTATCCGGCACCCCCGCGCCTTCGCCGGGGGCTCGGAGGATAACTGGGAGCAACAGGTTGAGCAGCTACTCGCGGTGCTCCGCCGTCAGCGCCCGGAAGTGCTCGTCACCTATGGGCCGGACGGTGGCTATGGGCACCCGGACCACATCCGAGCCCACCGGGTGACCCACGAGGCGGTCCGCCGACTCGCGGACGCGGGCGAGGAGGCTACTCCGCAGGAGATCTGGTGGGCCGTCACCCCAGCAGGGGCTTTCCATGCTGCGATGATGGGAGCGGAGATCCCCGAGGGCTGGCGCGAGGCCAAGGACGGCGACGTCGCGCTGGTCGCGGAAGATTTTATCGACGCCTTCGTCCAGGGCACCCCTGAGGACGTCGCTGCCAAGCGAAAGGCGATGGCAGCGCACGCCACGCAGTTGTGGGTCGCCGACGGTACTCGAACGGACGTCAACCCCGAGGCTTGGGATGTCACCACGCCGACGGGGGAGTACCTCTTCGCGTTGTCGAACCTCATTAGTCAGCCGATCCTTCCCGTCGAGGGATATCAGCTGGGCTGGGTAAAGAACTCCGACCCAAACGCAACCAGACAGATCAGTCTGCTACACTTTGACTTCGTGGTTCCCGGCAACGGGACCGCCCAAGAGCACGGCACTGACGGGAAGGCGCAGGGGTGAGGATGGCTGACAACGTGACGAGCCATAATCACCGCGTCGCAGACCCTGAAGGACAACGCCGGAGTGAACCTCATTGGGGAGACCCAAACCGCAGCCAGGTTCGCCGCGACACCACCCGCCGCGAGCGAATCGCGGGGATCACCTGGCTGAGTGTCGGAGCCGCGTTCGGCCTTTTCGTTTCCGTGCTCTACCTGGGAAGCCGCATCAGCATCGGCGAGGTGAGTATTCCTTTCCCTTGGACGATCCTCTTCGCGGGAGTGTTCAACTGGATCATCACCAAGACCGCGCTGCTGTGGACCCCGAATAAAGCAATCGCTGCCATTCCCACGTGGATCTGGCTGGCGGGATTTATCGCGCTGCTGATGTGGCCTGCCCTCAGCACCAGCGGGGATACCCTGATCCCGCAAAGCCTCGCCACGCTCGGCCTGCTCGCTGCTGGTCTTTTGGGTGGCGCGATACCGGTCATGTACACCGACCCCACGGCCGATCGTGATTCGAATTGAACCCGCCCGAGTGGCAGAATAAAAAGATAAGAACTTAGCCGTTAGCGCTAGACCCAATAGTGCATAAGGAAGAACAATGACCTACACGATTGCACAACCATGCGTCGACGTCCTGGACCGCAGCTGCGTCGAGGAATGCCCAGTGGACTGCATCTACGAAGGCAAGCGCATGCTGTACATCCACCCGGACGAGTGCGTGGACTGCGGCGCGTGTGAGCCGGTCTGCCCGGTCGAGGCCGTCTTCTACGAGGACGACATCCCGGAGGAGTGGGAAGAGTACAACGACGCCAATGCGGCGTTCTTCGACGACCTGGGCTCCCCGGGCGGTGCTGCGGCGCTTGGCCCGCAGGACTTCGATGCCCCGATGATCGCAGCTCTGCCACCACAGGCCTAAGCGGTCTGGAGGCCGGCCTTCACCGTGTCGGCCGCGTGCCCGGCTCCCGGTGCTTCTGGTGGGGCACCGGGAGTTTTTCAATGAGGAGAGTGAATCCGTGACTCGACGGTCATCAGCTTTTCGCACCCCCGCCGCCGAGCGGCTTCCTGCGTTCCCCTGGGACACTCTGGCTGAGGCGACCCAGCGCGCTGCCGCCCACCCCGACGGGATGATTAACCTCTCCGTCGGAACACCAGTCGACGACGTTCCCCCGAATGTCCAACTCGCGCTGGCGGAGGCTGCATGGCAGCCGGGATACCCGCCCACCGAGGGCTCCGGTGAACTACGTGGAGCCATCGTGGCCGCGATGGCCCGACGCTTCGGAGTCACCGGACTCAGCGAGGATGCCGTGGTGCCGGTGATCGGCACCAAGGAAGCGATCGCGAGCTTGCCGATGGATCTTGGCATCCATGCTGATTCGCTGGTGGTCATCCCGGAGTTGGCGTATCCGACCTATGAGGTCTCTGCGAAGCTTGCGGGCTGCCGGGTGCTGCGCGCTGATTCGCTGCTGAAGCTGGGGCCCGAAACCCCAGCCCTGATTTACCTCAACTCGCCCGCTAACCCGCACGGCGCAGTGCTCGGGGTAGAGCACCTGCGCAAGGTCGTGGACTTCGCCCGGCAGCGCGACTGCATCGTGGTCTCCGACGAGTGCTACCTCGGCCTGGGATGGGAGGCCACCGAAGTGGCTGATGCGCCCGTCTCCATCCTCGATCCGAGGGTCTGCGATGGCGACCACCGCAACCTGATTGCGGTGCACTCGCTGTCGAAGACCTCCAACATGGCCAGCTACCGTTCGGGCTGGCTCGCGGGGGATCAGCAGCTCATGGCCGAGATTCTCGGGATCCGGAAGCACGCCGGAGGCATGGTGCCGGGGCCGATCCAGCACGCGATGATTGCGGCGCTGAGCTCCGATGATTTCGAAACCTTGCAGCGGCAGCGCTACCGGGAGCGCCGTGAGGTCCTGCTTGCCGGGCTGGACGCTGCTGGCTTCACCGTCGAGCACTCCGAAGCCGGGCTCTATATCTGGGCTACTGAAGGGCGAGATGCCTGGGAGACGGTGGACCGGTTCGCGGAACTCGGCATTCTCGTGGCCCCCGGGCACTTCTATGGTCCCGCTGGAGCGCAGCACGTCCGGGTGGGGCTGACCGCTAGCGATGAGCAGATCGCCAAGGCCGCTCGGCGCCTGGCGGAGCTGGGCTAGGGAGCGGTAGAGACACAAAGAAAACGGCCTCGGAAGCACAAGATCGTGCTTCCGAGGCCGTTGACTTTTCTCTAACCACGGGAGACGCGCCAGGAGGGGCCGGCGCGCCCCGGTGACGTTCTAGAGCGTCATCTCCTCGTGATCCTGGGCAGCAGGGTTAACCTTGCCCACGATGTAGCCCAGTGCGGAGAGCACAGCGAATGCGACGGCCACGGTGATGACCTGGCTTCGGGCAGAAGGATCCCACAGCATGAGGACGGTGAGTCCCACCAGGAGGGCAACTGTCAGCCACGGCAGGAAGGGGTAGCCCCACATCCGGACCGGCATCTTGCCGCGGGCCTCGAGGGCCGGGCGCAGTTTGATCTCGGAGAGCACAATCATCACCCAGATCACCAGCAGCGATCCGCCGACGGCGTTGAACAGGATGCCGATCAGGTTCTCCGGACCCCAGACCTGCAGGGTCACCGACAGGAATGCGAAGAATAGGGACGCCCACACCGCCGGGATCGGAACCTGGTTGGAGTTCGTCTTTCGGACGAACTTCGGCGCGTAACCGGTGCTGCCGAAGCTGAACAGGAGGCGGGAGGTCGCGTAGATCTGGGCGTTACATGCCGAGAGCAGGGCGAGGACGATGACGATCTCCATGAGCGTCACCGCACCCGGGATGTTCGCCAGCTCCAGAACGCGGGTGAACGGGGATTCCGCGGCGGTCTCAGCGTCACCCAGGGTGGAGAATGGAAGCAGTGCGGTGATCAGGAAGACCGAGCCAAGGTAGAAGACCGAGATGCGCCAGATAACGGCGCGGACGGCCGAGGCGATGGAGGTGGTGGGGTCCTTGGCCTCGGCGGCGGCGATGGTCACGATCTCAATGCCGCCGAAGGCGAAGGCAACCGCGAGCAGGCCGGCGGCCATGCCGGAGACGCCGTTCGGTGCAAAGTCGCTGAAGTGGGACAGCCCCGGGCTATCGAAGCCCGGGAAGAAGCCGAACAGCAGTCCCAGGCCGATGGCGAGGAAGATAATGATGACCGCGACCTTGATGAACGCGAACCAGTACTCAAACTCGCCAAAGCCGCGCACGGCGGTGAGGTTGACGAAGGTGAAGAACACGACCGCGACGAGGCCGGGGATCCAGCCATCCACGCCGAACCACTTGCCCATGATGGCGCCGGCGCCGGTGATCTCGGCACCCATGACCATCACGAGCATGAAATAGTACAACCAACCGAGCGAGAAACCCGCCCAGTTACCGAAGGCCAGGCGGCCATAGGTGGCGAAGGTGCCCGAGGCCGGGCGTGCGGCCGCGAGCTCGCCCAGCATCTGCATCACGAAGATGACGATGATGCCGGCGACGACATAGGACAACAGGACAGCAGGGCCGGCCGCCTCGATGCCAACGCCCGTTCCGAGGAACAGGCCGGCGCCGATGGCCGAGCCGAGGCCCATCATGGTGAGGTGTCGGGTTTCAAGCCCCTTGCCGAGGGCGGAGCCGCTCTCTGGGGTTGCCGCTGTGGTGTCGGCAGCCGACTGAGTATTGGGGGAATTCATGTAAGAATTAGACCATATTCACGCGCGCGTCAGACAACGGAGTCCAGTTATTTGCCCACTTCCGGGCCTGTGGGGGCGGGTAGTGCACCTGTTAAGGGGGAATGCGGGCAGCGCCAGGGGATTGCCGGCGGCCGCGTGTCCTGGGTCACCGTTAGTATGAGTAACGATGACTACTGAAGACTCCACCCCCAACTTCCCGGCCACCGATTCGGCCAATCTTTCCGATTTTCGTTTCCGTGGACCGGTGCTGTACCGGGGGACTCCGGACTCAGAGCCGAAGGACTCCACGACCGACCAGCGCTTGCTTCAGCCCCAGGAGAGCACCGACTGGCTGCACACGGATCCGTGGCGAGTGATGCGGATCCAAGCCGAGTTCGTCGACGGTTTCGGTGCGCTCGCGAAGATCCCTAAGGCGATCACCGTCTTTGGCTCCGCACGCATCCGGGAAGACCACGAGTACTACAAGCTCGGCCAGCAGATCGGTGAGCTGATCGCCCGCAGCGGCTACGCCACGATCACGGGTGGAGGACCAGGCCTGATGGAGGCCGCGAACCGAGGCGCGGCTGATGCCGGCGGGCTCTCCATTGGTCTGGGCATCGAGCTGCCCCACGAGCAGCGACTCAACGACTGGGTCCAGTTGGGCATGAACTTCCGCTACTTCTTCGTGCGCAAGACGATGTTTCTGAAGTACTCCCAAGCCTTCATCTGCCTGCCGGGCGGTTTTGGCACCCTCGATGAGCTCTTCGAAGCCCTGGTTATGGTTCAGACGCAGAAGATCCAACGCTTCCCGATCATCCTCGTCGGGACGCGCTTCTGGGGTCCGTTGGTGGACTGGATTAAGGAAAGGCTCGTCGAGGAGAAGATGATTTCGCCGGAGGACGTCGATCTGATTCACCTCACGGATGATCCCGAGGACGCCATGGACTTTTGCCACCGTGCGCACGATAAGCACACCGAAAGCCTTAGGCGCCGCCGGGAGGACCTCGAACGCGAGCGCGGTCGGATTGAGGAGGAGCTGGAGATGCTCCGCCGGGAGCAGCCCTAGGAGAAGCCACAAGGATGTACTGGATCTTTTCGATTGCCGGCGCGGCACTCGTCGCAGGGCTTCTCGTCTACCTGGTGGGACGTGTATTCGGTCCGGGGGAGTACGCCGGGCCGCGAGCAGATCACCCCGCCGAAAGGCAGGCTGCGGAGTTCCGAGCGAACTGTGAGCTCACCGGAGTGAACCTGCGGCAGCTGAAGTTCACCCGCTCCCTCCGCGGGTACGACGCAGCCGAGGTTGACGCGCTGCTCGAGCGGCTCGCCACCCACCTCGACGACCCAGCCCGGCCAGGCGACCGTCAGCAAGCGTCCCGAACCGTCGGGAATAATAAGGACGATAAACAAGCAGCAGAAAGGGCATAGAACCGTGGCACCCATTCCCAAGATTCCGCAGGCTGTACCCGACATCACCTTCGGTGCGTCCGTCGAGGGAACCGAAGTGCTTACTGTGCGCTTCGACGCGGACCGCAACCACTCCCGCGGTGTCGAAATTAGCGCTAACGGAGAACCCGTCGAATGGGTCGTGGGCCTGCCTGATGCTCCCAAGCGGGCATCTGACTTTTCCGAGCACAATGATTTTCTCGACGACGGCTGGCGTGCTCACGGGGCACAGATCGTCCGTCACATGAACCAGGTCGTCGCTGGTCACCCGGTGCGCGCCAAGCGCCACCTCGTCCAGCTCCACCTGCCGGCCAACATCAAGCCACGCCAGCTCCGCTCTCTCATCATTGGTGCGATCGTGGGTGGTCACCAGTTTGTCACCACGAATGAGAAGCGCCCCGGTGCAGTGCGCAACCTTCACCTGGCGTGGGACAACCCGGCGCACCGCAGCATCGATAATCGCACGAACCTAGGGCTGCGTCGCGCGGTGCGCGACGGTGTGCAGCTGGGTAAGGCAACCTGCTTGTCCCGGGATCTAGCTAACGCCCCCAGCAATGTGAAGTCCCCGGAATGGCTGGCTAGGCGCACGAAGAAGCTGGTCGGGAACATCCCGGGCGTCAAGGTGAAGGTCCGCGACGCCGAGTGGCTACGGAGCAAGGGCTTCGGCGGCGTCATCGCCGTGGGCTCCGGGTCGTCCCGCCCACCGGTAATGGTGGAGATGGTATGGGACCCCGAGAGCATCGGCCTGCCGCAGCGCCGCAGCCCCATCGCCATGGTCGGCAAGGGAGTGACCTTCGATACCGGTGGTATCAGCATCAAGCCCGCCGCCGGGATGGACCTCATGCGCACGGACATGACCGGCGGGGCGAGCGTCATCGCCGCCTTCCGGGCGCTCGCTGAGGGACAGGTGCCGCGCAAGGTCGTGGCAATCGTTCCGATGGCGGAGAACATGATCTCCGGGGATGCTTACCGGCCGGGCGATGTTGTCGAACACTACGGCGGTATCACCTCTGAGGTGACCAACACCGATGCCGAGGGCCGCATGGTGCTGGCGGACGCGATCAGCTACGTGGCCAAGAAATACGAGCCGAACGCCATCATCTCCATCGCCACGCTCACGGGTGCGGCGAAACTGGCGCTGGGACTGCACACAGGAGCGGTGTTCGCACCCACTCCACAGGTAGCGCTGAAGCTCGCGCGCCGGGGTGCCCAGGTCGGGGAGCAGTGGTGGCCGCTGCCACAGCCGAAGTACCTGGAACAGGCAGTGGATTCGAAGATCGCGGACGTCCGCCAGGCACCGAAGGGGCCGGGTGCAACCACCGCAGCGATGTTCCTCCGCCGGTTCACCCGTGGCGTCGACCTGATCCACCTGGATATCGCTGGACCGGGGCGTGCGGAGCAGACCTACGCGGAGGTCTCGCCGGTCGGTACCGGGTTCGGTGCCCGCACGCTTGTACAGTGGTTAGCCAAATAGCTTATAAATTAAATTCTTGAGGCTTGAATGAAGGAGCGCGACTGTGCTTTCTGATGTGATTGATCTGCTGGCGGATCCGGTGGACGGAACCGCGCTGTCGGCTGGTGACGCGCAGTGGCGAACCCTCGTGTCCGACTCGGGGCATAGCTACGACATCGCCCGCCAGGGCTACGTGACGCTCGCCGGCGGGGCCGGGCTTCGTTACTCCGGCGATGATGCTGCGATGATCAGCGCCCGCGAAACCTTCCTCACCGGAGGCCACTTCGCCCCCTTCGTCGAGGCTGTCACCAACAAGGTGGAGGACGTGCTGGATGACGCCGGGGTCGAGCCTAGTAGCCACCCGGGGCTGGTGGAGATCGGTGCCGGCACCGGTTATTACCTGAGTCATGCGCTGGACACGATTGAAAACTCCCGCGGCGTGGGTATCGATGTTTCCACCGCGGCGGTCAAGCGCCTGGCCAAGGCGCACTCTCGCATCGGCGCCGTCGTCGCGGACGCTTGGTCGCGCCTGCCTATCCAGGACGAGTCCGTGGACGCGATCATGGTGGTCTTCGCTCCGCGTAACGCTGCCGAGTTCGCCCGCATCTTGAAGCCGGGCGGGGAGGTCGTGGTTCTCACGGCAGACGCCGGCCACCTGCACGAGCTGCGCGAGCCGCTGGGGATCATTGAGGTCGAGGAGGGCAAGGTCGAGCGCATGATCGAGCAGGCCTCCGGCCACCTCACCCCGGTCGGAGAATCGGAGACCGTGGAGTTCGAGATGACCCTCGACCAGGACTCCATTGCCGCGCAGATCGGCATGAGCCCGTCTGCACGCCACATTCACTCCAAGGTGCTCGCCCAGCGGATTGAGAACCTGCCGCCGCAGATGAAGGTCACCGCGCGCGCGAAGATCACCCGACTCGCTAAGGCCTAACGCAGGCAGGGGAGGGGCAAAGCCCCTCGCTGCCGCTGTTACTGACGCCGCTGGGGTATATGCGCTCGGCAGCGGTGCGCCAGTACAACCCCGCAGCAGAGTAAAAGCCCGGGCAGGGTACGCATCCCCGCCCGGGCTTTGGCATTGCTCACGAAGAAAGCCGTGGCAGATCTTTCGAGCTAGTCCACGTCCAGCAAGTCGTCGATCGCGCCGGACTCGATATCCCGATCTGCCTGGGCCGAGTCCGCGATGATCTGCTCCTGAGCGGCGGCCGAGTTCAGGCCCGCGTGCAGGCGCTGCAGCTGGCGACCCAAGGTGACCATCGACACTTCGGTGCGGGCCCCACCGGTCGCGGTGACCTCCACGTCCCTAACCGGCACTGCCGCCGAGATGCTGCTCGTCAGCGTGGCGGCGCCGCCGTCGGCGTAGACCTCGCACAGCGGGCCGTCGATGAAGACGGTGAGCACGTCGGCCTCTGGGTCGGCGAGGGAAGCGGTGCGGGTGTCTCCCTCGCGGGTGACGGAAACAGCGTCCTTGGTGTAGCTGATCAGGGCGATTTCCCCGCCATCCATGTTGCGCACGCTAAGCTCCACCTTTCCCTCACCTGGAGCAAGCTGGCCGGTCCAGATGAGCCCGAAGTCGGAGAAGGAGTGCACGGCCTGTGGGGCGCCAACGATGTCCTGGTACAGCGCCCCGTCCAGCAGGGTGAGGGCGCGCGGCGTGGACAGGCAATTGGCCCAATCCGCGCCGGTGCTAGCGTCCGGGTGGGCGCCCACCAGGCCGATCAGAGCGGGGGTGTCGCCCGGGATAATGCGAGGACGGGTCAGGTCGTGGCCGTGGTCCAGGACGCGGAACTCACCCTGGGGCTGGAAAGTGACCTTCCCGGCAGAGGGGGTGTCGATACGTCCGACGAGATAGCCAGTGACCTCGTCGCCCTCCGCCTTCCAGGTGCCGTCGTCACGGTAGGTGAGGATGAGGACGTGATAGTCGTGGCCATCGCCCTGGTCGGTCATCTTGACCAGACGCGGGGCGAACGGTCGGGATGCAGGGAGGGAAACGTCGCCGTCAATCTCGACGGCACCCGCGACGCGCCAGTGTTGGCGATCCTCGGAGAGGAGCCACACGATCTCGGCATCCTCATCATTGACGAGGTTCAGGGCCAGCATGCCCCAGCCGCCTTCGCTAAGGGGGACGACGCTCGGGGTGACGAGGTCGTCGACCGAGTGAGCGGAGTCGTCGATGTCGATGGGGCCAAGGCGGCGCACGCCGGTGGCCACGGCCTTCGGGTCGTCGGAGACCTCGTTGAGGGCGGCCAGGTCGTCGATCTGGGCGCGTTGGATGCGGAAGGTGCGCGCGCCGCGGCGGCCATTCGCGACCTGGCTGCCCAGCAGTTCCTCCCGGCTGGCGGTCGCGTCGCGTGGCTCGGAGGTGACGAAGATCAGCTCAACGGTCTCCGCAGCGCCGTCTGCGGCGGAGAGGGTGAGAGCGGAACCTGCGAGGACGTCCAGCTCCTCGCCCTCCGGCTTGAGGACGTCGTCGTTGATGTCCCAGTCGTAGGGGATGTGGGACGCGGTGACATGTGCCCACCGCGAGCCGTTGCTGCGCTTCGTGCGGAACTGGTGGAAGACGTGGATCGCGCCATCGGCGAAGACGGCTCCCGCCGGGGCCTCGAGTACACCGCGTTCGGCGGTGATGTGAAGCTCTGGGGCTTGGTGAGGGAGTTCCGCGTCAGCCTCTGCAAGCTGCGGGTTGACCGGCGCGGAAGTGTGTTCTGCGGAAGGGTTAGCCATGACCCCGTTTATACCAGCGGATTGCCTGCGAGGTCGGGCGGAGTTCACCCAGCACGTGCCTACCCCACAGGCCACAGCCCGGGGGGGGTAGAAGCGCGGCCCCGGGCGCAGAAGGGGCTAGTGCTTCGTGATGATCGTGGCACCGGCGCCGACGGGCAGGCGGGCGGCGGTCACATCGGTCAAGCTCGTGATGTATTCGTCGGCCTCGCGCGCGCAGACGGACTGGCGATCGGTGCGCTCCGCGTCGGCGAGTGTGCCGTCCAGCAGCGTGTCCAACAAGAGGAGAACGCCGCCGGAACGGAGGGTGGGAAGGGTGGCTGCCACGGTGGCCTCGATGTCCTCGACCGCGCACTCTGCAATTGCGAGGTCGTAGCTAGTGGAGGCAAGCCGGCCGATGACGTCTAGGGGGCGG
Source organism: Corynebacterium sp. (assembly GCA_043426695.1). Lineage (GTDB taxonomy): Bacteria > Actinomycetota > Actinomycetes > Mycobacteriales > Mycobacteriaceae > Corynebacterium. The sequence continues at coordinate 1,228 of JBHWRM010000018.1, read as the reverse complement.
CTGGGCAGGAAACGGAAGCCGTTGCTAGCGATGCCGATCTGCTTGAAGGCGTTTTTCGCGAGCTGTTGGTGCTGGACCTCCGGCTCGATGCAGGTCAGGTGCGCCTGGGGGGCGCCAGCGGCGTAGAAGCCACGGAAGAGGTGGGATCCCAGCAGACCGCAGGCGGGGGACATAATGATCCCGGTGGGGGTGTGGCCGCCCAGCGCCGCGCGTCCCGCGGTGTTGGCCGCGAGGAATCGGAGCAGTTCTGCGGTCACGGCGTCCGGGACGAGCAGACCGAACTCGCGTGCAGCTTCGGTCGCAGCGGCGAGTGCCTCATCGGCAGGAGTGGTCTGCTCGACATAGGACTTGATGGCGTTGATGCTGGAATTATTTGCAGAGTTCACGATTGTCGAGACTATGGCACTGGGCCCTGATTTGGGCTCAAGACATGCCTGATAAGGCGGGGTTTTTAAGGAAATAGAAACGCTTGTTAATCACTGTGGCTTAAGTGGGGTGGCGGCCGAAGTTCACAGCGTTTCTCCAGTTGGAAACTACCCCGCAGGGAACTTGGCATGACATGCTAAAGAACATGACTGACGCGAACGCCAGCCGCCACCCTCAGGTTGACGGGCCGGTGACGAGCCCTGCCACCACTGCCGCATTCGATGCCGGCGAGGCTGAGATGCCCTCCTGGTCCGAGCTGGTGGCCGAACACGCCGACCGCGTCTACCGGCTGGCCTTTCAGCTTTCCGGCAATCAGCAGGATGCCGAGGACCTGACCCAGGAAACCTTTATGCGGGTGTTCCGCAGTCTCAAGCACTACCGTCCCGGAACCTTTGAGGGCTGGCTGCACCGCATCACCACGAACCTCTTCCTGGACATGGTGCGTCACCGATCCAAGATTCGGATGGATGCGCTGGAGGATTACCCGGAGTACTGGACCCCGGCCACCTCTTCGGAACCCACGCCTGAGGCCGCATTCGAGCTCAATCACCTGGATCCTGCCTTGGACGCGGCGCTGGCCGACCTGCAGCCGGAGTACCGTGTGGCGCTGGTGCTCAGGGACGGGCTGGACATGAGCTACGACGAAATCGCCGTCACTCTTGGCGTGAAGTTGGGGACGGTGCGCTCCCGGATCCACCGCGCTCGTGCGCAGATGAAGGCTAGGCTCGTGGAAAAGCAGGGTGAATTGCACTACGTCGGATCCTAAGGTGGGAGCTATGGAAATCGGTCACTTGGGGCCGGA
>JBHWRM010000017.1:0-16219 GCA_043426695.1 Corynebacterium sp. | reverse complement strand
ACCATGCCCTATCCCTTCGAAGACTGGCGTGCCGCCATCGCCATTCAACCGCCACTCGCCGCTGACCTGCCCGAATGGCTCACCAGGCTCGCCACCGCCGCGCGCAGTGGCAACGTACATGAGGCGCTCAATGACCCCGCGCGCCACGTCCCGGAAACCAACGAGGACGGCGTGCCACCGCGCTACTCCGCCGTGCTGATCTTGCTCGGCGGGGACCCGGACTACCGACCCACCGTGATCCACCCCTTCCCGGAGGACGCCACCGTCGTCCTGACCCACCGCGGGGTGGACATGCGCAACCACTCGGGTCAGATGGCCTTCCCCGGCGGCGGTTGGGAATCCCAGGACGCCACCCCGATCGACACCGCCGTCCGCGAGGCAGTCGAGGAGACTGGTCTCAACCCCGAGGGCGTGGAACCCGTGGCCGTGATGGACCCGGTGTACATCGACCGCACAAACTTCGCGGTCGTGCCGGTGATCGCTTACTGGCGGGAGTTTTCGCCCGTCCACCCCGCCACCGTGGAAAACGACTGGGTCCAGCCCGTGGCCATCCGCGAGCTCGTCCACCCGGATTACCGCTTCAAGCTGGGCTTCGCCGGCTGGTCCGGCCCCGCCTTCGACGTCTCCGGGATGGTGCTGTGGGGATTCACCGCCGGGGTGCTCGACGCCCTGCTGCGGCTTGCCGGATGGCACGAGGACTGGGACGAGGAGATCCAATTCGATCTTTTCCGTACCCTGGAACAATCCCGTAATGGCGAAGCCCGCGGCCTGCGAGCCCAATTCATCGCCGGGCGTAAGAAGGAAACAGGAGAGTAGAAACCCACCCCATGATCGTTGATATCGCGCTTGTGATCTGCGCCCTTGCTGCCTTCTTCTCAGGGCTACGGCAAGGTGGGGTGGCCGCGCTGCTGAGCCTGGCTGGCGTGCTGATCGGTGGCTACTTGGGGCTGGAGGCCGTGGGGCCGGTGGTCCGCCTCGTTCAGGACGAGGGCACGGAGGGCTCCCGACTGGTCATCGCGCTGCTCACCCTCGCGGGCTGCGTGGTGATCGGTTATCTCTTAGGCTCCGGCATTGGGCAGCGAATCCGCGACAACATCCGCACCCGCCGGCTCTACCAGGCGGATTCCGCCGTGGGCTCCCTGGTTGCCGTCGTCACCGCCATGGTGGTGATGTGGATGATCGCGGTGCCCGTGGTCAGCAGCCAGGACTCCCGCATCGCCCGGGAGGCGCAGGATTCCCGCATCATCGCCACCATCGGCGAGATCGCTCCCAACTGGATGCGTACCTTGCCCGCTCGCATCAACGCCCTGATCAACCGCAGCGAGATCCCCGCGGTCACCGACCCCTTCGCCTCCGTCACGAAGCGCGAGGTCCAGCCGCCGGATCCCGCACTGCAGGACCTTCCGGACGTCGCCGCCATCGGGCCGTCCATCGTCAAGGTCGAGGGCATCGCGGAGCAGTGCGGCCGGATGCAGCAGGGCACCGGATTCGTCGTCGAACCGGGAGTGGTGATGACGAACGCGCACGTCGTCGCGGGGACGAACAAGGTCACCCTGTCCACGGTCAACGGCCCGGTGAACACGGACGTCGTCTTCTACGATCCGGAGCACGATATCGCGCTGCTGCGGGCCACCGGGGAGCTGCCGCTGCAGCCGTTGCGCTGGGCGGATAAGCCCGCCGTTTCTGGGGACGACGCCATCGCGCTGGGCTACCCGCTGGGTGGTCCTTTTAAGGCGGCCCCGGTTCGCGTGCGTGAGCAGATGCGGATCGCGGGACCGAATATCTACGCCAACCAGCGGGTTGAGCGCGAGGCGTACTCGTTGCGCGGCAAAATCGTGCAGGGTAACTCCGGCGGGCCTCTGGTCGCCCCGAATGGGGAGGTGCTGGGGCTGATCTTCGGTGCGGACTCGAATGAGGCGGACACCGGCTATGCGCTGACGAAGAAGGAAGTGCTGGAGCGTGTGGGGGATACTGCCCGGTGGAGCTCGCCGGTGGATACGCGCAGCTGCGTGGCTGACTAGGGAGTAGTTGCTGGGGCGCGCGGTTAGTCGGTGAGAAGCTCGGCGCGGAGCAGCTCTGCGACGGTGACGGGGTCCTCGAGGTGCGGGTAGTGGCCGACCCCGTAGATCAGCTCAGCCCTGGAGCCCGCCGCGCCGCGCTCCAGGGAGCGGGCCGCGAGATCGGGGGAATAGTCCGGGTCCATCGAACCGTCGATCGCCAACACCTGGGCCTCGATGCGGCGCGGGATCGTGCGGTCGAAGATCCGGCCCTCCGGGCGGAACCGGGAGCGGAAAGCCCAGCGGCGGTATTCGCTGGCCAGGTGTGCGACTTTATCCACCTGCATCGCTTCGCGGCGCTTGATGGCGAACTCGCGATAGAGGGGGGTGTCGCGGAAGCCCGGCGCCACGCCAGTGCGGAAGATCTTCTCGGCCGTGGCGGCGCCGTCCTTGGTGAGGGAGCGCTCCGGGAGGCGGGGGAGCTGCGCAAACAGGGTGCCCCGCGTGTGCCGCCAGCGTTCCAGCGGGCGCGAGAACAGGAACTTCGCCTGCTCCGTGGGGTGCGCCGAGGAGAGCGTGACCAGCCGGTCGATGCGCTCCGGCTCGTGGGCGGCCATCGTCCATGCGACGAGCCCGCCGTAGCCGTGGCCCACGACGTGCGCGCTGCTGTACCCCAGGCGGCGGATCACGCCGGCCATGTCGGATGCGGCGGTCGTGAGATCGTAGCCCCGGGGAGTTTTATCCGAGCGGCCGTAACCCCGAAGATCCACCGCAGCCAGCCGCAGCGGGGCGCCCTCCAGCTGGGCGAAGAGCGGTTCGAAGTCGAAGTAGCCACCGCCAAAGCCGTGGATGAACAGCACCAGCGGGTTCCGCTCGTTTGAGCCCTCGGGCTTGACCGGCCCCTGGAGCAACACATGCAAGCGAACACCCCGCGAATGCACGAATGTGTGCTGCGGGGTGTTCGGGGAGGGAGTGCTCACGGGAAGCTACGAGTGTGGGGCCTAGGTGAACAGGCCCGGCTCCTTGGTGGCCACGGAGTTGCCCTCGGTGTAGCGCTCCTTATCCGGGGTCAGCTGCTTGAGCTCGCCCAGGGAGTTGATCGTCTTCTCCGGCTTCTTCGCGCCCTTGAGCTGCTTGACGCCGACCAGCGCCAGGATGCCGGTGAGTACAGCCATGATCAGGAAGACCACGAGGAACGCCAGGGAGCGTGGCATGAAGTGATCCAGCAGCCACGCCAGGGCGAGGAAGAGGAAGAAGGAGGAGTAGGCGATGATCACGCCGGCAGCGGCGAACAGGCCCACGCCCAGGCCGACCTTCTTGCCGGACTGTGCGATCTCGGTCTTCGCGAGCTCCACCTCGGAACGGATGAGGGAGGAGGCCTGTGCGGTGGCGTCCTTCACCAGGTCGCCGATGCTCCCCTGGCCCTTCGGGCGGGTGTCCACGTCGGACAGCGGGATAGCGTTGACATGAGGGTTAAAGCTATCGCTATCGGTGAATAGGCCTTCGCTCTTATTACTCATGATCGATACTCCTGACAATTAACGGTCAATATTCTGCGCAGAAATTACTGCACACCATTTTGCCAGACCATTGGTGAGCGTGGGGCGGTGGGGTGAATTATTGTGGTGGCCATGTCTGCTGAAGGTCGTTTCACTACCGATCCCCTCGCCCCGCTCGCCGAGCTGCCCGGGGTGCCCGAGGCCGTCGAACGGGCCTCCGATTTCATCGCCCGCGCGCACCGCCACCCCGCCAACCTGCGCGGCTGGGATGTCACCGGTTCCGAGTCCGTGCTGCGTGGGGCGCGTGCTTCCGCCCAGTTGGACGGCGGCACCCCGTGGCTGCCCGAGGACGGCCAGGTGGAAGACCCAATCCTGGCTGGTTCCCTGCGTGCCGCAGAGCTGCTCGCCCCGGATGGTATCGCGGAGACCCGCACCACCTGGCAGCGCGCCCCGCTGCAGGTGATCGCGAAGATCAACGCGGTGGCCTCGCCACAGATGTCGGATGAGAACTTCCGCGCGAAGGCTGCCCACAACGCGGAGTTCCTCGTGCCGGGCCGTCCGAAGCGCGCCACCGATGGCCGCCTGCAGCTGCTCGGTTCCCTCATCGCCGGGGGCACGAAGGTCAACTCTGTGGTGCTCTCCGCGATCATTCACGGCGAGTTGCTCACCCTGGAGCCCTTCGCCGACGCCAACGGGGTCACGGCCCGCGCCTGCTCCCGGCTGGCGACCATCACCGGTGGCCTGGACCCGCGCGGGCTGGGCGTGCCGGAGGTGTGGTGGAATCGCCACCGCGATGAGTACCGCGCGAAGGCCGCGGCGTTCGCGAAGGGTGGTTCAGAGGCGATGGCCGAATGGATCATCTTCCACGCCGAGGGGCTGGCCGAAGGCTCGCTGGAGGCGAAGTCCATCGCCGACGCGAAGCAGTAGCTGCCTGGTGGGGTGCCCGCAGCTGGTTCTATGAGGCGCGACGTGGCATGAGGCGCGCCAGGAGCGGCGAGGCGCTGCCGGAACCGACGTCCTGAGCTCGTTGACGCAACCACAGGACCACGCCGGTGGTGGCCGCGCCGAGGAACGCGAGCGCCCCCGCACCTGCCAGGACCTTCCCCGGCTTGAAGAGGGGCTCGGGCTTGCTGAAGTACTCGATCGGCCAGTCCCGCTCGCGGGCGATCTTTCGCAGCTGACGATCCGGGTTGACCGCATAGGGGTGGCCGACCGCCTCAAGGAGCGGCAGGTCAGTGTGGGAATCCGTGTAGGCGTAGCTGCGGGAGAGGTCGTAGCCGCCGCGCTCGACCAGCTCCATCAGCTTGTCCACCTTCGCCTGGCCCTTGTTGAAGTGCAGGACCTTGCCGGTGTACGTGCCGTCGATCTCCTCGAGCTCGGTGGCTATCAGGTGGTCCGCCTGGAGCTCGCGGGCGATGGGATCCACCAGGACGCGGGCGGACGCGGTGATGATGGCGACGTCGTGACCCAACTTGTGGTGCTCGAAGATGAAGTCGCGAGCCTCGGCGTAGACGTAGGGGATCAGCACCTCCTGCAGGGCGTCCTCCGCGATGGCTCGCAGGGAGGCCGCGGGACGGTTGCGGATCATGGAAGACAGGGCGTCCTTGGTGGCGTCCAGGTTCTCGTCCGTGTGGGTGGTCAGCATGTAGCTGAACAGCATTGCGCCGATGCGCAACATTTCCCCCGTGGTGATGATCCCGCGCTTGGCCATCGGGCGACCGTAGGCCATGGAGGCGCTGGTGTCCACGATGGTTTTATCCAGGTCGAAAACCGCGAGCGTGCGCCGGGCCGTGCGCTCTGGGGCTGTGCGGCGGCTCGCTGTGCGGTTGCTGATCCTGGGTAGAGGTGTCACGGCCTCAATTCTAGGTATCAATATTCACAAAAGTCCACAGTTTTCACAGCGTTGGTGGGCTGGTGCGGACGCGTGACGCAGTGGGTTGAGGAGCGGGTGGTGTGGCCGGGCGGGGTTATCCACAGAAAAACCGGGTCCTGGGGGCTGTAGCGGGGTGCGAACGGGGGCCGGCGGGTGGCTGTCCACAGACTGTTCGCGGGCCTGTCGGTGCCCGGTGCCTGCGTGTGAGAGTGAAGCCATGAATGCATGGGGGAGCAAGCTACTTCGATCAGACCGAGCGCGGCACGCTGAGGCGCTGCGGAGGATGCTGCGCACGCCGGTGATCGTGGATGTGGCTGACCACGATAGTGCTGACGCCGTGGCCATGGCTGTCGCGGCGACCGGGCGGGAACAGCTGCGCCAGGACGAGGCGGAGTCTAAGTTTCCGAATGGTCAACACCTCGGGCTGCGGCGCATCGACGACGCCCTGCTCGGAGGTCTGAGCGAGCCCGTGACCGCTGGTGGGGCGCTGGAACTTGCCGAAGAGCTGGGGGTGATCGACACTCCCCGCATCCACGTCCACGGCGTCCAAGGTGGGGCGGGCGCCAGCAGCCTCGCGGTGCATCTTGCGCTGGCCCTGGCGTACTGCCTTTCTCGGGACGCCACCCCGGTGAGCCTCGTGGATGCCGATCCGGATTCGGTGGGGCTGGACCTGCTGTGTGGCTGGGAAGGCGTGCCGGGGTGGCGCGTGGGCGAGCGAGGCATCGGTGCGCGCGGAGGCGAGGGCGTCCCAGTGGAGGGATGGCCGATCGCGCCGGGCGGAACGGGGCTGAGGTTCCGCTCGCAGCGGTTCGATGCTGCGGGCGGTTCTCCGGAGCCCAACCCGGATCTTGTGATGGATCGCCCCACACTGGGAGCTGCGGACTATCCCCGAGCGGGGGTCGTGGTGGTGGACCGCGGGCGCGTGCACCCGATGGCGGATGTGCGGGAGGGGGCTTCAGCGCCGGAGGGCGAAGGAGTGCGCGCGATCAACGGGGCAGCTGACCTCGTGGTGTGTGTGACTCGCCCGACTGTCGCGGGGGTGCATGCGCTGGGTCGCTGTATGGCGGAACTGGACGCAGCGGATGTGCCGGCGGTGGGCGTCCTGCGGGAGGAAGCGGGGCTGGAAACCCCGATCGTGCTGCGGCAGATGCTGGGCAGGCGGCCGGTGGAACTGTGGCCGTGGGAGGGGGCGATCGCTGCGGAGCCGCTGGACGGGTGTGCGGGCGAGGCGAGCGTCCAAGATCTGCAGCTCGCCCTAAACATTCTTGGGCACCTACCGGGAGCGAGCGCGTGGGGGAGGACTCGCGATGTGGATTGCTGACGGGCTCAACAAGCTGCGCCTGATCCCGGGTGGGGTTGCGTCAGACGCGGCCGGGGAGCAGGGCGCTGGGGTAGCGGTGGCGACTGATGATTCTCTGCTGGATAAGGTGCGCCACCAGCTCGCAGTGCAGGGTGCAAGGCAGGCCGGTGAGGCCGAGATCCTGAGTGCGATGGAGGCGGTGACCGGGGCGGCGTCGTATGAAAATATCCCGGATACCGTGCGGCAACTGCGGGATATCCAGCGGGAGCTGTCCGGTCTGGGTGTGTTGACCGAGGTGCTTGCGGAGCCAGGCGTGACCGATGTGGTGGTCAATCCCGACGGTGCGGTGTGGGCTGATCGGGGGCACGGCGTCGAGCGCACCCCGGTGAGCCTCGCACCTCCCGAGGTGCGGGAACTCGCGGTTCGCCTCGCCGCAGTGTGCGGGGTGCGGCTGGACGACGCGCGGCCATTCGCCGACGGCATCATCGACGACCTGCCGCCCGGGATTCCAGCGGCGGCCCTGCGGGTGCATGCGATGCTTTCGCCACCAGCGCGAGGTGGGGCGTGTGTGAGTCTGCGGACGCTAACGAGGGGGCGCTTGGGGCTGGCGGATCTCTGCGAGGCGGGAATGATGCCTGCCGAGGTGCGTGACATGCTGCGCCGGCTCGTGTTCGCGCGCAAGAATCTGCTGGTCACGGGTGGTACGGGTACAGGGAAGACGACCTTGCTCGCCGCCCTGCTGGGGGAGGTTCCTGAGCATGAGCGCATCGTGGTGGTGGAGGACACCCCGGAGCTTATGCCGACCCATCCGCACGTCGTGGCCCTGGCCGCGCGCGAAGGAAACGCTGATGGTGCGGGCGAGATCGGGATGCAGCTGTTGTTGCGGCAGTGCCTGCGCATGAGGCCGGACCGGATCGTCGTGGGTGAGGTCCGTGGCGCGGAGGTCGCGGACCTATTGATTGCGCTGAATACGGGGCACGCCGGGTCGGCCGGCACGATGCACGCCAACTCGGTGGCTGCGGTGCCGGGGCGGCTGGCCGCGCTCGGGGCGATGGCGGGGATGAGCCCGCAGGCGCTGCACGCGCAGGCTGCCGACGGGATTGACGTGGTTATTCACCTGGAACGAGCTGGTGGGCGGCGGCAAGTGGCCACGATCGCGGTGGCGGAGAGGGCACAGGAAGAGGTGAAAGGCGGGCTAGCAGCGGGAGCGTCGGGAACGGCGCCGGAAGAGCATAAGCCCCGTGAGCTGCGGCTTCGGCCGGTGTGGCACGGGCGTCCCCGCGACGGTTGGGAGGGGCTGCCATGACCTTATTGATCGTGTTGACGCTGACCGCCGTCGGCTCGATGGGGGCGTTCACCGGCTACCGGGTGGGCGTACGGATCCGCGACGGGCGGGTCCAACGCCGGCAGCTAGAGCTGTTCCGGGATCTCGCAGACAGCTGCGCCCGGGAGGTCGCCGCCGGGGCTCGGGTGGCGGACGCGGTGGAGTCCGCGGCTGCGGACTGCGAGGGGGACGAGGCCGACGCGGAGGGAGATACCGGGACGAGGCTCGGCGGGCAGCTGGCACTTGTTGCGGCCCAGGTCCGCCTAGGCGCTCTCCCCACGGCGGCGCTGTGGGACCGGGGAGAGGTCCGCTCCGAGGGCGACAGAGATGGGGCAAGCACGGGGAATGGCTCTGCTGAGCTGGTGGCCCAGGACGTTGAGGAGTTCTGCGAGCTATGGGAGCTTGCCGAGCGCACGGGCATGAGCTTCGCGCCACTGGCGGACAGTATCGTCGCGGATCTGGAAGCGTACTCTGCCCAGCAGGAGAAAACCGCAGCGGCGATGGCCGGGGCCCGGCTCACGGAGGTGCTGCTGCTCGCGATGCCCGTGGGGGCGGTGGGTATTGGCCAGAGCATGGGGCTGGATCCTGGCGGCATACTTTTCGGCAGCGTGATCGGGCTTGGCCTCCTGCTTGTTGGGGCGATGCTCGCCTGTACTGGTGTGCTGTGGACCGAGGCGCTGACCGCCAAGGTGCTGGGTGGGGTGGGCCGGCGCGCCGGGCCCACCGGCCAGGCTCTGGTCGTCGCCCGGCACCTGGACATCTTTGCGCTGGCCCTGGCTGCAGGGCTGCCGGTGGCCAAAGCATGGGGAGTAGCGGTTGGGCCAGGGGAGGGGCCGGCCCACGATGTCGAGCCGCTGCTCCAGCTGGGGGCAGGCCCGGCGGCCTGGGAGCCACTGAAAAGCCACGAGCACTACGGCCCCGTGGCACGCCAGGCGCTTCAGCAGACCAGGGCCGGGACCAGGCTGGCCGAAGGCGCAAAGGCCCAGGCTCGGCGCATCCGCCAGCACAGCCTGAACCAGGTCGAGGCGGGTGCGGAACGCGTGCTCATCGCTGTCGCCGCACCGCTGACCCTGTGTTTCCTGCCGGCATTCGTGCTCATCGGTTTGGTGCCACTGGTCATCGGGCTGGCGGGGTTCTAAGGCCGGCGGGGGCGACGTCGAAAACAAAAAAGGAGGGGGATCAAAACGAGGGCGAAGCATGAAGGCATGAGGGAAATAGGCATACGCACAACGCGACACAAGAACACCAAAGAAAAGACACCGAGGAAATGACACCGAAAGGGAAAGAACAATGACCATGAACACCAAGAACAATGCCGCGCAACCGGAGATCGTGGTTGCGGAGACGTCCAGCGGGCTGAGTGCGTTTCAGCGCGTGGAGCTGTGGATTCGGGGTGCTGCGAGGGCGCAGTACGAGGACGAGTCTGGGATGAGCACGATTGAGTACGCGCTTGGGTGCGTGGCTGCCGCGGCGCTCGGAGCGCTGCTGTACACGGTGGTGACGTCGGATGCAGTGGAGAGCGCGCTCAGCGGCATCTTCGAGCGGGCCCTAAGCGAAGGTAAGTAGATGAACACGGTGGAGGGGGCATCCGTGTTGACCGCCATCGCCGTGACCGTCGGCCTGCTGGTCGCGGGGCTCAGCACGCTAGCGACCAGCATGGCGGCGCACTCGAGCGCCCGGGATGTTGCGCGCATGGCGGCCCTCGGGGTGGGCGATGGCGAACTCACGGGCCGCGAGGGGGAGACGGTGGAGGTCACGCGCTCGCCCGTGGGGGAAACACCGTGGTCCAAGGTGACGGTGCGGCTGACAAAGCAGGCCCCGCTGTTCGACGTCACCGTGGAGGAATCGATCCTGGAGGAGCCTGATGCCGACAGCAGCGGGAGTTAGCTCCGTCCTGGGGCTCATCGCCCTGTGCGGGGTGATCGTGCTGGGATTCGGGCAGATAGACGCGCACCAGCGGGCGGTGGTGGCCGCCGACTTGGTGGCGCTGTCTGCTGCGCAGGCGCACGTGGCCGGCGACGCGGATGCTTGCGGGATTGCTGAGACCTTCGCGCAGGCGAATGCCGCGGAGCTGGTGGGCTGTCAGGTGGGGCCGGAGGGGCCGGACACCGTGGGCGTGGAAGTTTCAGTGAAGGGGCGGCACGCCTCGGCGGTGGCAGGCCCGATGTGAGCCTCGTGGGGGCCGCGGGAACCTCGCGCCTCCAACATCCTCGCGACGCCCCTCGCGGGAACCCCGCGCCCCGTGGGCCCCAAGGCACCGCCCTCTAAGTGTGTTTTGCAGAGTTTGATGCCGGAAATTGGTTGAAAAGCGGCATTGAACTCTGCAAAACGCAGCAAAGTGGCGGGGCGCCGGAACTACGGCCTAGGACTTCGCGGGGGTGCTCGACGGATCTGCGGACCCGAGCGAGCCGACGGGGCCGGCAGCGGCGTCGTCGTCGAAGATGGACTTCAGGAACGGGGTGGAGTGAACCTGGGACGCCGGCACCGTGCCACCGTGGTCCGTCGGGTACCAGCGGACCTCCACGCGCGCATTGCGGGGGCTGCCGGAGAACTGCTTGAGCCACATTTCTGTGTTCAGGGAGAGCCCGATCGGGGTGGGGACGTCCATGTCCGCCAGGCCGTGGCCGAGGAAGACTGGCCGGTCGTAGCCGGTGGTCGGGGTTGCCATGTACTTCCGCAGTGCCTCCGGTAGGCCAGGGACGTCCCGCAACGGCTTCTTGAAGGCTCGGGCGAGGTTGGTGCCGCGCACGGCGTCGGCGGTTTCGGAGAGGCAGCTCTTCAGGGAGGCGTCGACCATCTTGCGGCCCTCCTCGGTCAGCGCGGAGTCGACGTCGATATCGGGGTTGGCCTCGCGGAATCCGGCGAGAATGTACAGCGCGTAGCTGTTCAGGCCCGCTGGCAGCGGGATAGCCGGGAAGGTGGGGCCGCCGGCGAGCACGATCTCCTCGATATAAGCGGGCGCGCCGGTGGCGACGGTGCCCCGGAAGTCCAGGCCTGCTGGCTGGGAGCGGGACGTCGCACCGTGTGCCACGTTCAGTGCCGCGCCACCGCCCTGGGACTGGCCGATGACGGCCCACTTCTTGGAGAGCACGGGCTGGTCCTTGTTCTCTGCAGGCAGCGCTTCAGAAAGATCGGCCTTGTGGGCGGCGATCACGGAGTCTACGACGGAATCCGCGGTGGCCTGCGAGTTGAGGTAGCTCATGAGTCCCGGGGTGCCGAGACCCGCGTAGTCCGTGGCAACGATGGCATAGCCCTGGGAAAGCCAGTGATTGAGGTATGCGCTATCGCGCTCGCCGCGGTCGTTGATGCTGGGTGCACAAATGTCGTCCATTCCCACCGTGCCGTGGGCCCAGGCGAGTACCGGCCAGCCGCCTTCGGGCGGGGTTCCCTTGGGGAGGAAGATCGCCCCGGTGGAGGCCACGACCTTTCCGTGCTGGTCAGTGGTGGAGTGCGCGACGCGGTACTGGGCGCCCGCGTTGGCCAGGCGCAGGGACTCGTCAAGAGGGACCTGCGCGATGTGCTCGCCCGGGGTTGCCGGGACCGAGCTCCACGTGAGGCCGGAATCCGCAGTGGGCTTGGTATACGGCGCTGGGTCGCGCATTGGATCGCCGAGGTTGACCAGCGGGCGCGGGGTGGTGTCCGCGATGGAGCCGAAGACCTGAGAGGAGCCCGCGTTGGGATTCCCGGCCCCGCCAGTGGAGGAGCCAGGGGCAGCGGAGGCGGCCCCGCTCCCTGCAGCGAGAACCCCGAATGCCAGGGTTGCGGCGCTCACCGCGGCGGTGGTTCGGCGGGAGCGAGTGCTCAGTGGGCGAGGAAAGGCGGGCATTGGCGTTCCTTCCAGATCATTAGCTTCGGGCGCAAAAGTAAATATTTCTCACCACAGTAGCTGCCCTGGTATGCCTGCTTCGTCCGTTTCGCCGAAAGATCCGCGTTGTCCGGTGGTCTCGCGCTGCGCGCTTGCGTTGCGCTCTTGCGCTGTGCCCCGCGCTGCGTCCTCCACGGCTTCCCCGGCACCCCGCGCTGCGCCCTTGCGGTTCCCGCACTGGTCCCCAAGGATGTTTTGCAGAGTTTGATGCCGGAAATCGGCTGAAAAGCGGCATTAAACTCTGCAAAACGCATCGATGTGGCGCGGGCCGGTCGCTCGACTGGCATCCGCTAGCGCTGGCCAATGAGGGGCCGGGCCGGTTGGTGCTGGGCTCGTGGGAGCTGCGCAGAACGCAGGGGGGACTCGCTAGGGCTGGGCCAGTGGGCGCTGTGCCCGCTAGCGCTGGGCCGTCGCCGCGGCGAGGAAGCGCAGCAGCTCCAGCGCGCCCGTTTTGAACAGCGGGTCATTGCCATTGCCGCACTTCGGGGACTGCACGCACGACGGGCATCCGGCCTCGCACTCGCACGCCCCCACGGCCTCCGCGGTCGCGGCCATCCACCGGCCGAAATCCGCGAAGCCCTTCTCCGCGAAGCCAGCCCCGCCGGTATAGCCGTCGTAGACGAACACCGTGGGCAACCCCGTATCCGGGTGCTGCACGATCGACACCCCACCGATATCCCACCGGTCGCACGTCGCAATCAGCGGCAGCAAGCCGATCGCCGCATGCTCCGCCGCGTGCAAGGTCCCCGGCCATGTCGGCTCCGGAAGCCCCAGGTCAAGCAACACATCAGGCGCAATCGTGTACGCCACCGCTCGCGTGCGCAGCCGCTCCGGCGGGTAATCCAGCGGTACGTTATCGATGATCTCCCCGCCCGGCAGCCGCTTGGTAAAACCAGTCACGGTGTGCGAGACCTCCACATTCAGGTCCGCCAACCACACACCGTCCGCCAACTGGCGGGTGCCCCGGGTGCGCAGAATCTGGATATCCGTATCCCGCTTCACCCGCGTGCTGTACTCCGGGGTCGCCTGATGCAGCCACGCCACACCCGCGGAAAGATCCAGGTCATCCACCAGATAGGTCTCCCCCTGGTGCACATACACCGCGCCGGGGTGGACGTCTGACACCGCGCGGGCCTCATCCACCGTGCCGAGCATGCGCCCCGACTCCGACTCCACGATCGCCACCTGACCTGCCGCCCCGCCGCGGATCGCCACCTGCCCGTGGATCTGCTCCGCTGCCTGCAGGTCCGCGAATACCCCGTGCGGACGCCGCCGCAGTATCCCGCGCGAGATCAGGTGCTCAGCCACCGCCTCGCCGTGCCAGGCCGCGATCTCCGCATCGCTCAGCGCGCGCTCCGCCGCCGCGCACACCAGGTGATCAGCCAGAACATAAGGATTGTGCGGGTCGAAGACCGTATTCTCCACCTCCCGGTCCAGCAGGTCCGATGGGTGGTGGATGAGGTAAGTATCCATCGGGTCGTCCGCCCCAACCAGCACGACCAGTGCCCCCTGCCCGCGCCGCCCCGCGCGACCGGCCTGCTGCCGGAAGCTCGCGATGGTGCCGGGGAATCCGGCGGCGACGACGGCGTCCAGCCCGCCCACGTCGATTCCGAGCTCCAGTGCGTTGGTTGCGGCCACCCCCAGCAGCTCGCCTTCGTCCAGGGCCTTTTCCAGGTAGCGGCGGTCCTCTGGGGTGTATCCGGCCCGGTAGGCGGCCACCCGCGCGGCATCCTCCGCCCGGCCCATCCCGCCGAGCTCCTCCGCGGCAGCCAGGGCCACGATCTCCGCCCCGCGCCGGGAACGCACGAAGCTCAAGGTCCGCGCACCCTCCGCGATGACCCGGGCCATGACCTCCGCGGCTTCTGAGTTGGCGCTGCGTCGCACCGGCGCGCCGTGCTCGCCCTCCACGCCCTCCAGGAATCCGGGCTCCCATAACGCGATCGTGCGCTCACCCGCCGGCGAGCCGTCCTCCGTCACCGCCGCGACGTCGTCCCGCCCGGTCAGCCGACGCGCGTGCGCTGCCGGATCCACACTGGTCGCGGAGGCCATGATCACGGTGGGGCCTGGCGTCCCACATTCTGCGCCCGCCGTTGACGACGGACCAGCGACCGAACCAGCTCCCGGAACGAGCCGCAACAGCCGTCGCAGCACCATCGCCACGTGCGCGCCGAACACCCCGCGGTAGACGTGGCACTCGTCAACCACCAGGTAACGCAGGGTTTTCAGCAGCCGCGTCCACCGCTTCGGATTGCCGAGGATCGAGGCGTGCAGCATGTCTGGGTTCGTCACGATGATCCGCGCCTGCTCCCGGATCGCGCGCCGGGCCTCGGGCGGGGTGTCGCCGTCGTAGGTGGCGACCATGACGTCTGCGAGCTCCGGGGTCGCCGCGCAGAGCCGGGCCAGGGCCTGCATCTGGTCCTGCGCCAGTGCCTTCGTTGGGGCCAGGTACACCGCGGTGGCGGTCGGGTCCTCGGCCAGCGCGGTGAGGATCGGCAGCTGGTAGCCCAGCGACTTTCCGGATGCGGTCCCGGTGGCGACGATGACGTCCCTGCCCTCCCACGCATGCTGAGCAGTTTCGGCCTGGTGGGACCACGGTTTCACGACGCCGCCTCGGCGCAGCGTCTCCGTGAGCGAGGGGAGAATCCATTCGGGCCAGTCCGCGGGGGTGGACAGGCGCGCTGGGACGTGGCGGATATGCGTGACGGTGGAGTTCGGCATGGCCGTGCGCAGGTCCTCGATGAGCTCAGCGCCGAGTGAAGTGGGGGCGCTGCCTGCGTCGGGTGAAATGGGCGCGCTGCCTGCGCCGGAGGTGGGGGTGGTGGACTGCTCAGCCATGATGAGGGCAGTCTAACCCGAGCGCCAGACACGGAGTCTGCTGGAGCGCTGCATTAAGCGTTCGACCGATTGTTTATCTTTAACCCCTATCGGTGGCGAAAGAAACATGGCACACTGGTGTGTGGTCCCAATCCCATGCGCGGTGTCAACCGTTGATGTGGCGGTGAAGGCCCTGCTCCGCCGAAAGTTGGCGGGGCTGGTACGCCAAGAAAGATAGGTTGTTTGAAAATGGCGCAGGGAACTGTGAAGTGGTTTAACGCGGAGAAGGGCTATGGCTTCATTGCCCCAGAAGATGGTTCCGCAGACCTTTTTGTCCACTACTCCGAGATTCAGAGCGGCGGCTTCCGCACTCTCGAGGAGGATCAGAAGGTCGAGTTCGAGGTCGGCGAAGGCGCGAAGGGCCCGCAGGCTCAGAACGTCCAGCCGCTGTAAGCAGCGAGTGTGAGCTGTATCCGGCTGCCGACTAGGCAGTAGGCACAGCGAAGGGCAAACGTCCCGGGGCGGTGGTTTCCACCGTCCCTTTTGCTTTTCTCTACCCCCGTGTCTGCACCACCCGCTAACCTCAGTCCCCAACGGCAGCAAGAACCTATTCCGAGCTTCTCGCACCATCCGGTGGGGTTGCAACAGGGGTGGGGAACTGTCTAAAAGGTGGGGATAACACACCGCCCGATTTCCACTAAGCAGGTATCACTTGCCTATTGTGGCAATCTAAGGAGCAAATCCATGCGGAGGTCACGTGAAGCGTTTAGTCATTGTCGAGTCTGCAACTAAGGCCAAAAAGATCGCCCCAATGCTGGGGTCCGATTACATCGTCGAGGCTTCAGTTGGGCATATTCGTGACCTCCCACGCGGTGCTGCGGACGTTCCGGCGAAGTATAAGAAGGAGCCGTGGGCGCGCCTCGGCGTGAACGTGGATAAGGGCTTCGAGGCCCTGTATGTGGTCTCCCCGGATAAGAAGAAGCGCGTCGCTGACCTGCGCGCCAAGCTAAAGCAGGTCGACGAGCTGCTGCTCGCAACAGACCCCGACCGTGAGGGCGAGGCCATCGCCTGGCACCTGCTGGAGGTCTTGAAGCCGAAAGTCCCGGTCCGCCGCATGGTCTTCCACGAGATCACCAAGTCCGCGATCCTCGAGGCCGTGGAAAATACCCGCGAGCTGGATTACAACCTCGTTGATGCTCAGGAGTCCCGCCGTGTGCTCGACCGCCTGTACGGCTACGAGGTCTCCCCGGTGCTGTGGAAGAAGGTCATGCCGCGCCTGTCTGCAGGGCGTGTGCAGTCCGTCGCTACCCGCGTGATCGTCGAGCGCGAGCGCGAGCGCATGGCTTTCCGCGCCGCCGACTACTGGGATCTCACCGCCGAGCTCACGATCGACCCCGCCGCCCGGCTGGACGGCGATCCGGCGTCCTTCCATGCCAAGCTCGCCACCGTGGGCGGCCAGCGCATCGCGCAGGGCCGCGACTTTAAGGATGACGCAACACTCAAGGCCAGCAAGTCCGGCACCCCGCTGGTCCTGGACGAACAGCGCG
>JBHWRM010000016.1:0-19532 GCA_043426695.1 Corynebacterium sp. | reverse complement strand
TCCGTAATCAACCCGCCCTCAAAACGAGTGCGCAGGCGGTCCTCGAGCGTGGTCAGCTGGCGCGGCGGACGGTCGGAGGAGAGAACGATCTGCTTATTCGCCTGGTGCAGCGCGTTGAAGGTGTGGAAGAACTCCTCCTGCGTGGACTCCTTGCCCTGCAGGAACTGGATATCGTCCACGATCAGCATGTCGAGGTTGCGGTATTCGCGCTTGAACTCCTCGCGGCGGTCGTTGGCGATGGAGTTAATGAAGTCGTTGGTCAGCTCTTCACTGGAGACGTAGCGCACGCGCATATCGGGCTGCAGCTCCTTGGCATAGTGGCCGATGGCGTGCAGCAGGTGGGTTTTTCCGAGGCCGGATTCGCCCCAGATGAACAGCGGATTATAGGCGCGAGCTGGAGCTTCGGCGACGGCGCGACAGGCGGCGTGCGCGAACTGATTGGAGCCGCCGATGACGAAGCTTTCGAAGGTGTACTTCTTGTTCAGCAGGGTGTCCGAGTCCCGGTCGCCCATGTCCGTGTCCGCGGTTGGGGACGACGACGCCTCAGCCGGCGCGAATGCCTCATTCCGGGATTCTGGCTGGTGGGGGCCCTGGTGCTGCTGGGCCAGGCGCTCGGCAGCGAGGATGCGGGTGTGCTCATCCTGTTCTGGGGATTCAGCGGGTGCAGCGGGCTGGGTGGGCGCTGGGGGCTCTGCTGCTGGCGCGGGGGTTGCCGGGGTGGACGGTGCTGGGTTGGACGATGCCGGGGTGTGGACCGCGGAGCGGGCGGCGGGGGCCTGTTGCTGGGCCGCGCCCGGCACGGCGTTGGTGTTGGCCGGCTGGGCTGTGTCCTCCGGCTCGGCTTCCCGGATGGAGAGGCTGAGGGTGACTGGGGATTGCAGGATGTCCCCGAGAACCCGTTCGATCGGCTCGGCGAGTGCGCCCTCGACGACCCCCTTGGACCATTCATTTGGCGTGGTCATCACAGCGATCCCGTTGATGAAGAGGACGGGCTGGATCTGACGGAGCACACTGCGGGAGGAGGCGGAAAGCGGCGGGAACTGGGTGCCGTCGCCCTCGATCCACGCGTCGACGAGGCCGTGCCAGATGGTGGCGAATTTTGTGGGATCCGCGGGATCTGGGGCGTGAGTCATGCGCGAGCCTTTTTCTTCTCTTCTGGGGTCGGGGGTAACCGTTAAGGACATTTCAATTTACACGTGAGTTCACACTGAACTCACATTTTTGCCCACAGCCGGATTTGGCGTGTGTTCTGGGCTTCCACAGAGCTGTCCACACCTGTGGATAACTTGTCCATTGAGTTGTCCCCAATTTACCCCGCTCCTGTGGACAACTTCTAATTTTCCAAGAAATTGCTTTTGACCTGCGAAAATGAACCCTAAAGCAGCGCTTTAACCTTCGGGGGTGGAGAAGTTATCCACAAGCTGTGTGGATTGACATTCCACTGTGAGTGATGATCCATCCACAAAAACGCTGGATTGCGCGGACTTTTCCACCAATCGCGATTTAAATGACACGCCTGTCATCCTGCGAAGATTTGGTTTTCGGCTCCCCCGCTGAGTATTCTTAAACGGTCTATGGCAACAGCCGACCTTGTATCGGATGCCGTTTTGGCCGGATGCTTTGCGTCGCCCACATTCCACAAGTGGCGCCGGAGCTCTGGCAACCACAAGTCCATTGGCGTGGACAGCGTGGCGTACAGCGCACCGCCCGGGCGCAGTGGCAGGGAACACCCTGCCATCGCTCGATCACGGCGCTTCAACGCTTCGCCTCCGCGCGTAGTTTTAAGGAGTGAAGTACCGTGTCGAAGCGTACTTACCAGCCTAATAACCGTCGTCGCGCACGCGTGCACGGCTTCCGCACCCGCATGCGCACCCGCGCAGGTCGCGCGATCGTGTCCGCACGTCGTCGTAAGGGCCGCAAGTCCCTGACCGCTTAATTGAGCGGGCGGCCTTTTGGTCGCACACTCTCCCACCACGTGGGAAGCTCCGGCGCCTGCCACTCGGTGGGCGCCGTTTTTGCTGTAATTTCACCTTTATGCGGGGCAATCTGCTTGAGACCCCTCGCGCACCTACCCAACCACCAAGGAGCTGCCCATGCTGGCACCGGAACACCGTCTCCGCTCCTCAGCGCTGTTTAGCACCGTGGTGAAGAAAGGTGCGCGCAAGGGCAGCCGCACCGTCGTCGTCCACCTCTGGACCCCTGAACCCGGCCTCGACGCCCCGTTGGAGCTGACCGGCGGACCTCGCGCGGGCCTCATCGTCTCCAAGGCGGTCGGCAACGCCGTGGTCCGCCATGCTGTCTCCCGCAGGTTGCGCGCCGTCCTGGCTACCATCATCGACGACGACGCCACTGCGGCGTCCCCACAGCTTCAGGAGACCAGCTTCGTGGTGGTGCGCGCCCTTCCCGGCAGCGCGAAGGCTAGCAGTAAGGAGTTGGAGGCCGATGTGCGACGCTGCCTCTCCCGGATCCTCCGCTGAGCACAGTTCTCAGCCTGGCGCCAAGCCCCGCACCACCAGCAGACGTGTGACGGGACGTGCCGCAATGGCTCGCCGGGCAGTGCTGGCCTATCAGGAACTCCTTTCGCCCCTTAAAATGGGACCATCATGCCGCTTCGAGCCGACCTGCAGTAATTACGCGCTCACGGCGTTGGAAAGGCATGGTCTGTTCAAGGGGCTGTTACTGTCAATAGGTCGGCTGTTGCGCTGTGCCCCTTGGCATCCGGGCGGGTGGGACCCCGTTCCGCCCCGCAAGCGCAGGGCTAAGCCCAAGCCTGAAGAGACTCCGCAAGATTTTGAGACGTCCGAAAAGTAGAGGATCCCTCCAGACGTGCTGAATTTTATTTATTACCCGATTTCAGCGGTCCTGTGGTTCTGGCACAAAGTGTTCAGCTATGTGCTCGACCCGGCCGCGGGTACCACGTGGGCGCTTTCCATCGTCTTCCTCGTGGTGACCATCCGTATTTTGCTGGTCAAGCCCACCGCTAACCAGCTCCGCTCCTCGCGAAAGATGCAGGAGTTCCAGCCGAAGATGAAGGAACTCCAGCGCAAGTACGCCAATGATCAGCAGAGGCTGATGGTTGAGGTGCGCAAGGCTCAGCAGGAGATGGGCGTCCGTCCGATGGCGGCCTGCCTTCCGATGCTGATTCAGATGCCGATCTTCATTGGCCTGTTCCACGTGCTGCGTTCCTTCAACCGCACCGGCCAGGGCACTGGCCAGCTCGGCATGAGCATCGAGGAGACCCGTAACACCCCGAACTACGTCTTCGGCGTGGATGAGGTGCAGTCCTTCCTCGACGCCCGCCTGTTTGGCGCACCGCTGTCCTCCTATATCTCCATGGACCCCTCCGGTTACGGCGCGTTTTCCCCGGCCGGCATGGCCCCGGATTTCACGAAGATGAACATCGTCGCCGTGGTCCTGCCGCTGATGCTTGGCGCCGCGGTGATCATGCACTTCACCGCTCGCCTGTCCCTGAACCGCAATAAGAAGCGTCAGGCGAATAACCCGAAGCCGGCAGCTGATGACCTGAAGGCTCAGCAGATGCAGATGCAGATGGACATGATGCAGCGCATCATGCTGTGGTTCATGCCGCTGATCATCCTCGCCGGTGGTTTCCTCTGGCAGGTTGGTCTGGCCCTGTACATGTTCACCAACGGTCTGTGGACTTTCGTTCAGCAGCGCATCCTGTTCGGCATCATGGATAAGGAAGAGGAGGAGGAGCGCCAGGCGAAGCTCGAGGCTCGCCGCACCTCCGCCCCGAAGCCGGGCGCGAAGCCACAGAATAATAAGAAGCGGAAGAAGTAGTTTCGGTTCTCCGCATAGCGCCGCACGGTTCGCCGTGTGGCGCTTTTTCTTTGTCTTTTGAGGGACGTCGTCGCCCCCGTGCTTTCGCACCGTGTGATCATCCGCTTATCCATCCCGGAGGCTTTTCCTGCCGGTTCTTCGCTTTCCGGTCGGGTTCTTTTCCTTCGTTGCTTGGTCCGCCTGTCTACCCGTGTCGCTTCGTCACCGGGCCGCTCCCCTTCTTGCCTGGCTTTCCGTTGGGACGTCCCCGCGTTCGCCTTCCCACCCGTTCTGGGAGAAAGTTGGGTTGTCGTGGAAAGCCACTAGAATGTTTCACGTGAAACATCGTGATTCTGACGCTTCGAAAAACCAGTCCCCCAACCCGGCTGCTGCGGATTCCAACAAGGGTGCCGCGGCTGCCGGCGGCTCTGCCCGTGAGCAGCAGATCACGTCCCTAACGCCGGATAACCACGGGGGCGAGCTGCAGGTCGATGGGCTGCGTCCAGAGAACCTGGTTGAGGTCTTTGGTGACCGCGCTCCCCTGGCCGAGCGTTACGCCCAGTGGCTCGAGACTGCCGGGATCCAGCGCGGGCTCATCGGTCCTCGCGAAGTGCCGCGCATCTGGGATCGGCACATCATGAACTCCGCAGTGCTCGAGGAGATCATCGAGGACGGCGAGCGAGTCATCGACGTCGGCTCCGGCGCGGGCCTTCCGGGCATCCCGCTGGCCATCGCGCGGCCGAATGTGAAGGTTCAGCTGCTGGAGCCGCTCCTGCGCCGCACCAAGTTCCTCGAGGAGGTTGTCGAGGACCTTGGCCTGGACAACGTCGAGGTCCTCCGTGGACGCGCGGAAGAAAAGGCAATTGTCCGGAAGCTGGCGGGCGCGGACGTCGTCACCTCCCGCGCCGTCGCACCGCTGGGCCGTCTCTGCCAGTGGTCCCTCCCCCTCGCCCGTGTGGGTGGGCAGATGCGTGCTTTGAAGGGCAGTTCCGTAGCTGAAGAGCTGGAGCGGGATAAGGCCCAGATTGATAAGGTTGGCGGAGGGAAACGCTCCGTAGTTGAGCTGGGCAAGGGCGTGCTGGAGGAATCCACCTTCGCCGTCATTGTGGAAAAGGCGCGTTAAAACCAGCGCCTCAAGGAAATTGTTTCACGTGAAACATCGCAGCGATCTCAAGGATCGCGACGGACGGAGGATAGGTAGTGGCACCAATGCAGTGGGATGACACCCCAATCGCGCAGGCTGCGCGCCAGGCTGCCAAGATGCAGAACGCCCACAACCTGAAACTTCCGAAGCCGGAGAAGCCCCGGAAGATCACCATCGCCAACCAGAAGGGCGGGGTGGGTAAGACCACCTCCACGGTGAACCTCGCCTGGGCGCTGGGCCTGCATGGCCTCAAGGTCCTCGTTATCGACTTAGATCCGCAGGGCAATGCGTCTACCGCGCTGGACGCCGAGCACCGGATGGGAACCCCATCCAGCTATGAGCTGCTGATCGGTGAGATGACTGCCGGCGAGGTGATGCAGCAGAATCCGGTGAACGAGAACGTCTATACGATCCCAGCAACCATTGACCTGGCTGGCTCCGAGATCGAGCTCGTCTCGATGGTGCGGCGCGAGTACCGCTTGGTTGATGCGATCAACGATGACTTCCTCGCTGAGCAGGGTTTCGACTACGTATTTATCGACTGCCCGCCTTCCCTCGGCCTGCTGACCATCAACGCGATGACCGCGGTCGATGAGGTGCTTATCCCCATCCAGTGCGAGTACTACGCGCTGGAGGGAGTGGGCCAGCTGCTGAATAACATCTCGATGATCCGCGAGAACCTCAACAAGAACCTGCATATCAGCGCCGTGCTGCTGACCATGTACGACGGGCGCACGAAGCTCTCTGAACAGGTCTCCGACGAGGTTCGAAACCACTTTGGTTCCGTGGTTCTGGATAATCACATCCCGCGCTCCGTCAAGGTGTCCGAGGCTCCGGGTTACGGCCAGACCGTTATCCAGTATGACGGTGGTTCGCGCGGCGCCTTGGCCTACTTCGACGCCGCTGTCGAGTTCGCCAAGCGTGGCGACTACCTCCCGAGCGAGGAGACCGCCCCGATCGGCATCGCACCGGAGCTGCACAACATCTAAACCCTCCAATGTTTCACGTGAAACAATGCCCGGTGTCCGGGCAGACCCCGCCTCCCCCATCATCACAACTTTGGATTGAAGGTAACGACCGTGGCTAAGAAGGATTCGGCATCTAAGAAGGCTTCGAGCGCTCAGAGTGGCGCGAAGGCGCCTCGCGGGGCGGCCCGCAAGCCGACGATGCCGGCGGCCCTCCCCGACCGTGAGGCCACCCGACGCGGTGGGCTGGGCCGCGGGCTCGCGAGCCTGATCCCGACCGGCCCATCTCGCCCGGGGCTGGGCAATGGTGCGGCCGACGTCATTCTTGGCGGCGGTGGCGCCGGTGGTGCTGCCGCCCGCCGTGCCACGGGTCAGGATTCCGGCGATGCTGCGCGAGGTGGTTCCGCGTCGGGCGCCGGCGCCGTTGGTACCGATATTCGTCACAGTGACGTTAATCGCCCAACCTCCAGTATGGGCGAGAACACGGGTGCGCCGACCCAAAAATCCGCCTCCGCAGCATCTGGTGAAGCGCACGCTTCGGATGCCAAGGGGGCCGCGGGCTCGAAGGTCGCGAAGGGTGGCGCCTCGACAAATGCCGATGCTCCCCGTTCTCGTGAGGCGAAGGACTCCTCCCAGGCGAAGGGCTCCACTGCCCCACAGGATTTGACCGAACTGCAAGGCTCGGCCGAATTGCAGGGTGAGGCCGGGGGCCCGGAGCTCTCGAATGCGGATAGCTTCGGCGCGACCTATCAGGAGCTCCCGCTCGACGCGATCACGACGAACCCGAAGCAGCCGCGCTCCGTCTTCGACGAGGAGCAGCTGAACGAGCTGGTCCACTCCATCCGGGAGTTCGGGCTCATGCAGCCTATCGTGGTGCGCCCGGTTAGCGGGGCGCCTGCTCCCTATGAACTCATCATGGGTGAGCGCCGTCTTCGCGCATCCAAGAAGGCTGGCCTGGAGACGATCCCGGCTATCGTCCGCGAGACGCAGGACGACGCGATGCTGCGCGACGCGCTGCTGGAGAACATCCACCGCGTGCAGCTGAATCCGCTTGAGGAGGCCGCCGCTTACCAGCAGCTGCTGGAGGAGTTCGGCGTCACCCAGGAGCAGCTGGCCAAGCGCATTGGGCGCTCCCGCTCCCTGATTGCGAACATGATCCGCCTGCTCCAGCTGCCCGTCGCGGTGCAGCGACGCGTGAGCGCCGGTGTTCTTAGCGCCGGTCATGCCCGTGCCCTGCTCGCGCTCAAGGGCGGGGAGGAAGCGCAGGCACAGCTGGCAGACCGTATCGTTGCCGAGGGCTTGAGCGTCCGCGCCACGGAGGAGGCGGTCACGCTGATGAACCGGGGCGAGGGCCAGAAACAGGAGCGCAAGCAGCGCACTCCTGCTCCCCTGCCGGACTACGTCAATAGCTGGGTGGACGACTTTGCGGACACCCTGGAGACCAAGGTCAGCGTCCAGATGGGCAAGAAGCGAGGCCGTATCGTCGTGGAGTTCGGTGGCCAGGAGGACTTCGACCGCATCATCGAGATCCTCGGCGGCGGCGAACAGTAGTTTCTGTGCCAGGGGCGGTTCGCCGTGGCCGCCAGCCGACGGCAGCACCCGCCGGGCTCACGCGGTTGCAGTGGGCGCACATGGCTGTGTTGGGTACCTGCGACTGTTCGGACCGCCGTGGCTCGCGGAAACGGTGCTCTGGGATGGTGTTTCGCGTTGGCGCTCCGGGACGGCATCTGGTCTCGCAATCCCCACATCGGCGCTCGCAATTGTTTCACGTGAAACAATCCAAGGTTTTTCGGGCTGATTTTCTAAATCACCTCATGCGGCGGGCGGCCGTCCTAAAATAGCCCCCAGAAGCAACATCCGGCCCATATCGGCCAAGCCCACGAGGTTTCCGGCGTTGCTTGCCCCGCACAGACACATCATCACGCGATAGTTGAGCCGACCGTTTTAAGCTCATCAGGGAGGGAGAGACCGTGGAGGTTGAAATCCGCGCTCTGAGCTTTGATAACGCGGAGCAGATTACGGAAGACGCAGCGAACAGCACGTTCTGGGCGCTGCCGTGGGATCCGTTGTATGGGCCGACCCATACCGAGGACCCTGCCTTCGATAAGCAGCTGTGGATCCAGCGGACGCTGATGAGCTGGGGCACCTGCGGCTTTACCGCCTTCGTAGGCACAGGCGTGCCCGGCCGCAAGCTGCAGCCCGCCGCGACCGTCTTCTTCGCCCCAACGCGCTTCCTGCCGGGCGCGGAAGGCCTCCCCTCCACCGTGTCCTCCGACGCACTCCTGCTGAGTGATGTGTACGTTGAGGACGCATTCATGGGGCTCTACCTTGAGCACCGCCTGATCGAGACGGTCCTCGTGGAGGCTGGCCGTCGCGGCTTCAGCGCCGTGGAGGTCTTCGCCCGCGACGAGGACGCGCTCGACGAGCTGCTGCGGAAGCAGGAGCAGGAAGCACGTGGGATCGCGCAGGATGCGGGTTTGGAGTACAGCGGCACGCCGTCCTTCCCTTCCCCGTCAAGCGCGGCGAGCTCCAGGTCCAGCCTGGACCCTAGCTTGCGGATCGAAAACGCCCCCAGCTACGTGCCAGAGGCTTATCGCGGCTGGCAGACGCCGGAGGCTCTTCACACGGGCAACCTGCTGAAGGACGCCCTCAGTGTGGCTCCAATGCTGTCCATCGACGTGGTTGAGGAGGCCGAGTTCGAGCGCGTGGATGACCACGAGCTCTACCCGCGTTATCGCCGGGAGGTTAGCGGTGCATATAACCTCTTCCTCGACCGCGAGGGCGAGGCCTTCTAAGCGACTCTCCCCTACTGCTGCTCGATGCGCAGCAGCTCCGTGAAGCTGAACTGCCCCGTGCGGTGGCTGTCCTGATCCATCAGGTACAGCCGCTTCACGGAGACGACGATGGCCTCCGCGATGATGTCGCGCACCTCCGGGGAGGTCAGCGCTGCCGCGTCGTCCGGGTTCGTCAGATAACCGGGGACGACCTGCACGGTCGGCATCTTCGTGAGCCGTAGGATGTCCCACGTGCGGGCGTGGGTGCGGCAATTCAGCAGGTCGGTGCGGGCGGCGATCTCGCGCTGGATATAGCCCGAGAGCTTCTCGCCGACCATGGACCTCGAGCCGTTCTCGGAGCCGAAGTAGAAGCTGGCCACGCCGTGTGCGCGCTCGTTCGGGTAGCTATCGGTGCGCAGGGAGATCACCAGATCTGCCCCGAAGGCATTGGCCAGGTCCGCCCGCTCGGTGTCGCTGGGGTTTGCCGTGCGGCTGCGGGAGAGGATCGTCTCCATGCCCGCGGAGATCATGCGCCCCTCCAGGCGGTTGGCGAGGTCCCAGAGGATCTCCTGCTCGGTGATCGCGCCGAACGGGCCCTTCACAGCGGTGCCCTCGTCGGAGCCGCCGCAGCCCGGGTCGATGACCACGCGCTTGCCGGAGAGCTGCGGACCTGCGGCGCGGATCATTTCTTTCTCGCGGATGGAGTTCGGGGAGCCGCCGGTGATGCGGCGGCCCAGGTAGGCCAGCGCGCGGAGGGTCTCCGGGCCGACCAAGCCATCGGAGTTCAGCCCGTACTCGAACTGGTACTGGGTGACGGCCTGGTGGGTGTCCGGGCCGAAGTGTCCGTCCACTCGACCGGCGTAAAAGCCCAGGTCGTAGAGCTGGGACTGGAGTTCGGAGACGTCGTCGCCGACGTACTGTGGGTCCTGCAGGCTCAGCACCCGGTTGCCGAGCTTGTAGGAAGCCTCGCGCAGGGCGCGCAGGGTAGTTTCGTTGATCACGCCGTCGGCGATGATGCCGCGCTGCTGCTGGAAGGCACGCAGGGTGGTGGCCAAGACGGCGTCGAAGAATTCCTCTTCCTCGGACCACTGCTCGTTATTGGAGGTCGTGAGGGCGGCGCCGTAATCGGAGAGCATGCCGAGCCGGGCGAGTGCGCTACGCACCTCGGCGACCCGGGGGCTCTTATCGCCCACGGTGAGCAGCACATTCTGCTGGCTCACGCGGGGGGCGTGGTTCTCGGCGTGTTGTTTATCCGTCACGGCTCGCTGCGTCCTACTTTCCGAACAGTTGCTGGTGGTCCAGGGTTTCCCGCGGTCTAGGCGAGGGATTCCAGCTTCTCGACGAGGGTGCCCTTCGGCTGCAGGCCGGTGAATTCCGCGACCTTCTTGCCGTCCTTAAAGACCATGAGGGCTGGGATGGACATCACCTGGAACATCGCTGCGAGCGCGCGCTCTTCGTCGACGTTGACCTTCGCGACGACGGCGCGACCATCCATCTCCTCGGCAAGTTCTTCGAGGGTGGGGTTCATGCGCAGGCAGGGCTGGCACCACTGGGCCCAGAAATCCACGAGTACCGGCAGGTCGGACTCCACGACGGTGGACTTAAACGTCTGCTGGGTGACCGTGATGATGTTCGACATGCGGGCCCTGCCTTTCCGGGGTTGGGTGGTCCTTGGGTTTGGTTGGTCCACCGGGGTTTTCCTTGTCCCAGGATACCGTGAATCCCGGAAAAGCTCGGGAGGCCAGCAGTGTGCTGTGGCGTGGAGTTTTAGCCCTCGTTGGCCGGCAGTGCGGCGAGGTAGTTCTCCGCATCCAGGGCGGCGCGGCAGCCGCTGCCAGCTGCGGTGATGGCCTGCTGGTAGTGGGAGTCCACGAGATCTCCGGCGGCGAACACGCCCGGCAGGTTGGTGGCGGTGCTGGGCTCGGCAACCTTGACGTAGCCGTCCTCCTTCAGCTCCACCTGGCCCTCGAAGACGCCGACGCGTGGGTCGTGGCCGATGGCGACGAAGAGGGCGTCGAATTCCATCTCCTGGCTTTCGCCGGTGACGGTGTCCTCAATGGTCAGGGAGGTCACCGCGTTCTCGCCGTGGACGGCGGTGACCTTGGAGTTCATGAGGAACTCGATCTTCGGGTTCTGGCGTGCGCGCTCCTGCATGATCTTGGAGGCGCGGAATTCGTCGCGGCGGTGGATGAGGGTCACGGTCTCGCCGAACTTGGTGAGGAAGTCCGCCTCCTCCATCGCGGAGTCGCCGCCGCCGACGATGGCGATCTTGCGGTCCTTGAAGAAGAAGCCATCGCAGGTGGCGCAGGCAGACACGCCGCGGCCGATCATCTCCTGCTCGCCAGGGATGTTCAGGTAGCGCGGTGCCGCGCCGGTCGCGAGGATGACGGCGCGTGCCTGGTACTCTTCGCCGTCTACCCAGACCTTCTTAATCTCGCCGGTCAGGTCCATCTTCTCGACGTCCTCCATGCGCAGGTCGGCGCCGAAACGCTCCGCCTGGTTGCGCATTTCGTCCATCAGCTCTGGGCCCTGGATGCCCTTGGCGAAGCCCGGGAAGTTCTCCACCTCGGTGGTCTGCATCAGCAGGCCGCCGAAGTCCATGCCCTCGAAGACGATCGGCTCAAGCTCGGCGCGGGCGGCGTAGATCGCGGCGGTGTAGCCGGCTGGCCCGGAGCCCACGATGATCACGTTGTGGATCTTCTCCGCAGGGTCGTGGGTACCGCCGGAGCTGGCGGAGGTATCGGGAGTATCGGCAGGGGTGGCCGCGTCCGCGGCATCGCCCGCCTTGTTCACTCCGATTCCGACGTTGGCCTGCAGGAAGGGCTGAGACATGTGACCTCGCTCGTGTTCTTTGAAGTGGATTTCGCTTTCTTAACGCACTTTATCTAACCCACCAGACACGGGATATATTCCCAGCTCAGGGGTGGTCGGCATAGTCGGCGAGCACGAGGTGATCCTGCAGCAGGCGGCGCCCCCGCGAGTAGCGGGATTTCACGGTGCCGGGCGCGACGTCGAGCATCGCGGAGATCTCGGAGATGGAGTAGCCGAACATCCCGCGCAGCACGACGGTCTGCCGGAACAGAATCGGGATGCTGGCCAACGCGTTGTGCAGGTCAACGCTGAGCTCCCGGTTCGGTGCGGCGTGCGTAGTCGGCAGGTCGCGTTCGCAGTCGCTGATGTCCTCGCGGTGGCGGTGCCCGCGCCGGTGCTGGGCGGTCACGAAGTTCAGGGCGGTGCGGTGCGCGATGGTCACCATCCAGGTCACGACGCTGGAGCGGTTGCGGAAGGTGGCGGCACGGCGGTGGATTTTCAGGACGGCCTCCTGGTGGACGTCCGCCAGTTCGCTCTCCGGGACGCCGGCAGCGCGTTCTGCCCAGTGCATGCGGACCTCGTGGCGGGCCAGCAGCGTGTGGAGTGCGAGCGGGTCACCGGCGATGTGCTCGGCGAGCAGCTCCTGGTCGGTGCGGTGTGAGCTGGCGCTGCACGCCGCGTCCCCCGCGTTGCTCAGTGCGTTGCCAACCGCGCTGCCCCACGTGGTGGCTGGCGCCCTATCCGGCGCGATGCTGTGCTGTGTGTCGGTGACTGGTGCCGTCATGGCCCCTCCCCTTTCCCCTGGTGAGCCTGGATCGTGGCTTAGACACTAATGAGCGCCCCGGCCATCGTGATGTCGATGGCGCCGGGGCGCTCAAAGCTGTGGACAGCTCAGCCGGTCAGGGAGCCGCTCTGTGGATAGGCGGTGGCGTGGGCTCCCGTGCCGGGCTCCCGCGTCCCGCTCCCTCACCCAGCCGTTACTGGCTGGCGACTACGGGCTCCGCGGTACTGCCTGCTCCCTTCGCAGCATTGTCACGACCAGCGCTCCCACGACCTGCGCTTCCCCGCGCTGCACTACTTGGCGCGGTGCTGGTCTCGTCCACGCGGTTCTGGCCCTGCCAGGTGCCCATGACGCGCAGTTCGCCGAGGGTGGCGCGGCCGTCGGCCTCAGGCAGCTGGGTGATCCAGATCAGCAGCTGCTTCATCGGCTTGGTGCCCTGCTCCTTCTTCTCGGCGTCCTCGGCACGATCCTCCTCGGACTCGGTGCCTTCCGCATCGTCAGCGCCGCCAGCCTTCGCCTCCGCCTTGGTCTTGGCCTCAGCCATGGCCTTCAGCAGCTTTTGGTTGGCACCGCTGCCCACGAGGACGTCCTGCCCGTCATCGCCGCGGAACTCCACGTTCATCGTGGATTCGGTGGCAGTCACGGTGCCGAGCGTCGTGGTCTCGTCCAGGGAGAGCGGGACCTTGCGCAGGTTGGCGGACTGGTTTCCGCTGGTCGCGGTGGCCGTCGCCTCACCCTCCGGCGTGGCCTCCGTGGTGGTCGGCTCCTCCGAAGCGCTTGGCTGGGCAGAGGCCTTGGCGCCTGCCTCGTTCGGGATGGCCGCCCCGCTGGGTGCCGCCGGGTCGGTCGGCGCGGTGGCCTCGTCGACGCGGCGCAGCTCGACCTTCATGCCGGGCGCCAGGCCCTCCAGCTGGAGCGCCTGGATCCGGGTGCCAGTCGGCAGGTCCACGAGCAGGCCGATACCCTCCTTCGCGGCTTCCGGGGTGCTCCCCAGCGGGCTGAGGTAGGAGTCGGACTGCCACTTCGTCGCCGCCCGCCCGTCGGTGACCAGCTGGACGTCTTCCGGCGCGTCGAGGGTGCCCTTCGTGCCGGTGGGCATCCATTCGCGGACGTTGCGGATTGGGACGATCGTCGCCTCGCGGTTGATGATGCCCTCCGCGCCGGATCGGATGGAGTCCGTGGACAGCGGCGAGTCCTCCCGTCCCCCGCCGAGCACACTGAGCAGGCTGGCGACGAGTGCTGCGATAAGCAGGGCGGTGCCGATAGCGATGCCGCCGATGACGGCCACGTTGTGCACGCGCGCCTGGCGGACACCGAAGCCGGTCTTCTGGACCTGCGGGGTCGGCGCCTCGTCCGGGTTGATGGCCAGCTCCCCGGAGGTGAGGTAGCGCAGCCTGGTCGCTAGCTCGCGGGGGTCGCGGTCCGCCGGATTCGGTGGGACGTCGCCCTCATCGCGGTGGTCGGCTGCGTCGCGGTCTGCGTCATCGTCGTCCGCGTCCTCGCTGCGTGTGGTGACCGGGTTGGCCGCCCCGCAGCCGATGACGGCGGCGCGTTGCTCGGCGCTGAGGCCGCTGGCGGCGAGGGACTCGGCGAGCAGTTCCTTCGGGATCTCCGAGACCGGCACGTTGGCCAGCAGGAGCTCGAGGACGGTTGCGATGCCCTGCATGTCCTGCGCGGAGGAGTTATTCGGCAGGTAGCCGGGGAAGGCGAGGACGGCGCCGCCCGCGGTGCTGATGCGGATGCGGTCGCGGTGGTCCACGCCAAGGGCCAGGCCACGGTCGTGCATTTCGGCGGCGGCTTCGGCGAGGTCGGCCACGGCGAAGCCTACGGCCAGCGGGTCCGGGCTGGATTCCGCGACTGCGGAGAGCGCGGAGCCGTCGGTCCAGTCGGAGACGACGACCACGCTGCCGGGGCTGTCGATGACCTGGTGGATTTTCGCGAGCCCGGCCAGCGGGTTTGCGTCCTCCCCCTGGGAGCTGTCACCGGCGTGTGCGAGGGCGGCTTCCTGGGCTTCCATCATGGCGTGGGACTTCCGCGACATGTCCTGCTTGACCTGCATCACCAGTCGGGACTGGTTCGGCACGTACTCGCCGGGGCGCTTGCCCTGGCGCACCGCTGCCAGCGGGTCGAGGATGGTGAGCCCAACCAGCTCCCCGGTGGCGGTGCGCCGGGCTTGCCAGAACCGGGCGGCGGTGGAGCCACCGTGGTCGGCGAGCAGGCGGTAGCGCCCGTCCAGGATCGGCGCGCCGGGCACCAGGCGTGGGCCGCGCACGCGCCCTGCGGACAGTGGCGGCAGGGGTGGCAGCAGGGAGTTGGCCACGGCAGCCTCGCGGGCGGCCTCTGCGGGGCCCAGCGGGGTGGGAGCCATGCGCTCTGCGGCGGAGCCCAGTTCCTCCTCGGCTTGGCGTCCGGAAAAGAAACGGCCGATACCAGGGACGCGGGAGAGCGCGGAGCCGACGGTGAGCACCTCGGGCAGCTTGGAGCGCGCCATGACCACGCCGGTGGCGATGAGGAAGACCGGGCCGGTGATGAGCAGGCGGATCAAAAAGCCCGGGTTCTGGCCGGGAGTGATGATCGTGTTGGTGAGAGCCAAGTCCACCAGCCAGGCGACAAGCGCGCCGACGAGGGAGGCACCGAAGGCCCAGATGCTGGTGTGCATCACTTCGCGGGAGTTGAGGTTGCCCAGGGAACGGCGCAGCAGCAGCACGCCGATGATCGCGCCGGTGACGAAGCCGAAGCCGTTGGCAGCACCCAGCAGCACCACCACGAGTCGCGGCTCGGTGGCGATGAACGGCGCGACGGAGACCAGCGCGATCTTGGTGATCGTGATGCCGGCGATGATGAAGGTCGGGGTCCAGACCTCCTCGCGGGCGTAGAACACGCGCAGGTGCAGCAGCACCAGGGAGTACGGGATGAGCGTGAAGGCGGAGAAGGAAACGGTCCAGCCCAGCACGCTCGCGGTCTCCATGGAGAAGGAGCGGTAGGCGAACAGTGCCGGTCCGATGATTCCGCCGAATGCGGTCATGAACACGATGATGGGGATCATCGCGAACATGGTCAGGCGGGTGGCGACGGTGAGGTCCCGGACCACGGCCTTATCGTCGCCGTCGGCAGCGTTGCGGGATAGTCGCGGCATGACGGCGGTCAGCAGGGTCACGCCGATGACGCCGTAGGGCATCTGCAGCAGCTGCCAGGCGTTCATGTAGATCGTCGGGGCGTCCTCGGCGGCGCTGGAGGCGATCTGGTTATTGACGGCCCAGCCGACCTGGGAGATGGCCACGTAGAGCACGATGGCCACGCCCATGCCGGCGAAGTTCTTCAGGCGCTCGTCCACGCCCCACAGCGGCCGCATGTTGATGCCCGCCTTGCGGAGGTAGGGCACCATGATCAGCGCCTGGAAGACCACGCCGAGGGTGGTGCCGAGCCCCAGCAGCAGCACGTGCGGATCGCTGATGGTGACGTGGTCGGTGGGCTGGAGCTTCGTGTCCTCGGGTAGCAGCAGGTAGCCGCCGAGGACGGTGATGGTCACGAGGTTGTTGACCACGGGCGCCCACGCGCCGGGTTTGAATACTCCCTTGGTGTTCAGCACGGCCATGAACACGGCGAACATGGCGTAGAAGAAGATCTGCGGGAGCACCAGGTAGGCGAACATTGTCGCCATTTGGACGTTGACCTGGCCGTCTTGGTCGAGTGTGAGTCTGATCAGCCAGGGGGCCGCGCCGACGGCGAGGAGGGTGATGATGACGGTGATGCTGAACGTCATCGTCAGCAGTCTTCGGATGAAGGCTTCGCCGCGGTCGGGGTCTTCCTTCTCGGCTCGGACGAGCACGGGGACGACCAGGGAGGTCAGCACTGCGCCGAGGACGAGCTCTGTGATGAGGTTCGGCAGGGTGTTCGCCGTGTTGAATGCTGAGGCGACGGCGGCGCCGAGCGCGGAGCCGATGAGGACGGTGCGCAGGAAGCCGGTGATGCGCGACAGGAGGGTCGCGATGGCCATGGAGCCGCCGGTGCGGACGACGTCGGCGTCCGAGGGTTGTTCGTTCTGCTTGTCCTGTTCCGCCGCGGCTGCCGCGGTGCGGTCCGTGGGGGTGTCTTCCTCCGGTGGGACGTCGCCGCTGCCACCGGTTGCGGTGGCAGCCGGGGTCGCTGTTGGTCCTGGGGCGTTGGTGCCCGCCGTTCCCGGGGATGCGGCGGCGTGGGATGTAGCACCGCGGGAGGCGGCGGCTGCTCCGACCCCGGCGCCAGCGAGCGCTCGGGCGGATGTGCGGGCCGGTTGGGAGCTAGCGCGGTACTGGCGGCCCGCGGGGTCTGCCCCTGGGTCGGCGGAGTGCCCGAGCTCCCCGGCGAGGCCGAACTCGTATTGGTCATAGGCGTGCCGCTCGTTGCCCAGGTGGATCTCCGAGGCGGGCCGGCGGAAGTCCACGGTCGGGGCGGCTGGGGCCTCGGGCGTGGTGTCTTCGGGTTCTTGGCCGTGCTGGGAGGGGGCGACGCTCAGTGAGGAGTAGTCGTCCGTTGTTTCCGGGGTATTGGCTTCTTCGCGCGCTTGGGGGGCCAGCGCGGGCGGGCGGGCTTCGATGAAGCGGCCGCGCTGGCCTGCGGGTGGCTTGGCCGGTGGCGTGCTGCCGTGGCCTGCGCTGTCAGCGGAATCCTCGGGAACGTCTGGGTTAGTCACAGAATCCATCTTCGTCCACATTGGGTGCGTTTCCTAACTAGAAACGCGCTCCCGGGGCGGGTTTTCGCTGCCTGTGACGGGTTTTACACGGTGTTTTCGGCTCCGGGCCTAGCGGCTGCGGCGGCGGCGTGTTCGGTCCAGGAGGAGCTTCCCGCCGATGCCCGCACCAGCGATGATGGTGAGCAGGAGCATCATCTTATCCAGCGGGATATTGGGGCTGGAGTGCACGCTGACCTGCACGGAATCGCTGATTCGCTTGTCGTTGGGGCTGGCGAGCCACAGGTCGAGGTCGCTGCGACGGTTCGCGGCACCGAGGTCGATCGACACGGTGAGGGAGCCGCGCGCCGGGATCATCTGCGCGTCGGATTCCAGGATGGTGGCGGGGTGCCCGGCGTGCTCGTCGAGGGTGTTGCGGTAGCGGATCTTCGCCGGCACGGGCAGCGGGAGGCCGTTTTGGGCGGCGACGATCAGTGGTGCGGCCTCGGAGGTTCGGGTGAAGACGTTGCCGGGTGGCAGCAGGGTCACCGAGTTGCGTAGCGCGTTGGCGGTGTCGGCGGCACCGGCGACCCGGTCGGCGGCGAGTTGGCTGGCAGCTACCTGTTCGGCGGGGTTGCGGGTGCCGTAGTTGCTGGTGGCTCGCGCCAGGTCGGTGAGGATCGGGCGGGTGAATTGCTCGCGGGTCAGCGCGATCTTCCGGGAGTTAACCATCATGAGGGTGAGGCTGCGGATCCGGTCGGCCAGGGTCGCCAGCTGTGGCGCGAGTGCCGCGGTGGGTTTCCCGGGGTCCGTGAAGGGTTGGGTGACCTCCCCGAGCGCCAGCTCGGAGTTTTTCAGGCCACGGGGGCGCAGCGCGTCGTCCAGGGAGGCCGGGGTGGCCTGCCCGGTGGCTAAGGCCTGCTCGATGTAGTCCAGGAGGGCGGTGGCGTCCTGTCCGTTGACCTCCCACTGGCCCGGCGGGACGGCGAGGATGGGCTCGGGGCTGGTGAGTTCCTGCTGGAGCACGGCCAGGGCGGTGGACATGCGGGTGGCCTCGGAGTCCGCGTTGGCGTCGAAGCGGGATTGGGGGTTGGAGTAGCCCGTGGTGTCGGGGCGGGCGCCGGTGGCGGCGAGGACGGTGCCGAGGTCGCCGGAGTAGCGCAGCGCGCGGAGGCTGCCGGCATCGTTGAGCTTCAGCAGGCGGTCGTTCCACTGCTGGTCAGCTTGCTGGGTCGCGGGATCTTGCCCCTCCTCCCCCAAGGTCTCGGGGGTCTGGGCGGGCTGCTGGGTGAGCACGGTGTTATTCGCGACGAGCGCGGTGACTGGCACCTTGGGGTCCAGGGTGGGCAGGATCGCCTGGCCCTTGAGGGTGTTCTCGAAGCGGCGGGAGAGGTCGGCCTCCGCCGAGGCGGGGTCCACCTTCGCGGCGGCGAGGTATGGCAGGGCCGCTGGGGTGAGGTAGCCGCTGCTGGGGATGGCGATATTGGCCACCGGGGTGGTGCCGAGGATCTCGTGGATGGTGGCGGCACCCCGGCCGAGGGCGTGCATGCTGAGCCAGGCCGCGCTGGTGGACGCATCGGATCCGGCCTCCGGGTTGGTGGGCCCGGTGGCTTGGGCGGTGGTGTTGATGTCCGCTCCACCGTAGGGCAGCGCGACGGTGCAGCTCTCCTTGGCGGTCTCCCGCAGGTCGCCGAGCCAGGCCGCGGCGGCCTTATCCTGCGCCCCGGGTTCGGAGCGATCCTTGGTATTGAAGATGTCTCCCCAGGAGTCGCGGAGCCGTTTGCGCTCCTCGACGGGCTTCGGGGCGCTTCCGCCCACCCGGTAGCCGCCGGCCATGCGTTCCACGGTCTGCAGCAGGTCGGGGTCGATCGCCAGGCAGCTGGCCTCGCGGATCTTGGTTCCCTGGGGGCCGTCCAGTGCGTTGCGGTAGCTATCCAGGAGGGTGCGCAGCCGCCCGCCTTCCTTCAGTTGCTCACCAAGGGAGTCCTCGCTGAGGTAGAGCTCGGCGGGTTCGGGGGCATCCCCGACCGCGCCGGGGGTGGCGTGGGTTTCACTACCGAGGGGCCATAGGAAGGTCAGCGGGGTGCCGGACGCACCACTCCCCTCTTCTTCCTTATTTTCTTCCGGGGTGACGACGGCCGTCGCGCGGGTCACGGCGAGCAGTTCCGTTGCCTGCGCTCCCTGTTCCCCGGCGGCCTCTCCCCCACCGTCGGCGCCGTCCGCGGCTCCGGGCGTGCCGCCGAGGGCGAACATCAGTGGGTAGGTTCCGGCCTGCGCGGCGTCCGGCAGCCCGAAGTTCATCGGCGCCAAGGCCCCAGCTGGGCCAGCTGTTTCGCCGGTGGGGTTCTCGGGCGTTGGGGTGGCGTCGTCCTGAAAGGAAGGGTCGCGGAGGAGGCGGACGTTCACGTCGGCGGTTTCGCCCGGCCCCAGGGAGACCTGACTGCCGCTGCTGCGCTGCAGTGGGCGTGCCGGGGAGCTGTGCGGGTACTCGCCACTGTTGGAGAGCAGGGAGGTGCGCACCTGGGCGGGGCTGCCGGCGGCGGGGGCGGTTTTCAGGCTCAGCGTGAGCCCCCGGATGGTGCCGGGGCTGGTGTTGCGGATGCGCAGGGTATAGGTCTGCGGGTCGGTG
>JBHWRM010000015.1:0-10444 GCA_043426695.1 Corynebacterium sp. | reverse complement strand
GCGTTAAGCTGTCAGGCGAAGTTTTGATATGTTTCAAAGTTTCACCGAAGACCGTCGGTCACTTGGGAAAACGCTTTCCAGCATCGCTGAGGTATTCAGCTAGCTCGTGTGAGCGCTCCCGGGTTGAAGGATCATCGTCATGATGACGGCCCACGCAGGTAACACGAGACGTTTTGTATCGCGCCGCTAGCTTCACGCCAGCGAGCTGCGGTTCCAGAAGCGCCCCGTTGCCCCCTGCGGGTACGGGGCGCTTTGTCGTTGTGAAAGTGTTTCCTTCGTTTCGATCGCCGGTGCACGTACACACGTACACCAGAACATCAGGAAGGAGGCGAGAGTATGGCTAATCCAAAGAACACTGCAGCGCTGCAGGAGCTCAAGGCACGCTTCGAGGAAGCAGACGCCACCGTGCTGACCGAATACCGCGGTCTGTCCGTGGTTGAGACCACCGAGCTGCGTCGCGCGCTGGGTCAGGATGTCACCTACTCCGTCGCCAAGAACACCCTGCTCAAGCTAGCTGCTAAGGAAGCTGGCATTGAGATCGACGAATCCCTGCTGACTGGTCCTACCGCTATTGCTTTCATCAAGGGCGAGGCTGTTGACGCAGCTAAGGCCATGAAGGCTTTCGGCAAGGATCACGAGGCTTTCGTCGTCAAGGGCGGGAACATGGACGGCGCTGCGCTGTCCGCTGAGCAGGTCATGGCTATCGCCGACCTGGACAACCGCGAGACCACCCTGGCCAAGCTGGCCGGTGCTCTCCAGGGTTCCTTGGCAAAGGCTGCTGGACTGTTCAACGCTCCTGCGTCCCAGGTTGCACGCCTCGCGGCTGCCCTGCAGGAGAAGAAGGACTAGTTCCGCCACGCTGGGCGCGAGGGCACGGTGTGCCACCGCGCTGGACCACAAGCCGGTCCACCACAGTAAAAACTTTTTAAAACACTTCGCCGCAGGGCCGATTGCCCAGGCGGCACAACACGAAAGGATGCCTATTATGGCTAAGTTCACCAACGAAGAGCTGCTGGATGCCTTCAAGGAGATGACCCTGATCGAGCTCTCTGAGTTCGTCAAGCTGTTCGAGGAGACCTTCGACGTCACCGCTGCTGCTCCGGTTGCTGCTGTTGCAGCTGCTGGTGGCGCTGAGGGCGGCGCTGCTGCTGAGGAGAAGGACGAGTTCGACGTCGTTCTCGAGGACGCAGGCGCTAAGAAGATCGGCGTCATTAAGGTCGTCCGCGAGGTCGTCGCTGGCCTGGGCCTGAAGGAGGCTAAGGAGCTCGTTGAGGCTGCTCCGAAGGCTCTGCTCGAGGGCGCTTCCAAGGAGGACGCTGAGGCAGCTAAGGCTAAGCTGGAAGAGGCAGGCGCAAAGGTCTCCCTCAAGTAATCCAGTTGCCGCGCACCGCGGCCGCGTGATTCACCGCCCCGCAAGGTTCGCCTTGCCGGGGCGGTTTTTGTTGCTGCCCAGAGCTACTTTTCAAAGAAAAACAGCGTGTCCTCGGGCTGTTGTAGCATGTTCAGCATGAACTCGAAGTCCCGTATCGTTGCTGTGTTTGTGCTCGGCCTGGCCAGCGCCATGATCGTGGCGGGCGTGCTCCTGCCACGGCTCTTCCCTGAGGAGCGGCCGGTGCCGCTGGGACTGCAGCACACCACCTTCACCTTGGAAGACGAGGACGCGACTGTGGGTCCGGGTTACCTGGGCGTGGGGAAGGATGAGCCCATCCAAGCGCCGGTGGCTCGCCAGTTCAACATGCAACTGGGCCAGCCGGCGACAGAGGAGGAGGCGACGGTGCGTGTCGGCGTCTCCAACGCTCGTACCAACGTGGACGATGACCTGGAGTCCCTGCTGGACGCACAGGTTTATAGCTACCGGCTGAACCGGATGAACGGTGAGGCGGTGGGGGAGGCCAAGGTTTCGGATTCCCCGGCGACCCCGCCGAAGGCCGTGGAGCTGGAAGGGTCCTGGGCGAAGTTCCCTGTGGATACCAAGCAGCAGGGCTACGAGTACTTCGACTGGACTGCCCGCCAGGCTTATCCGGCGGAGTTCCGGGGCTCTGAGCGCCGGGAAACCTCTAGTGGTGGCGAGAAGGAGATCTATCTCTTCCGTCAGGAGATTCCGGCGGAAAAGGTCAGCTCCCGCTACAGCGGTATCCGCAACGCCATCGTCAAGGACGGCGACCGCGC
Organism: Corynebacterium sp.; assembly: GCA_043426695.1. GTDB lineage: Bacteria > Actinomycetota > Actinomycetes > Mycobacteriales > Mycobacteriaceae > Corynebacterium. Next base: position 8,275 of record JBHWRM010000015.1, on the reverse strand, counting down.
GGAGCTGTACCACGGTGGCTGGCGCGAGCTGGCGGTGGAACCGGAGTCCGGCATGATCGTCGGCATCGAGGAACACATCCAGGACGAGTACCGCAACGCCGAGGGCGAGGCGGTGGAGCCGCTGTTGACCTTCGAGGGGCGCACGACCGAAGCCAATGAGCGCCTGATGCTGGACCAGGCAGACGAGCTAGGCGGGAAGCGTTCCACGGAAAAGTGGGGCCGTGGGGTGTTCTGGGCCGGTGTGATCCTGCTGCTCGCCGCACTCGTGGTGGCGCTGCGCCGGGAACGGAAGCGCCGGGCTACAAGCGTGTAATTTTGCGCCCGCCGAAGCGGACAGATACTATCGGCCTGATCGGTGTCCACGGGGGGTGGACATTTGGGGGCTTCTGCTATATGGTAGTTCGTTGCGCTGGTTAAATTCTGAACCCTTGTGGGCAGGCGAGTTGAGAGATGATGATCTCACCAACAATCGGCCTTGGCAATGAGCTTCCCTCCAGCAGTCACGGACTGCGGAAAAGTGGATTTGACAAGGTCCTTTAGGCATTCCTGCTTATCCGGCGTTCAGAGTAACACCACCGATATAGACCACCACGAAAAATCGTACGCTCACGCAACCGTTTCCCAGCCTGGCTCCACCCAGGCAAGGAGAAACGCTAGTGCTGGAAGGACCCATCTTGGCAGTCTCCCGCCAGACAAGTTCAGTGGCCGGAATCCCCGGAGCTTCGACTCGCTACTCTTTCGCGAAGATCGACGCCCCGATCGAGGTTCCAGGCCTTCTTGACCTCCAACGAGAGTCCTTCGCCTGGCTCGTCGGCGCCCCGGAGTGGCGCGCCCGCATGCAGGCCGAGGCTGGGGAGGGAGTCCGCGTCACGAGCGGACTGGAGGACATTCTCGAAGAGCTGTCCCCCATTGAGGACTATTCGGAAAACATGTCCCTCACGCTCTCGGAGCCACGCTTCGACGACGTGAAGACCTCCATCGACGAGGCCAAGGAAAAGGACATCAACTACGCGGCACCGCTGTACGTGACCGCGGAGTTCACCAACGCCCAGTCCGGCGAAATTAAGTCCCAGACCGTCTTCATCGGCGACTTCCCGATGATGACCGACAAGGGCACCTTCATCATCAACGGCACCGAGCGTGTCGTCGTCTCCCAGCTGGTTCGCTCCCCGGGCGTGTACTTCGACGAGTCGATCGACACCTCCACCGAGCGCCCGCTGCACGGTGTGAAGGTCATCCCCTCCCGCGGTGCATGGCTGGAGTTCGACGTCGATAAGCGCGACACCGTCGGCGTCCGCATCGACCGTAAGCGCCGCCAGCCGGTGACCGTCCTGCTGAAGGCCCTCGGCCTGACCACCCAGGAGATCACCGACCGCTTCGGCTTCTCCGAGATCATGATGTCCACCCTCGAGAAGGATGGCGTCGAGAACACGGATGAGGCTCTGCTGGAGATCTACCGCAAGCAGCGTCCGGGCGAGTCCCCGACCCGCGACTCCGCGCAGGCCCTGCTGGAGAACTCCTTCTTCCGCCCGAAGCGCTACGACCTGGCGAAGGTCGGCCGTTACAAGGTCAACCGCAAGCTCGGCCTCGGTGGCGACACCGACGGCACGATGACCCTGACCGAGGAAGACATCCTTACCACGATCGAGTACCTCGTCCGCCTGCACGCCGGCGAGCGCACCATGACCTCCCCGGAGGGCGTGGAGATCCCGATCGAGGTCGACGACATCGACCACTTCGGTAACCGCCGCCTGCGTACGGTCGGCGAGCTGATCCAGAACCAGGTCCGGGTTGGCCTGTCCCGCATGGAGCGCGTCGTCCGCGAGCGCATGACCACGCAGGACGCCGAGTCCATCACCCCGACCTCCCTGATCAACGTGCGTCCGGTCTCGGCAGCGATCCGCGAGTTCTTCGGTACCTCGCAGCTTTCCCAGTTCATGGACCAGAACAACTCCCTGTCCGGCCTGACCCACAAGCGCCGTCTGTCCGCGCTGGGTCCGGGTGGTCTGTCCCGTGAGCGCGCTGGCCTCGAGGTCCGCGACGTTCACCCGTCTCACTACGGCCGCATGTGCCCGATTGAGACCCCAGAGGGACCGAACATTGGTCTGATCGGTTCCCTGTCTTCTTACGCCCGCGTGAACCCGTTCGGTTTCATCGAGACGCCGTACCGCCGCGTCGTCGATGGCACGATCACCGACGAGGTCGAGTACTTCACCGCGGATGAAGAGGACCGTCACGTCATCGCTCAGGCGAATACGCCGTTCGATGCGGACATGAAGTTCACCGAGGACCAGATTGAGGTCCGTCTGCGCGGCGGCGACGTGGAGGTCGTCCCGGCAAGCCAGGTGGATTACATGGACGTCTCCCCGCGCCAGATGGTCTCCGTCGCAACCGCGATGATTCCGTTCCTGGAGCACGACGACGCCAACCGTGCCCTCATGGGTGCGAACATGCAGCGTCAGGCTGTGCCACTGCTGCGCGCCGAGGCTCCGTACGTCGGTACCGGTATCGAGCAGCGCGCTGCGTACGACGCTGGTGACCTGATCATCGCCCCGAAGGCTGGTGTGGTGGAGTATGTCTCCGCTGACTACATCACCATCATGGACGATGAGGGCATCCGCGATACCTTCATGCTGCGCAAGTTCGAGCGCACCAACCAGGGCACCAGCTACAACCAGAAGCCGTTGGTCAACCAGGGTGACCGTGTCGAGGCCGGCCAGGTCATCGCCGACGGCCCGGGCACCGATAACGGTGAGATGGCGCTGGGTAAGAATCTGCTCGTCGCCTTCATGCCGTGGGAGGGCCACAACTACGAGGATGCGATCATCCTCTCCCAGCGCATGGTTGAGGAGGACGTGCTGACCTCGATCCACATCGAGGAGTACGAGATCGATGCCCGCGACACCAAGCTGGGCCCGGAGGAGATCACCCGCGATATCCCGAACGTCGGCGAGGACGTCCTTGCTGACCTCGATGAGCGCGGTATCGTCCGCATCGGTGCGGACGTCCGCGACGGTGACATCCTCGTCGGTAAGGTCACCCCGAAGGGTGAGACGGAGCTGACCCCGGAGGAGCGCCTGCTGCGCGCCATCTTCGGTGAGAAGGCCCGCGAGGTTCGCGATACCTCCATGAAGGTTCCGCACGGTGAGACCGGCAAGGTCATCGGCGTGCGCGTCTTCTCCCGTGAGGACGACGACGACCTCGCCGCTGGTGTCAACGAGATGGTCCGCGTCTACGTCGCCCAGAAGCGCAAGATCCAGGACGGCGATAAGCTCGCCGGCCGCCACGGCAACAAGGGTGTCGTCGGCAAGATCCTGCCGCAGGAGGATATGCCGTTCCTGCCGGACGGTACCCCGGTGGACATCATCCTGAACACCCACGGTGTGCCGCGTCGTATGAACATTGGTCAGGTCTTGGAGGTGCACCTGGGCTGGCTGGCGAAGGCCGGTTGGCAGGTCGACACCAACTCCGACGACCCGAAGATCAAGGCCATGCTGGAGACGCTGCCGGAGGATCTCTACGACGTTCCGGCCGACTCCCTGACCTCCACCCCGGTGTTCGACGGTGCGTCCAACGCCGAGCTGTCCGGTCTGCTGCGCTCCTCGCGCCCGAACCGCGACGGTATCCGCCTGGTGGATGACTTCGGTAAGGCGCAGCTGATCGACGGCCGTACTGGTGAGCCATACGAGCACCCGATCTCCGTGGGCTACATGTACATGCTGAAGCTGCACCACCTGGTCGACGAGAAGATTCACGCCCGTTCCACCGGTCCTTACTCCATGATTACCCAGCAGCCGCTGGGTGGTAAGGCCCAGTTCGGTGGCCAGCGCTTCGGCGAGATGGAGGTGTGGGCAATGCAGGCATACGGTGCCGCCTACACCCTGCAGGAGCTTCTGACCATCAAGTCCGATGACGTGGTGGGCCGCGTGAAGGTCTACGAGGCGATCGTGAAGGGCGAGAACATCCCGGATCCGGGTATCCCAGAGTCCTTTAAGGTCCTCCTCAAGGAGCTGCAGTCCCTGTGCCTGAACGTTGAGGTTCTGGCTGCGGACGGCACCCCAATGGAACTGTCCTCCGATGATGACGACGAGCTTGAGTCCGCAAACGCAGCGCTGGGTATTAACCTGCAGCGCGATGAGCGTCCAGACGCTGACATCGACGTCGGCTAACGCTCAAGGCTTCGCACACTTTCAGATTCTGACCTAGGTTCACCCACAATGGCCCTCCACATTCTTGGAGGGGAAAGGAAGTCCACGTGCTGGACGTCAACTTCTTCGACGAACTACGCATTGGCCTGGCCACGGCCGATGACATCCGTCGCTGGTCCCGCGGCGAGGTAAAGAAGCCCGAGACGATCAACTACCGCACCCTCAAGCCAGAGAAGGACGGTCTGTTCTGCGAGCGCATTTTCGGGCCGACCCGCGACTGGGAGTGCTCCTGCGGTAAGTACAAGCGTGTCCGCTACAAGGGCATCATCTGTGAGCGCTGTGGCGTCGAGGTGACCAAGTCCAAGGTCCGCCGTGAGCGCATGGGCCACATCGAGCTGGCCGCTCCGGTGACCCACATTTGGTACTTCAAGGGCGTTCCGTCCCGCCTCGGCTACCTGCTGGACCTGGCCCCGAAGGATCTCGAGAAGATCATCTACTTCGCGGCCAACATCATCACCTCTGTTGATGAGGAGGCTCGTCACAACGACCAGACGACCCTCGAGGCAGAGATGCTGCTCGAGAAGAAGGAGGTCGAGCAGGAGCGCGACGCTGACCTGGCCGACCGTGCCAAGACTCTCGAGGAGGACCTCGCAGAGCTCGAGGCCGCCGGCGCAAAGGCCGACGCCAAGAAGAAGGTGCAGACCGCCGCTGACCGCGAGATGCGCCACATCCGTGAGCGCGCTGAGCGCGAGGTGGAGCGCCTCGACGAGATCTGGAACACCTTCGTCAAGCTCGCCCCGAAGCAGATGATCGTGGACGAGACCCTCTACGAGGAGCTGCTCGACCGCTACGAGGACTACTTCACCGGCGGCATGGGCGCGGAGGCTATCCAGACCCTGATCCGCAACTTCGACCTCGAGGCCGAGGCCGAGTCCCTGCGTGAGGTCATCCGCGATGGCAAGGGCCAGCGCAAGCTGCGCGCCCTGAAGCGCCTGAAGGTTGTCGCTGCGTTCCTGCGCTCCGGTAACGACCCGGCCGGCATGGTCCTGGACTGCATCCCGGTTATCCCGCCGGAGCTGCGCCCGATGGTTCAGCTGGACGGTGGCCGCTTCGCGACCTCCGACCTCAACGACCTGTACCGCCGCGTCATCAACCGCAACAACCGCCTGAAGCGCATGCTGGATCTCGGTGCCCCTGAGATCATCGTGAACAACGAGAAGCGTATGCTGCAGGAGTCCGTGGACGCGCTGTTCGACAACGGCCGTCGCGGCCGTCCGGTCACCGGCCCGGGCAACCGTCCGCTGAAGTCCCTCTCTGACCTGCTGAAGGGTAAGCAGGGCCGCTTCCGCCAGAACCTGCTGGGTAAGCGTGTGGACTACTCCGGCCGTTCGGTGATTATCGTTGGTCCGCAGCTGAAGCTGCACCAGTGTGGTCTGCCGAAGCTGATGGCCCTGGAGCTGTTCAAGCCTTTCGTGATGAAGCGCCTGGTGGAGAAGTCCTACGCGCAGAACATCAAGTCCGCGAAGCGCATGGTCGAGCGCCAGCGCCCAGAGGTCTGGGACGTTCTGGAAGAGGCCATCGCCGAGCACCCGGTGATGCTGAACCGTGCACCAACGCTACACCGCTTGGGTATCCAGGCCTTCGAGCCCGTGCTGATTGAGGGTAAGGCTATTCAGCTGCACCCGCTGGCCTGTGAGGCCTTCAACGCGGACTTCGATGGTGACCAGATGGCAGTTCACCTGCCACTGTCCGACGAGGCCCAGGCTGAGGCCCGCATCCTGATGCTGGCTTCCAACAACATCCTGTCCCCGGCGTCCGGTAAGCCGCTGGCTATGCCGCGTCTGGACATGGTCACCGGCCTCTACTACCTGACCCTGATCAAGGGTAAGGAGGAGTTCGGCGGCCAGGGTGCCTTCACCGAGGCCACCGAGCAGGGGCCGGCAACCGGCGTGTACACCTCCCTGGCGGAGGCCATCATGGCCTACGACCGTGGTGTGCTCGGCCTGCAGGCCCCGATCCACGTCCGCATCGACCACCTCCGCCCGCCGGCTGAGGTCGAGGCGGAGCAGTTCCCGGATGGTTGGCAGAAGGGTCAGACCTGGACCGCCGAGACCACCCTGGGCCGCGTGCAGTTCAACGAGCTGCTGCCGTGGAACTACCCGTACGTCGAAGGCGTGATGGACAAGAAGAACCAGGCCGTCGTCATTAACGACCTGGCAGCGAAGTACCCGATGATCGCCGTCGCGCAGACGGTGGACAAGCTGAAGGACGCTGGCTTCTACTGGGCAACCCGCTCCGGTGTGACCATCACCATGCACGACGTGCTGGTCCTGCCGAATAAGCAGGAGATCCTGGACGAGTACGAGGCCAAGGCACAGCGCATCGAGAAGAAGCTGGCCCGAGGCAAGATCAACGAGTCCGAGCGCTACCAGTCCCTGGTTGACCTGTGGAAGGAAGCAACGGACTTCGTCGGTGAGTCGGTGGAGAACCTTTACCCGGATGACAACCCGATCCCGATGATCGTGAAGTCCGGTGCTGCCGGTAACATGCGCCAGATCTGGACCCTGGCCGGCATGAAGGGCATGGTTACGAACTCCCGCGGTGACTACATCACCCGTCCGGTGAAGACCTCCTTCCGCGAGGGTCTGTCCGTGCTCGAGTACTTCAACAACTCCCACGGTTCCCGTAAGGGTCTGGCGGATACGGCACTGCGTACCGCTGACTCCGGTTACCTCACCCGTCGTCTCGTCGACGTCGCGCAGGACGTCATCGTCCGCGAGGACGACTGTGGCACGAAGCAGGGCGTTGTCCTGGACGTCTGCACCCCGGTGCTGGACGCCAACGGCGAGAAGACCGGCGAGTTCGCTCGCGCGGACTTCGTCGAGACCTCCGTGCTGGGCCGCTTCCTGGCCGCTGACGCTGTCGGCGCGAACGGCGAGGTTGTCTGCGAGGCAGGTACGGTCATCGGCGAGCTGGAGCTGGCAGAACTGGTCAAGGCTGGCGTGGAGACGATCAAGGCTCGCTCCGTCATGACTTGTGGCACCGCCACCGGTGTGTGCTCCACCTGCTACGGCAAGTCCATGGCTACGGGTAAGAAGGTCGAGATCGGCGAGGCCGTCGGTATCGTGGCTGCTCAGTCCATTGGTGAGCCGGGTACCCAGCTGACGATGCGTACCTTCCACCTCGGTGGTGTTGGTGGCGATATTACGGGTGGTCTGCCGCGTGTTCAGGAGCTGTTCGAGGCTCGTGTTCCGAAGGCGAAGTCCCCGATCGCTTCCGTGGACGGCAAGATCAAGATCGAGGACGACGACGCGTTCTTCACCCTCACGATCATCCCGGACGATGGTTCCGAGGAGGTTGTGTACGAGAAGCTGTCGAAGCGTCAGGGCCTGGCAACGCTGGGCACCGGCGGTGTGGAGCGTCCGCTCCGCGACGGTGACCACGTGAAGATGGGCCAGCAGCTGCTGAAGGGCGCTGCGGATCCGCACGAGGTGCTCCGCGTGATGGGTCGCCGTGGCGTGCAGCAACACCTGATCAACGAGGTGCAGAAGGTGTACCGCGATCAGGGTGTGGCTATCCACGACAAGCACATCGAGATCATCGTGCGCCAGATGCTGCGCCGCGTGACGGTCATCGACTCCGGCTCCACGGAGTACCTGCCGGGCTCCCTGGTGGATCACTCCGACGCAGTTGCCGCGTCGAAGGAGGCCGTGAAGACGGGTGGCCGCCCGGTCGAGGTTCGCGCCGAGATCATGGGTATCACCAAGGCCTCCCTGGCAACCGAGTCCTGGCTGTCCGCCGCCTCCTTCCAGGAGACCACTCGCGTGCTGACGGACGCTGCGATCAACAAGCGTTCCGATAAGCTCATCGGTCTCAAGGAGAACGTGATCATCGGTAAGCTGATCCCGGCCGGTACGGGTATTGCTCGCTACCGCAACATCCAGGTCCAGCCGACCGAGGAGGCTCGCGCTGCGGCGTTCACGCTGCCGTCGACCTTCGGTGACGGTTTCTACGGTGACGAGGGTTACGGTGAGTTCACCGGCGCGTCCGTCCCGCTGGATGACCTCGGCCTGCACTAAGGCTTAGGGTTCTGGGCTTAGGTCTAGAGCATTAAGGCCCCAGGGTTT
>JBHWRM010000014.1:0-3794 GCA_043426695.1 Corynebacterium sp. | reverse complement strand
GGTGCAGGCAATCATCACCGCGCTGGGCACCGGCATCCACGATGAGTTCGACATCAACAAGCTGCGCTATCACAAGATCGTGCTGATGGCCGACGCCGACGTGGACGGCCAGCACATCGCAACGCTGCTGCTCACGCTGCTTTTCCGCCTGATGCGTCCGCTCGTCGAGGGTGGCTATGTCTACCTCGCCCAGCCGCCGCTGTACAAGCTGAAGTGGAGCAAGGGCGAGCCGGGTTACGCGTTCTCCGACCGGGAGCGCGATGAGCAGCTGAAGAAGGGGCTGGAAGAGGGCCGCAAGATCGACACGGATGATGGCATCCAGCGCTACAAGGGTCTCGGCGAGATGAACCCGAAGGAGCTGTGGGAGACCACGATGGATCCCACCACCCGCACGCTGCGCCAGGTGTCCCTGGAGGACGCGGAGGCTGCTGACGAGCTGTTCAGCATCCTGATGGGTGATGACGTTGTCGCCCGCCGTAGCTTCATCACCCGCAACGCGCGCGACGTCCGTTTCCTGGACGTTTAGCGTTCGGGTTTAAGGCTGGGGGCGGTCGCCGTCGGCGTGGGGGTCGGCGTTGGCGTTGGCCTCCGCGTGGAGCCGGTGTCCGTGAGGGGGCGCGGCGCCGACCGGTAACCCAAGATTAGGCCCCTAATTTTGGGTCCAGTGGGGGTGGATCCAAGATTATTGGGCGAAACTTGGGTCTTAGCGCTATCGAAAGCTTTTTTTAAAGCTCTCTGCTAGGCGAGGGGCACTTCTAAAGAGCTCGTGGCCTCAGCCCAAAGCATTATCTTGATATAGCCAAATGTGGTCGGGGGCACACATATCATGTGACGGGTGAGCGAAAATAACGTAGTTTCCGTCGAGGATGTGCACCGCCAGTGGGTGCACGTGCAGATGGCGGACGGCAGCACCACGGCCGTGCGCATCTTCACTCCACCGCCAGTGGGCGACGAAGGCCCGGTGGACCCGGCGCCTGCTGCGGCCCAGGCAGGTGCCGAGAACGGCACCGCAGCCGAGCCACGCACCGCTGCGGAGAGCGGCCATGATGGGAAGAAACCCCTGGTCATCCTGTGGCCGGGCTTCGGCGTCGGCGCCCGCTATTACGAGCCGATCGCCAAGGAGCTCGCCACCCGCGGCTGGATCGTTGCCATCGGCGAGCTGCACGGCCAGGGCGAATCCACCGCTGCCGCCAGCCGCACCCAGGACTGGGGCTATCACGATCTCGCGAGCTCCGACTTCCCGCGCACCATCCGCGCGGTCAAGCGCCGCTTGGAGCTGGGGGAGAAGCACCCGACCCTCATGCTGACCCACTCGATGGGTGGGCAGATGGCCGCAGTGTTCTTGGCGCGCCCGGAGGCCAAGGAGCTCAACGTCCTGGGTTATATGGGTGTTGGTACCGGCACCCCGTACTACCGGGGCTTCACCGGACGCACCCGCTTCGAACTCAAGCTCGGTTCCCTGCTGATGAGCGCGATCGTGCTGGCCCGCGGCTACCAGCCGGAGGGCCTGTTGGATATCGCGAACTACGGCCGGCAGGCGCGCAACCACATCCTGGAATGGACGAAGCTCGCGCAGCGCAATAGCTTTAAAAACCTGCACGGCCAGGACATGGACTATGTCGCGGGGATGAAGGATACGGATACGAATATCCTGCTCACGCGCTTTTCCAACGACGACGACTGCCCCCTCGACTCCGCGAAGAACCTCGCCCTGCTCTTCCCGCAAGGGTGCGTTGCGGTGGAGGAGTATCCCGCGGAGGTGGAGCAGCTCGGCCACAATCGCTGGGCGCGTCAGCCGCAGGTCGTGGCCGACCGCTTCGAGCGCTGGGCTGCCACGGTCGAGGTCTAGCGCCGAGGGTTAAGAACCCTAGTCAGTCCCTGCACCCTCAAGGCGACAGTGCTCGAGGCAGGGCCCAAGGCTTAGTCCACAAGCGCGGTCGGCGCTTAGTCGTCCTCCGGCGCGGAAACCGCCGGATTCGCGAGCGTGGCGTTGTGCCCCATCAGCACGGCCGGGCCCTCCAGGACCACACCCGGTCGCATGTGCTTCTTCAGCTCCTCGGTTGCCGGCAGGCAGGCGGTGAGTGCGAAACCGCGGGCATTCGGGGTGTCCTGAACGACGAAGAACTGCTTGCCAGTGAGCTCATTGGTCGCGCCCCGAATCCCGGCGACGGTGATCCGCACGTGGTTCCAGGGGTTAATCGCGTCGGTGTCGCCGTCGAAGAAGGCCTGGGCAGCTGGAGAGATCAGCCGCGGCTTCGTGATGACACCGTCCTCGCGCACGTGCTCCTGGTGGGCCTGGCGCCAGGCTGCCTCGCTGGGGTAGAGGTGCATCTTGCCGCCGCCCAGCGCTGCGGTGAGGCAGAAGTTCACCAGCGGGATCATGCCGTCCTCGTCGGCGTTCGCGGCGACCTTGCCTTCCTTCACGACCTCTGGCCCGGAGACCGTCGAATAGGAGAAGAAATCATCAACGGCGCAGGTCACGCGCGCGGCGATCTCGCCTTCGGTGTTGAGTACATCCACGAGCGCAACCGTCGGGCTGATGAGACCCACCCGCGCGGCCGTGGTCTCGGGGTGCATGAGGGAGACCGCGACGGTGGAGTTTTTCTCCCCCATGAAGCGGATCATCCGCGCACCGGAGGGGTCGATGTACGGGGAGATCATCTTGAAGCCGTGCGCATTCGCAAGCCCCTGGTTCTGCTCCTCGAAGGACCGGTGGATCATCTGGTCCAGTGGCTCCCCATAGAAGCCGAGGGCTGCGAATTCCGCCTGAGGGGTTGGGGGAATGTTCTGAGCCATGCTGTTCGCCTGCACCGTGCCTTTCCTGTTCTGCCTGGGCTTGTTCAGCCGGCGCTTTCTTCTCCCTCCATTCTGGCAGAGGCTGAGGCGGATTGTTTCACGTGAAACATTCGGGACGCCGACGGGGCGACGTCCTACACAACGACCTCCCTTACGGATGCCGAGTTCGATAGGAACGACGTCCCTCCCTGGTTACGGTCGCCCGAGAACGGACCTGCCCGATGCGGTAGCGCTGGGCGTTGACGAACTCCCGTTTCGCCTCGCCGGAGATTCCGCCCTCGGCGATGATCCGGCTCAAAAATTCAGCACTGAGCTTCGGCGTGCGGGTCTGCGTGGCGTAGTCGTTGTGCACCAGGCCGAAGCGCTGCGCCTCGCCATCCGCCCACTCCCAGTTATCCACAAAGCACCAGTGGTAATAGCGCTCAAAAGGCAGGTCAGAGGCGCTAATCGCGGCCAGGTGGTCGTAGATGAAACGGCACCGGAAGTTCTCCAGGCTCGTCGGGCTGCCGTTATCGCAGGTGCCGTTCTCCGTGACCCAGATCGGCGCGGGGTAGCGCTCGTGCATCCAGCCCGCGCACTCGATGAGGCCCTCCGGATAGATCTCCCAACCGAGGTCATTGACCGGCTTGCCGGGCAGCGTGCCGTCCTCGAAGCCCGACGACGCCGTGCGCGAGTAGTAATTCAGCCCCAAATAGTCGTAGTACTTGCCGGGGGAAATATCCGAAGGCAGGCGGCCCAGCACGCCCCGGAACTTCCCGCCCAGCATCGCGTGGCTCAGCTCCTCCTGGAAGAGGAATGCGTTGGACCGGGAGGCCAGCCGGTGCAGCGGATTACGCTCTTGAGCAGGCACGAAGGCACGCATGTGGTGCGCGAAGCCCACCCGCGCTCCCGGCTGAATCCCATGGATTAGGCGGTAGGCCCGGCAGTGCGCGATCGCCATATTCCGCATCACCTTCAGCGCCAGCCGGTAGGACTTCTTCGCCGGTGGTGCCTCGTGG
>JBHWRM010000013.1:0-3739 GCA_043426695.1 Corynebacterium sp. | reverse complement strand
GACTCAGGTTTCACCGTGGTCGGCGGCTTTGTTGTCGGTGCGCGGCTTATATTGTCGGCGCTAGGGCGGTTCCCCGCCCAGTGGCGGCTGGTTCCCCGGGCCTAGTCCAGGAACTTCTCCGCCACGCCCAGTTCCAGCAGTTCCTCGCGGGTCGCGGCCTCGCGCTCAAGCACCTCGCTGACCACCATGCGCATCTGCTCAGCCGGGTCAGGGATGCGACGCTGGCGGCTCATCAAGGAGGTCAGCACACTTGGCTGCTGCTTGAAGCAGTGCCACAGCACCGCGTTGGCCAGGGACTCCAGCACCAGGCCGCGGGCCTCGGTGGCGTGCTTCGGTTCCGGTGCACGCTTGAGGTGGGCAAGCTTGCCCGTACGGCGCGGACGGACGTGCAGATCCTGTTGGCCGATGCCGGCCACGGAGCCGTCCTTGTTGTAGATCACCGAGGTATAAGGGACGTTGCAGTAACCGTCCTCGGCGACGACCTCCTTCATCCAGGTGAGCAGCTCGTCGGTGACCTCGACGTCGAGGTAGGCGCCGCGACGTCCCGGGGAGAGGTACTGAAAGGTGCCGGTGCGGGTCCAGGCTTCATAGTCCGAACCCAGACGGCCCATGACCAGCGTGCCGAAGAGCACGTCCGTCATGGAAAACAGCGTGCCGCCAAAGCCTGCGCCGTGCATATTGCGGTTCCACCAGCGCAGGTTCAGCTCCAGGCGGCCGGCGGACCAATCATCCGCGATGTGCGTGATGTGCACCCCGGAGCCCAGCAGCGGGGGCCATAGATTGAACAGTCGCCGTGCCAGGCTGGGGTTCTCGAAGCCTTCGCGCAGCACCTTCTGCGGCAGCTTGAGCTTCTGGAAGGGCGTGCCCACGGCGCCCGTGATCGTCTTGACTGCTGAATTCATAAATTTCATGTTCCCATAAGCGGGCGGGGCTTGCTGACACACCGGGGGTATTGCTCCGGCTGCTAAGGTTTTTTGCATGTCGAAACCAGATTTCGTTCGAGCGCAACGCCTGCTCGGACCCGTTGTGCTGGCCGTGGGGCTGATCGTCGGCGCGATTGGTATCACCGGGGCTATTCAGCACGCCCTGTCCGCGTACCTGCTGGACGTCGGCGTGTTCCGCGATGCCGGGCAAGCCTTCATCGACCGCGAGAACCTCTATGTGGACTTCGACACCCGCTCCGGATTCCGCTTTATTTACCCGCCGTTTGCCGCCCTGCTCTTCGCCCCGCTGACCTGGGTGGGGGAGCAGACCATGGAGGTTCTCTGGACGTTGGCTAGTGTGGCAGCACTCTTCGGCATCATCGCGATGGCGGTGCGGTGGCTGCAGCGCACTGGGCTCGGTCTGCCGGGGCCGATGGATAGCCGCTACTTCTGGGCCTGGTCGATTGGGCTGACCGGCCTTGCCACCTGCTTCGAGCCGGTGCGGGCCCACCTGAACTACGGCCAGATCAACGTCTTTCTGATCCTGCTGGTCGCCGCGGATGTCTTCGGTTTCACGCCACGCCGGGTCAGGGGCCTGGGGATCGGTATCGCCGCGGGTATCAAGATCACTCCGGCGGCCTATGCACTGATCTTCCTGGTGCGCAAGGACTTCGCCTCCGTCGCTCGCTCCGCCGGGTTCTTCCTGCTCACCGCGGTCATCGGGTGGATCCTACGCCCCGAGGCCTCCCGGTATTTCTGGACGACTGAGTTCGGCAACGAGGAGCGGGGCGGTGCGCCGCCGTATCCGCCGAACCAGTCGCTGACCGGACTGATCGCCCGCCTGGGGGTCGACGGCGACACCGCGCTGGCGATCATGAAGCCGGGCTTCGTCATCATCGCAGCCTTAAGCCTGTGGGGTGCCTGGCGCTTCGAACGCACCGGCCGCCGCGTGCACGCTCTGACCCTGGTGATTCTCGGGGTGTGCCTGGCCGGGCCGCTGGCCGTCACGCACCACTGGATCGGCATCGTTCTGGTCTTCCCACTGGTGTTCTGCACCCGCTCGCGGGCGGTGCGCATCGCCGCATTGCTGGTGATTGTGGCCAACTACCTGGGGATGCACGGCCTGTACCCGGATCAGGAGAGCTATGCCTTCGAACCGGGCTTGTGGCTGCTGGGTAACTCACAAGGCTGGACTGGCCTGATTCTATTCTGTGTTCTATTAATTCACGCTTGGAAAGCCGAGCCTGTCGGGGGCGTGGGCTATGCTGCCAGCCATGAAGAAAATAAGCCTTCACCAGCGGTGGAAGAGGCCCGCTAGGGCGCTCCGCCCGGCACTAGCGGTCCTCGGCGCCGCCAGCCTGATTTTCGCCACGGCGTGCGAACTCGAACCCGAGGAGTCCGCCGGCAGTAGCTCCGCTGCCACGAGTGCGGCGAGCGAAACGGCCGAAACCTCCCCACCACCCCAGGAGAAAGCCGACGCTGATGCGTCCCCGACCTCAGAAGAGAAGAAACCGGAGGACACGGACGCGGTGCGGGTCGTCCGTGGCAAGCTCGACGAGCTGGCGGTCAAGGGGCGCGCGCCGAAGACCGGCTACGAGCGTTCCCAGTTCGGCCAGCGGTGGAAGGACATCGACCGCAACGGCTGCGACCAGCGCAATGACGTTCTGGCACGGGACATGACGATGGTCTCGGCCCCGAAGGGCTGCAAGGTGCTCGCCGGGCAGCTCAAGGAGCCGTATACCGGGCAGGTCATGAACTTCCAGCGCGGACCGCAGACCTCCAATGAGGTGCACATCGACCACGTCGTGGCGCTCTCGGACGCCTGGCAGAAGGGCGCCCAGCAGCTCAGCCCTGAGCGCCGCGAGGCCTTCGCCAACGACCACCGCAACCTATTGGCCGTTCAGGGGAAGGCGAATACCCAGAAGGGGGACGGCGACGCCGCGACCTGGCTGCCGAAGAACAAGGGCTTCCGCTGCCAGTACGTCGCCATCCAGGTAAACGTGAAGCACGCCTACCAGCTGTGGGTCACCGCAGCGGAGAAGGAGGCCATCAACTGGGTTCTCGACGGCTGCGGTCCGGGCTCCATCAATCTCGCCGGGGACGGTACCGGCACCGGCCCGAACGCCATCGACGGCCTGCTGCGACCTGGCGCCGCCCAGCTCCCGCCACCGCAGCCAGCCCAGCCGGCGCCGCCGAAGCCGCGACCATCCCCGGCCCAGCCAGCTCCAGCGCCAGTGGCTCCAGCGCCGGTGGCGCCCGCGCAGTCGGGTGGCGCGGTGTACTACAAGAACTGCGCTGCGGCTCGGGCGGCCGGTGCCGCCCCGATCTACGCTGGTCAGCCCGGTTACCGACCGGGTCTAGACGGCGACCGCGACGGCGTGGCCTGCGAATAAGCCGAGCCACAGCGAAGGGGGCTATGTCCCGCTGGGTGCAGGGGCCTGTCTCAGCCCCCCCGGCGCCACGGGTGGCCCAGCGCAAGTCCCTGTGTGGCCCAGCGCCAGCCCCGATTGACTAGCTCCCGAAACGGGCGAAGCCCTCGCGCAGCTGCTCGGTATCAGCACCAGCTGCCAGCAGGACGTGCGCCAACAGACGGGCCTTCCGGGCCGTGAGCGAACCGGAGAGGATGAAGCCGCGCTCCAGCAGATCGGCCTCGGATCCCGGGTAGCCATAGGTGTGGGTCAGGGTCCGCCCCGCCCCGGTGCGGGAGGCCACGATTACCGGGGTGCCCTCCTTGAGCACCTTTTCCAGGGCGTCGGCAGCCGGCACTGCCAGGTGGCCCACACCCGGGCCACTGGCCACGATCGCCCGCGGGTGCA
>JBHWRM010000012.1:0-7959 GCA_043426695.1 Corynebacterium sp. | reverse complement strand
GAGGAGCCGGGCTTCGGTTACTACAACACCGATACTTCGCTCGACATCACGCCGCCACGCGACTAGCGACGAGCCATGTGACTAGTCACGTGGCGGCGCGAGCTCCGCTCCGGCAACGTCCTGGGCACAACCACGCCTGGGCCCTGCGGCGGCGACATCGCAGCACAGACCGCGCCCCGCGCCCGAACGCCGCTAGTACGGCGAGACCGAGGAACGGTGGGCGTCGATATCCACCTGCCGGTCGATCGGCGGGAACGCGCGCTGCGGGCAGGTCGTCCTCGGGCACAGGCGGCAGCCGGAACCGATCGGGGTGGCCGCGGAGGTGTCCTCCAAGTCCAAGCCATCGGCGTACACGGTGCGCTGCGCGTGCCGCAGTTCGCAGCCCAGGCCGATGGCGAACATCTTGCCCGGGTTCCCCCACGCCGAGCGGTGGTGATTCACCGTTCGGGCGACCCACAGGTACGTGCGACCGTCCGGCATCTGGGCGATCTGCCGCATGATCTTGCCCGGGTAGCTGAAGGTCTCGTAGACATTCCACAGTGGGCAGGTACCGCCCGAGCCCGAGAGGTGCAGTCCAGAGGCGCTCTGCCGCTTAGACATATTCCCCGCTCGGTCCACCCGTACGAAGGTGAAGGGCACGCCACGCAGGCTGGGGCGCTGCAGGGTGGAGAGCCGGTGGCAGACCGTCTCATAACCCACCCCGTACTCGCGCATGAGGAACTCCAGGTCGTAACGGGATTCCTCGGCGGAGGCGTGGAACTGCCGATAGGGCATGAGCAGCGAGGCTGCCCAGTAGGTGGCCAAACCGCGAGAAGCCAGCCTGCGGGAGGCATCGGAGGTGAAATTGCCCAGCTCCACCAGGGACCGGATGGTCGGGCCGGCCTCCAGGTAGGCCAGCTCTGTGGCCAGGCGGAACGCGATCTGCCCGGGGCGCATCATCGCGGAGACGTACAGCCGCTTCGTCTCCGGGGCGAAGCTGTGCTGCGTGTCCCCCATGTCCCGGGAGTAGGTGACCGTTACGTTGTGCTTATCGGTGAGCCGGTCGACGAGGATCGCCTCCGCGTGGCGGATCTGCGTGGCCCCGAGGTTCAGCTTTTTGGCGAGCTTTTCGGCCTGAACGTCCAGGACGTCCACGTAGTTCTGTCGGGCGTAGAAGTAGTCCCGAACCTCCTCGTGCGGCATCGAGAAGGCCTCCGGTCCGGAGGCGCGCCCGAAGATTTCGCCACGCGGGGTGATGGACAGCACCGCAGAGCCCTGCAGACGCTCCTCCGTAGCCAGGGTGAGCTTGTCAGAGACGTTCCGGTAGCGGCTGTGCATGTCCACCATGGCGCGGGCGATGGCGGGGTGGTGGCGCACCAGGTCGGCCAGTTCCGTGACATCCACCGGGGTCGGCCAGATATCGCGGTCTGCCATGACGTCCTGGACCTCGGCGAGCAGGCGGAGGGAGTCCTCGTTGGCGAAGAAGGTGGCGTCCACGCCGAAGGCCTTGGTGATCTTCTGCAGCACCGCCAGGGTCAGGGGGCGCTGATCGTGCTCGATCTGGTTGACGTAGCTCGCGGATAGTCCCAGGGTTGTGGCGAGCTGGGCCTGCGAGATGTCGCGCTCCTTGCGCAACTGCCGCAGCCGGGAACCCACGAAGTTCCGGTTCGGCTCCACGGGTGTGCGAGGGCTCTGGGAGGCTCGGGCGCCCTGGGTGTTCCGGGCGTTCTGGGGGCCGGGGGACGGTGCGTCGGCCATGCTGAACCTTTCTTCGTTGCGGAATGCCTTGGGGCGGGGCGTTCCCCGGGGCCGTTCCTGCTGAATATTGCTCGCGGGTGGCGCTGCCTACTCCACGGATACTCCGCGGTTGGGGTGGCGCAGGTTGTAGCTGACCACCTTGTCCGCCCGGTCGCCGCTGACCCAGCGCCTGGAACTCTCGGAGGAAATACTCATCACCAGCACCAGCGCGACCGCCACCATAAAGAGGTTGCTGGCCACGTGGTGTTCGGAGGTGCCGGCAGCCAACAGGTCGCCAACGGAGATCAGTGTGATCGTGATCATCAGCAGCACGCGCGCCCACCGGATGCGCATGAAGGTCAGGGCCAGGAACAGCAGCGCCGCGAGCGCCCCGACAAAGTGCCCGTAGAGCACCCAGGTCTGCTTCAGCGAGCCAGTCACCCAGCCGATGTTCGCCAGCTGGGTGCCGGAGCGCCACGCGGTGAAGATCGCCACGATGGCGGTCAGCGCACCGACGATGTTCATCTCGGCAGGTGGCAGCTCCTTGTCCCGCTTGCGGCTGGCCTCTGCCTCCTCCTTGCGCGTCTGCACGCCGTCGCGCACTTCGGGGACGTCAGCGAGCCTTTCGGCCGCGCCGGTGACGTCGACAATCGGAAGGTCACCATCCGTGACGATCTTGTCCCCGCCGCCGTTGTGGCAGATGTACGGAGAGGAGAAGTCGGGAAGGATCTTCACCGTGGTCTCCGGATCGACGTACTGCAGGGTGCCGATGAGGTAGTCGCGCTCGGCGTCCGTGTCCTCGTCGATCTTGTGGGTGATCTGGCCGGTGAAGCTGGACAGCCCCACGCCCCGGTCATAGGTCGCGCCGGCCATCCAGGGGACCTTCTCCCCGCCGGGCAGCGCCCAATCATCCGGGGTACGCCACAGCCGAACGTGGTGGCGCTTGGACGCGCTGCCGGAGTCCTCCTGCTGGTAAGCAAAAGCCTGCGAGCGCTTGAAGATCACCAGCGGGCTGACCGGTGCGGCCGGGTAGGACTTGCGGAACACGCTGGATACGGCGATCTTCCAGCTGGAGCGCAGCGTGATCTTGTCCGCCTTCGTCCATCCCGCGGCGAGCAGCACCGCGTGGATGTCCTCCTCCGAGCCGTGGAGCGCAATATTCACCGGGTCGCCCAGCAGCCCATCCGAGGTGCGGGCGCGGGCGACGAAGTAGTCCGGCACGTAGACGAAGGTGAAAAGCTGGTGCATGCGCGGCAGGGAGAGGTACGCGAGCACGAGGAACCACCAGATCACCCAGATCAGGCTCTTGGTTTCCATGTTGAAGCCGTTGAGGATCATCAGCGCCAGGTACCAGGCGGTCAGGGCGAGGGTGATGACGATGAAGAGGGCGTCGGTGGCGGTGTAGACGGAGAGCTTGCGCTGCCCCTTCGTCGTATCGTTTTTCGGCTGATACTCCGGGTATTCCTCCGGCACCGGGTAGGGATTGTCCGCGTCGCTGATTCGCGTCAGCCCCTGCTCGCTGGCCTGCTCTTTTTCCTGCTGGCTGGCCTGCTGCTGCGCCATCTTCGTGGTCCTTCCTTCTGCGCCCCCGGGGCGCTCTTAGTGTTAGGACGTCAACCTCGTCCCGGCGCCCGGCCTGCCGGTAGGGATTCGGCAGGGTGATGGTGGATATGAGTGTAGCGGGGAGGTCTGGATTTTCGGGCTCGGGATAGCGAAACCCCCGGTGCGCTGTCGCGCGCACCGGGGGGATGAGCCGATGACGGGAATCGAACCCGCGTATTCAGCTTGGGAAGCTGACATTCTACCATTGAATTACATCGGCAAATGTGTCGTGGACACTAGCGATTAAGTATAGGGCACGCGCCGGGGAGCAGCCAAAAGGCCAGGCCGTTAGCGTCGCGTTGGCTGCTGCACGGTGGTCGCACGCCAACTGTCGCTCGGTGGCCCAATCCGAGCCCCGCTCAACGGCAGGTGGGGTTCGCTGCGGGCTGCTCAGTTAAACTGGGAGACGTGCTTCTTTCAGATCGTGACCTCCGTTCAGAAATCGTCGCCGGTCAACTCGGCATCGAGCCCTTTGACGCCTCGATGGTGCAGCCCTCCTCTGTGGACGTCCGGCTGGATAGCTTGTTCCGGGTGTTCAATAACTCCCGGTACACCCACATCGACCCGAAGCTGCCGCAGGAAGAGCTCACCACCCTCGTAGAGGTAGAGGGCGAGGAGCCCTTCATCCTGCACCCGGGGGAGTTCGTGCTCGGCGCGACCCTCGAGAAATTCACGATCCCCAACCACCTGGCCGGTCGCCTGGAAGGCAAGTCCTCGCTGGGGCGTCTGGGGCTGCTGACCCACTCCACGGCGGGCTTCATCGACCCGGGCTTCTCCGGCCACATCACCCTGGAGCTCTCCAATACCTCGAACCTGCCGATCGCCCTGTACCCGGGGATGAAGGTCGGTCAGCTGGCGATTTTCAAGCTCTCCAGTCCCGCCGAAAACCCCTATGGTTCGGGCGCGGTGGGCTCGAAGTACCAGGGCCAGCGCGGACCGACCCCGTCGAAGGCTTATCTGAACTTCCGTAACTAACGGCCTCCAGCTCGGCGCCACTCGTCTCTTCGGCGAGCCTTCTCCAGTCCGCTGCATGGGGTCCAGCGGGTCTATAGGCTCGAGTGGTGTGATTACTTTTAGCGACGTCACCGTGCAATATCCGGGACAAGATACCCCTGCGGTGGAGCGGTTCTCCCTCGAAGCTCCAAGCGGCAAGATCACGGTCCTGCTGGGTTCTTCCGGCTGCGGTAAAACGACGTTGCTGCAATGCGTAAACCAGCTCGTCACCCCGAGCAGCGGCACGGTGGCCATCGACGGCAGGGACGTCCGGGAGGAAAACGCCACTCAACTCCGACGCTCGATCGGATATGTTCTGCAGCATTCTGGGCTGCTGCCGCATCGGACGGTGGCGGACAATATCGCAACTGTGCTGCGGCTCAATGGGGTGAAGAAGACTGAATCCCGCCAACGGGCGTTCGACGCCGCAGAGCGGGTCGGGCTCGGACCTGAGCTCATGTCACGTTTCCCGAATCAGCTTTCGGGAGGGCAGCAGCAGCGGGTGGCGGTGGCTCGAGCTCTGGCCCCGGATCCGAGCATCTTGCTCATGGATGAGCCGTTCGGTGCCGTGGATCCGATTGTGCGGCGGGGACTGCAGGATCAATTATTGGCGCTCCAGGAGGACTTGGCGAAGACCATCCTTTTGGTCACTCACGATGTGACCGAGGCGTTGACACTCGGGGACCGGATCGCCTTGTTGCAAAAGGGTGGAAAGCTTGCGCAGGTAGGCGGTCCCGAGGAGCTGGCGATGGAACCAGCCAATAGCTTTACTGAGCGCTTCATGGGGGTCACGCGCGCCGCGCTTGAGGTCCGGCAGGCCGCCGATGGTCGTCGATTCGCCGTTGATGACCGGGGTGCCTTCGTAGGAATTCTGGATCCCCACACCCCAGGCGAAATGGACACACCTTAATGGGGCTCAACACCAGCTGGATTAGCCAGAACAGATCCGCTATTGCGGACCTTGCGTGGGATCATGTGGCCCTTGCTGTTCCTGCCATCTTCGGGACCTTTATGGTCGCGCTGCCGTTGGGCTACCTCGCACATCGTCTGGGTCAACGCGCAGCTAAGGAAGGGCCAGGCGCTGCCCCGTCACCATCGATAGTGGCCCGGGTGGCGGGCCTTGGTCGCGCGGGCGTGGTGCTGGTCTCAGCGTTGCTCTACGCCGTACCTTCCTTGGCCCTGTTCGTTGTGCTGCCTCTCGTTTTGGGCACCTCGATTCTGAGCCCGATCAATGTGATTATTGCCCTGTTGCTCTACGGCATCGCGCTGCAGACGCGGGTCGTGGCGGAGGCATTCGATGGAAGCGATGGGCGCGTTGCAGCGGCCGCCGATGCGGTTGGGTTTTCACCCTGGCAAAAATTTTGGACGGTTGATCTTCCGCTGGCAGGACCGGCGATCTTGGCGGGAATGCGGGTGGTCTCCGCATCCACATTGAGCCTGGTATCCGTCGGGGCGCTGGTCGGTGTGTCCAGCTTGGGCAATCTCCTCACCGAGGGGTTCCTTCGAAGCTTCCCCACCCAAATTCTCACAGGTGTGCTCGGCATCGTCGCGCTCTCAGTGCTCTTTGATCTAGTGCTGCTCGCGATCGGTCGGCTGGTTATGCCCTGGCGACGGAAGGCAGGGGTGTAATGCTCCAACAAGCGTGGGCTTTTCTGACCGACCCTGCCAGTTGGAATGGCACCGATGGGATAGGTATGCGCCTCGGCGAGCACCTGGCGATCACCGCCGTGGCGATGCTATTCGCCACGCTTATCGCTATCCCCGCCGGGCTTCTGATCGGACATAGCGGCCGGGGGCGTGTTGCGGTAGTCGGCGTATCCGGTGCCCTCCGGGCCCTCCCATCGCTGGGACTTCTCACAATCCTGGCTCTGTGGTTGCCAAATGGGGTAGGGCGGCCAGAAATACCGGCAACGATCGTTCTAGTGATACTCGCCATCCCACCGATTTTGGCTGGAGCATATGCCGGGGTGGAGGCCATTCCATCCGAAATCACACAATCAGCCCGAGCGGTGGGACACACTGAATGGCAGGTGCTTAGTCAGGTCGAGGTCCCACTCGCCCGCGCTTCAATCTTCGACGGCGTCCGGTCCGCAACCCTGCAAGTCATTGCAACAGCCACGCTGTGCAGCTACCTCGGGCTAGGTGGCCTCGGACGCTATCTCCTCGATGGGTTGGCGACGAGGGACTACCCGATGGTGCTGGCTGGCGCCATAACCGTGATTGCTCTCGCGTTGCTCGTAGAGGGCCTGTTGGCAGCGGTCGGTGCCTTGGTCCTACGTCGGGCGATTTCACCGTCCCGCACTGTGGATGAGGAGAACGCGTCGAGGACAGAAACAGCCACCGTGCCATTCCATGCCGGAGACCGGCGTTAATTCAAGGAGCATTCTATGAAGAAAAAAGTCCTATCGCTCAGCGTGGCAGCCGCGCTAGCCACCACGTTCGCAGCATGCAGTGACGAAGATCCGTTGGCCACTAATGCTGATGGCCGGGAGGAGATCGTCGTCGGGTCGGCGAACTTCCCGGAAAGCCAAATCATCGGGGAGCTCTACGCTCAGGCCTTGGAGCAGGCCGGTTTTCAGGTCCGCCGACAGGCCAATATTGGGGCGCGCGATGTCTACCTCACCGCGCTAGAGAAGGGCGAGATCGATGTCATCGCCGAATATAGCGGGAATGCAGCTCAGTATTATCAGGCAGGTAACGAGGCAACAGATGGCGAAGAACTGAAGCCGGGAGCCTCCGCGGAAGAGGTCTATTCCACTCTTGAAGCGTCGCTCCCAGAGGGTGTTTCATTGGGGGAGAAAGCCTCCGCTGAATCTAAGGATTCATACCGGGTGAGCTCGACCCTGGCACGCCAACACCAGCTTGCGACATTGGATGACCTGAAAAAGCTCACCACGGAAGGAAAGCTCACCCTCGCAGGGAACCCCGAACTTGAATCTCGGCCCTACGGTCCCGATGGGTTGGAATCCTTCTACGACCTGCCGAAAGATAAGATTTCCTTCCACGCTATTTCCGATTCTGGTGGCCCACTGACTGTCGAAGCGCTGAAGAACGGCACCGTGGATGTTGCGGATATTTACACCACCTCCCCGGCACTCGATAAAAACGGCAAGGAAGTCAAACTTGTTGAACTCAAGGACCCAAAGCGCCTGATTTTGCCGCAAAATGTGGTGCCTCTGCTACGTGAAGAAAGCGTCGTGGAGGAAGCCCGCGACGTGATTAACGAGGTCCAAGAAAAATTGAACACTCGAGCTCTGCTGGAGATGAACCGGCGTAATTCAGGCGAGGAAAAGGCGGAGCCAGCCACCATCGCTAAAGACTGGCTCAAGGAGCAAGGAATCACCGACTAGGGGCGCCTCGCATGCCTAGACCCACCGTTTATCCAGCTAGAGCATTCTAAAAAACAGTCCCGACTCCGTGTCGTCAGATATGCGTATTGTGTGGGGCATGCGGATGACTGTTGTCGGCACCGGCTACTTGGGAGCAACACACGCAGCGTGCATGGCCGAGCTCGGCCATGACGTGCTGGGGGTGGATACCGATCCAGCGAAAGTCGAAAGGCTCAACGCTGGCAAATCCCCGTTCTATGAACCGGGATTAAAGAAACTTTTGAAACGGGGGGTCAGCGCCGGAAAACTGCGTTTCACC
>JBHWRM010000011.1:0-25429 GCA_043426695.1 Corynebacterium sp. | reverse complement strand
GCGATCGGCGAGGAGGTCGGCAAGAAGTTCGTCGCCGAGCACTTCCCGCCGGAATATAAGGAGAAGATGCTCGAGTTGGTGAACTACCTCATCGAGGCCTACCGCGAACGCATCTCCACCCTGGAGTGGATGACCCCCGCCACCCGCGAGAAGGCGCTGGTGAAGCTGGGTAAGTTCCGCGCGAAGATCGGCTACCCGGAGAAGTGGCGCGAGTTCGATGGTCTAGAGTTCGCGGCCGGCGGTGCAGAGCTGCTGGATAATGTGCGGGCGGCCAGCCGTTTCAACCACGACTACGAGATCAACAAGCTGGGCAAGCCCACGGACCCCGCGACCTGGTTTGCTACCCCGCAGACCGTCAACGCCTTCTACAACCCGGTGATGAACGACATCACTTTCCCCGCCGCGATCCTGCGCCCGCCGTTCTTCAGCATGGACGCCGACGCCGCCAGCAACTTCGGCGCGATCGGTGCGGTCATCGGTCACGAGATCGGGCACGGCTTCGACGACCAGGGCTCGAAGTTCGACGGCGACGGCAACCTGCACTCCTGGTGGAGCGAGGAGGACCGTGCGGCGTTCACGCAGCTCACGAACAAGCTCGTCGCGCAGTTCGAGGGTCTCGTGCCAACCGGCCTGAAGCAGCGCGGCGAGACCGCGCACAAGGTCAACGGCTCCTTCACCCTGGGCGAGAACATCGGCGACCTCGGGGGCCTGGGGATCGCCATCGTCGCGCTGCGCCGCTACCTGAGCGACCAGGGCGTCGAGGTTGAAACACCCGAGGGGCCCAGCGCGGAGTACCGGGAGGCCCTGCAGCACGTCTTCCTGCAGTGGGCGCGAGTCTGGCAGACGGCCATCCGCCCGCAGATGTCCTCCCAGTACATCTCCATCGACCCGCACTCGCCGGCAGAGTTCCGCTGCAACGTGGTCGCGTCGAATATCCCGGAGTTCTACCAGGCCTGGGAGGTCACCGAGGCCGATGGCATGTGGCTGGCCGAGGACCAGCGCGTGACCATCTGGTAGCTACCCGGCCTAGAGGTCGGCGAAGAGGTCGGGTTCGAAGTCCTCGGTCTCGTCCGGGACGTACTCCTCGACCTCAGTGAGGTTCAGCAGTGCGCCGGTGGGGTCGGTGATTGTGGCGACCCGACCGAACTCGGACTCATAGGGCTCCCGGATGATCTGGGCGCCCAGCCCGCGGGCAGTATCGACCGCGGCGTCGATATCCGCGACCCCCAGGTACAGCGTCCACATGGAGGGCAGCTGCATCTCCTGGGTGTCCCACAGCCCGACGAGCGCTGCTCCCTCGAACTCGCCGAGTGCGTAGCGGCTACCGTCGGAGTTCTTATCTACGCGGATGTCCCAGCCGGCGAGCTCGTGGTAGAACTCCAGGGTTTCGTCCCAGGCCTGGCCGACCATGAGCTCGTGCCACACCGGCGTGCCCGGTTCACCCGCGGCGAAGAGTGCGTGCTCATCCGCAGGATTCTTCAGGCCGATAGCCGCCCCGCTGGGGTCGATGACCACGGCCATCTCGCCGCGGTCGGTCTCGTCATCAGTGCCCTCCCCTTCCGGAGCCCCGAGCACCCGCGGCTCCAAGACGGAACGGGCACCAGCGTTGACGGCAGCGTTGTGCGCGACCGTGACGTTCGGCGTGTAGAGCGCCAGCCCCCACATGGAGATCTTCTCCTCCGGGATGGCTCCGATTCCGGCGACGGGCATGCCATTCTTCGTCGCGACGGCATAGCCCTGGCCGTGCTCACGGTATTCCCAGCCCACGAGCTCGGCGTAAAAGCGCTTCGCGGCATCGATATCGGTGGTCGCCAGGTCCAGCCACAGTGGCATGCCTGGTTGTGCCTGCATAGCGGGCATTAGAGATTCCTCCACTTTTCAGGGTCGAAGTCGTCATCAGCGGTGGCTTCATCGAAGAACTCCCCAAGGTCGTCCTCTTCAGCCAGGTTTTCACTATCGGCAGCACCGCGGCCATTCGCTCCGACCTCTGCGCCGACGGTGGTGCCGGTCTCGGGGTCGGTGATTATCACCTGGTCGCCGTCTCGCAGGGCCTTGCCGCGGCGGGTTTCAGCTGCGCCGTTAACCGACACTGCCCCTTCGGCGAGGACGTCCTTTGCCATCCCTCCGGTCTCCACGAGGTTGGCGAGTTTCAGGAACTGCCCCAGCCGGATCTCGGCGTCACGGATGGGAACGACAGGTAATTCTTGCTGCATGCTGCCCATCCTACGGTGCCGGATTGGGCGAGTCGTTTTTGCTTTCCTTTTTATTGCATTTGCGCATCTTCACCTCGTTACTGGGGCAAAATCAACAGCATGACAAGCCCCGCATTCACTAACGCTTCCAGCTCTTCCGCCGATTCTGGTGCGGCGGGAGAATCCCAGTACCCGACGATGCTTTCGCCCCTCGAGGTTGGCGGCAAGACTTTCCGCAACCGCGTGATCATGGGTTCGATGCACACCGGCCTCGAGGACAAGCTCGAGGACGCGCCGAAGTTGGCCGAGTTCTTCCGCGAACGCGCGAAGGGCGGCGTCGCAGCCATCGTGACTGGTGGCTATCCGCCCGTGCTGGAAGGCAACCTGACACCCTTTGGTCAGCCCTTCAACTCTCAGGAGATCGCCGACGCCCACCGCCAGGTCACTGAAGCCACCCACGCCGGTGGTGCGCTGGCTATCCTGCAGCTGCTGCACGCCGGCCGCTACGGCTACCACCCGATGTCGGTCTCCGCGTCCGCGTCCCAGTCCCCGATCACCCCGTTCCCGGCCCGAGAGCTTTCCGACGAGGAGATCCGCGCAACGATCAAGGCCTATGGCGAGGCGGCGAAGTATGCCAAAGAGGCCGGCTACGACGGCGTGCAGATCATGGGCTCCGAGGGCTACCTGATCAACCAGTTCCTCGCCGAGCGGACGAACCAGCGCACCGATGACTGGGGTGGTTCCGCGGAGAAGCGGATGCGCTTCCCCATCGAGATCGTGAAGGCGGTGCGAGCCGCGGTCCCTGAGGACTTCATCCTCGACTACCGCATCTCCGTGCTGGATCTGGTCGAGGGCGGCCAGACCCAGGAGGAGATCCACGAGCTGGCTCGCCAGCTGCAGGCTGCCGGGGTGGACATGTTCAGCTCCGGTATCGGCTGGCACGAGGCGCAGGTGCCGACGATCGTCACCTCCGTGCCGCGTGGTGCCTTCGCCTGGGCGACGGCGGAGCTGCGCAAGGTCGTGGACGTACCGGTAGTGATCTCCAACCGTATTAACACCCCCCAGGTCGCAGAGCAGCTGCTCGATGGTTCCTTCAGCCCGGATGGCACTGCGGAGGGCACCGACGGCGAACCCTTCGGCGACTTCGTGTCCATGGCCCGCCCGATGCTGGCGGATGCTGAGTTCGTCAATCGCGCCGCCGCGGGCGAGGACGCGCTGATCAACCACTGCATCGCCTGTAACCAGGCCTGCCTGGACCACACCTTCACCAATGAGCGGGCGACCTGCCTGGTCAACCCGCGCGCGGGTTACGAGACGGAACTGAAGCTGCTGCCGACCCGGACTGCGAAGCGGGTGGGCGTGATCGGCGCTGGTGTGGCTGGCCTATTCGGGGCGGAGGCCCTGGCGGAGCGCGGCCACCACGTGGAGATCTTCGAGGCCAGCGATAAGGTCGGCGGCCAGTTCCAGCTGGCCATGCGGATCCCTGGCAAGGAGGAGTTCGTCGAGGCGCTGAAGAACGTGCAGGCCCGCCTGGCCAAGCGCGAGGTGCCGATCCACCTGGGCTCCCCGCGCACCCCTGAGGAGCTGCTGGAGGCTGGCTTCGACGAGGTTGTGGTGGCCAGCGGCGTGACCCCGCGCATCCCGGAGTTCCCGGGCCTGGCGGAGGCACTGCGCGGCGAGGTCGATGGTGTGAGCGCTATGACCTACGCGGAGCTGCTCAGCCGCGAGAAGGAGGCCGGCAAGAACGTCGCCGTCATCGGCGCGGGCGGCATCGGCTACGACGTCACTGAGTTCCTGGTGGAGGACCGCGGTGGCCAGCCGCAGTCCATCCGCGAGTGGAACGAGCAGTGGGGCGTATCCACCGACCCGGAGGTGCGCGCGAACCTGACCCGACCGAACCCCCCACACCCACTGCGCAAGGTCACCATGCTGCAGCGCAAGATCACCCGCATGGGCCGGGGGCTGGGTAAGACCACCGGCTGGGTGCACCGCGCAGCAGTGGCGATGGCCGGGGTGGAGCAGATCGTGGGCGTGACCTACGAGAAGCTCGACTCCGAGGGCCTGCACATCACGGTGCCCGCCCAGGACGTCAAGGAGCTGCAGAAGGCGCTGGCCAAGGCGAAGAAGGCCAAGGACAGCGAGGAGCTCGCCCGCCTTGAGACCGCCATCCGCGAGGAGCGCAAGGAAGTGGTCATCCCGGTCGACACCGTTGTGCTGTGCACCGGCCAGGAGTCCGTCCGCCCGGATCGGGCCGACGGCACCAGCGGCGATGCGGAGCAGAAGGTCCACATCGTTGGTGGCGCGGATGTCGCCGCGGAGCTGGACGCCAAGCGCGCGATCCGGCAGGCCGTGGAGCTCGCCGCCCGCCTCTAGAGCCGCCGCTAGGGCTACCTCTAGGGCTGCTCTGCTTCCGGCTCCGGCACCCGGTCATCAACCATCCCGATGGCCTGTATCAGTGCGTAGCAGGTCGTCGGCCCCACGAAGGTGAAGCCGCGACGCTTGAGCTCTGCGGCCATCGCCACCGACTCCGCGGACTCCGAAGGCGTCTGCGAGAAGTGTGCTGGGGGCTGGTGCTCGGCTGGGGCATAGGACCAGATCAGGACCGGCAAACCGGCGGGCAGGCGGCGCACCGCCCCGCCCAGAATCTCCCGCGCAGGGTGCTTTTCGGGCAGCTCCTGCAACTCCGGGTCCTCCCGGAGGGCCATGGTGGCCTCGGCATTGCGGTAAATCGCGGCGTGCTTCTGCGGGTTACGGATCAGCGCGGGGTCCTCGAGGGCCGCCGCGCGCTGCTCGGCGCTCATCGCCGTGATGCGGGTGGCGTCGAAAAGAAAGAAGTGGTCCCGAAAAGCGCGACGCTTCCGCAGAATCGTCGCCCACGATAGTCCCGACTGGAAACCCTCGAGGCAGATCCGCTCGAGCAGGCCGGACTCCGTGATGATGGGGCGGCCCCATTCCTCGTCGAAGTACTCCCGCTCTAGATCGGAGCGCATGGCCCAGGGTGGGCGAACCACGCCGTCCGCGTCGATGATGTTGCCGCGAGCGGTAGTGACCGGCTGGCGTTGGTTGTCAGATGAGTGCTTATCCATAATTCCCCCTTGAGTTTAGGCTGTGCGAAGTGTTGACTCGCCGCTCGCGGCCTACGCCCCGCGCGGATCGCTGTGCACTTCGTTGTGAACACTAGCGGCCGAGGCAGACATCGCCCCACCTTTGTTGCATAATTCAACCCCGCCACAGCGTCGGATAATTCTCAAACCTGCTGTTCAGGGACTTTTGCGCATCGAAACTTCCGGAAAACTACCCCCATTTCCACGCTTGCGGAAATGGTATTCATATAGCTAAAATCAGCTCACTATCCCGGGTGCTTCTTTTCTGTTCGCGCTGCCAGACGGTGGCCAGCCCAGAAAGCAACAGGAGCCCCTTTTAACGCGTTATCGACCAATAATTCAAAGAACAGTTCGCCAGGCAAGAGGAGGGCCTCACTAACGATGAGCACACCATCGATGAATCGCCCCCGCCCAGCGAAGGACCATGAGGACGACGAGCCACGCGATACCGGCACCTTCAAGGCAACCCTCCCCGCGCTCGGCGGCTTCCTCACCTCCGACGGCCAGCCCATCGATACCGCACCGCAGGATATGCCCGCACCCCACGCGACGCTTCCCTACTATTGCGATGGTGAGGATCCAGCCCCACGGCTGTGGCTCACCGTCACGTGGACCCTCGTGGTGGTCTCGTTCGTTGCCGTGGCCCTGGTCTCGCTGTTGCTCTTCGTCCTCTGCGACAACGTCATCGGCCAGGCCGACGGCCTGCTCAGCGTGCTACGCACCTCCGTGCACTAGGCGCGCCGCGTCGGATCCACGGTAACGGGCCGCACTCTTCCACCCCGGCAGCCACCACAACCGGGTAATACCGTGGGCTAGTTTGATAGGCAACATGTCTAGCACTCCCACGCCTGTCCTCCCCTTTTCCGCCGGCCGCACTGCCCTGCTCAGCGCGCTCGAGGAATTCGGTGCGGCGGTGGTGCACGCCCCGCCGGGCACGGGTAAGACCACCCTGGCACCACAGTTCCTCGCCGATGCCACGCTGATCGAGCCTGACCAGCGCGTGATCGTGACCCAGCCCCGGCGCGTGGCCGCCCGCTCTGCCGCGTCCCGCCTCGCCGAGCTCCGTGGCACCGAACTCGGCCAAGAAGTCGGCTATACGGTTCGCGGAGACTCCCGCGTATCGAAACAGACCCGCATCGAGATGGTCACCCCCGGCGTGTTGCTCCGCCGCATGCTGCGGGACCCCGACCTGCCTGGGGTGGGCGCGATCGTCGTGGATGAGGTGCACGAGCGCCACATCGAGTCCGACCTGGTCTTCGCCATCGCCGCGCAGCTGCGGGAGTTGCGCGATGACCTGCTTGTTGTGGCGATGTCCGCGACGGTGGACGCCCAGCGTTTCGCGAATCTGCTCGGGGTACCGGAGGCGGTGGTGCACGTGCCCGCCCCGATCTACCCGCTGGATATCCACTACGCCGCCGCGGCGGATTCCATCACCCACCGGCGCAGCGATAGCCGGCCCGGTCAGCCCGGTTCCATCGAGGCCTTCATCGCCGCCGGAGTTCGCCGCGCGCTCGCGGAAACCACCGAAGGCGACATCCTGGCCTTCGTCCCGACCATCCGTGGCACCGAGCTGCTCGCGCAACAATTCGACTCCCCCGAACTTGCTGCCTTCGCCCTGCACGGCCAGCTCAGCCCGAAACAGCAGGCCGAGATCGTCAATCCGCGCGGCGCCACCAGCGCTAACGCCTCCCGCCGGGTCATTTTCGCCACGGACGTCGCCGAATCCTCGATCACCGTGCCAGGCGTGCGTGTCGTCGTGGATACCTGCCTGTCCCGCGTGTCCCGGCGCGATTCCTCCCGTGGCATGTCCGTGCTGGTCACGGAGTCCGCCGCCCAGGCCAGCTGCGTCCAGCGGGCGGGTCGTGCAGGCCGCGAGGGGCCAGGCACGGTGTTCCGGCTGATCAGCGCGGATGAGTGGGCCCGACTGCCGGAGTTCGCCGCCCCCGCTATCCAGACCAGCGACCTCACCGGCGCGCTGCTGGACGTCGCCGCCTGGGGCGCGCCCATGGGCGATGGCCTCGCGCTGCCGGACCCCTTCCCCCAGAACAACGCCGCTGCCGCCGCTGCCACGCTGCGCCAGTTGGGGGCGATCGACGCCGACGGAAACATCACCGAACTCGGGGAGCTGCTGGTCACGCTCCCTCTCGATCCGCGCCACGCCCGTGGCGGCCTACTCGCCAGCCGGCGCGTCCCGGTGGAGCTCGTGGCCCGTGTGCTGCAGTTTTTGGACGTCGCCAGCTCCCAGCGTGCCCCGGCCGCAGCAATCCGGGATATTTCGCCGAAGGACCCGGCGGCGCGCAGGCTCGTCCGTTTGTTGCAGCCACACGCCCCACGTGAGCTCAGCGATCCGCTGACCGGGGAGGACGCCATCGCCTACACGATCGCGTGCGCGCGGCCGGATCTGCTCGCCCGGCGCGTTGAGCCTGGGTCGGAACGGGTGCTGACCGTGGGTGGCACCGGGGCGGTGATCCCGAAGGGCATGCCAGGGGTGGATGCGCCACATAATGAGCAGTGGTTCGCGGTGGCGGATATCGGGCGCAGCGAGTCGGCCTCCGCGAGGAAGTCCGGGACGGGTTCGATCCTGCGCTCGGCCATGCCGATCTCCGAGGAGTTGGCCCTGGCTGCAGCCGGTGGCGTCCACAAGGAAAGGACCGCGAGCTACAGCCTGGAGAAGAAGCGGGTGCAGTCACGGGAACGGATGATCGTGGGGGCGATCGAGTTGAGCAGCGCCCCGGCCAAGCCCAGCGCGGCGGAGGCCGAAGGGACTGTGTCTGCTGCGATCGCGCAAGCGTCCCCGGAGGAGTTGGAGGAGATGCTGCAGCTCAGCGGAAATGCCCGCGAACTGGTGAAACGCATGCAGTATCTGCATGACGCCGCGGCGGCCGGGTTCGAGCGCGCGTCGGGCTACCCAGATCTGCGGGCGGGGCTGCCGGCGGAGTTGTTGAGCTTTGTCGCGGCGGATATCGCGGCTGGTCGTCGGCCGGATGTGGCGAGCCTGCTGCGCGGGCTGATCCCGTGGGATCAGCCGATCGACGAGCTCGCGCCGGAGTCCCTGGAGCTGCCGAGCGGGCGGACGAGGCGGCTAACCTACCCGGAGGTGCTGATCGGAAGCGCCACAGACGGTGCGGTAAGTGATGCTGCGGGCGGGCCCGTGGTGCTGGCGACGAAACTACAGGACGTCTTCGGCCTCACGGAGTCCCCACGCATCGCGGGCCGCCGGGTGCAGTTCCACCTGCTCTCTCCAGCGCAGCGGCCGGTGGCGGTGACCGATGACCTGGCGAGCTTCTGGGCCGGGCCTTATCAGGGGGTGCGCAAGGATATGCGGGGTCGATACCCGAAGCACTCTTGGCCGGAGGACCCGGCGGCAGGTTAGGGCATAGAAAAAGGAGCCCCGAAGGGCTCCTTGGGTTTGGGTTGTGCCGGGGGCGGTTTAGCGCTTCGGCAGAACCATCTTGAGGATCCACAGGAGGATCACTGCGCCGAGCAGGCAGGTCAGGAAGCTCCAGATCATGCCGCCGGAGTCGGCGTTGAACAGGGTCAGAACCCAGCCACCGATGAAGCCACCGACGATACCAACCACGATGTTGGCGATGACGCCCATCTGCGCGTCGGTACCCATGATCTTCGAGCCGATCCAACCCGCCAGACCGCCGATGATGATCCAGCCGATGAATCCGAGGGCCGGGGTTGCTTGTGCTGCGAGAGTCAATGTATCCATGTCCTCCATTTTATCAGCGTTCGTAGGATCCTGTCAGAATTTTTATTTTTCGCTGGGACTAACCTACTGGTCGCGCCGCTCTCGGAGCGTCGCGTTGAGCCACTCCAGGAGCACGATCGCGTGGTTCTGTTCGGTGTCCTTCGCACCATAAAGCAGCAGTACCCCGTCCTTCGATGTCTGCTCGCTCTTGGCGTCCGACCGGGGTGGCTTGGCGCCGGCCTCCTCGAGCTCCTGCAGCGCGTCCTCGAGTTCTCCCGCATCGAGAGCGTCATCCAGCTCCGTGCGGTAGCGGTTGCTGAAGTCCGCGAAGCTCAGCTCGCCCGAGTGGAACTCTTTGCGCAGCTCCGAGGAGGGAGTCAGTTCTTTGGGCCAGCCCGTCAGCGGCAGCTTCTCCTTGGACACTCCCCGTGGCCACAGGCGGTCGACCAGGAACCAGGCGCCCGCCTCGCCGCCACTGCCCTTTCCCTGGTCACTCCCCTTCGAGCTACCGCTGTTCACGACGTCATACACCCGTGCCAGTTCCATCCGCTTGCTTGCTCCTTCCTTATTTCATGTCCTCCCACCACGCTACGTCCGCGGGTAACCTGAGGGCATGTCTATGAATCTGAAGAAGGCCAAGGACGTCAACACCGCCGCTGTCATCGCCACCGGGCTCATCGGTGGCTGGCTCACCGCCCGTGAGACCGAGATCCGCCCGCTCGGCGGGGTGATCCTCGCTGCTGCCGGCGGCTACGCCGCCCGCTCCTGGAACGCCAAGGTCGGCGCGCCCACCGCCGCTGGGCTCACCGCCGGTTACGTCGGCGCCTTCGGCCTCTCCCACCCGCTGGCGCAGAAGATCGGCGCCTGGCCGGCCGTCCTCGCGGTCACCGCAGCATCCGCAGGTGCGGCTCACTTCCTCTCTGACGCGAAGTAAGCCCGCCCCACCTTTTAGCCCAGCAGCACGCCTACCATGGCCTCCGCCATGGTGTCGAGCCGATCCTGCTGCTCAGCCGGGTCCCCGGTGAAGGCCACCGGCTCGGCCGCCACCTCCCACTGCAGGCCAGTGATGATGGAATCCATCGCCTTCTGAGCCCCAGTGGTATCGAAACCACCCCGGATCCACCAGGAGACCGGGGTGCCCTTCTTTTCCTCGTTCACCTCATAAAACAGGGTGTCGAAGTAGTGCTTCAGCGCCCCGGAGATATAACCGAAGTTCGCGGTCGTCCCGAAGACCACCGCGTCAGCCGCCAGGAGCTCCGCCTTATCCGGTTCCAAAGCCTGACGTTCGACCACCTCGATGCGCGGCGCTCCGTCCCCCAGCGCCTCGGCGGCCTGCGTGGCTGCCTCCTGACACCTTTCAATCACCCGGCGGGCAATCGGCCGCACCGTATCCGTCGGGCTGTGATGCACGATCAGCAGAGTTCGAGTATCTGTAGCCATGCCCCCATTATGGCCACCCGCAGGCCCGGAAGTGGGCAAGATGGGGACCATGAGCACCGCACCACTGATCCTTCCCTTCAACGGCATTCGCCCACGCATCCACGAGTCCGCCTATATCGCCCCCGGCGCGACCATCATCGGGGACGTCGAGATCGGCGCCGATTCCTCCGTCTTCTACGGCTGCGTCCTGCGCGGGGACGTCGGACCGATCCGCATCGGGGAACGCACAAACATCCAGGACAACTCTGTCCTCCACGCAAACCACGACTCCCCCTGCGTCCTCGGCTCGGACGTCACCGTCGGGCACAAGGCCCTCGTCCACGGCTGTGAGATCGGCGACGGCGCCCTGGTCGGCATGTCAGCGACGATCCTCTCCGGGGCCCGTGTTGGTTCCGGAAGCCTCATCGCGGCTGGTGGCGTTGTCCTAGAAAACCAGGAGATCCCGGCGGCGTCCCTGGCAGCGGGAGTGCCCGCGAAGGTGCGCCGTGAGATGGACGAGCAGGCACAGCAGGGGTTGATCGAGCACGCGGGCCGATACGTCGAGATCGCGAAAGAGCAACCCGATCCCTCGGAGGCGATCGAGCTCACCGAGGTGCGTTTCCGCTAGCACCACCTCGCGCCCACTCACTTTCACTCTTTTTCCGGCCACGGCCACGCACATTGCAGAGGTTGGGCAGCCAATTATCCGGGCTCCAACAGCGAGCCCTCTTCTGGGTTTGGCCCCTCACCCGATAGCATGAGGAGGCTATGGCCAGCACAGGTGGGAAAAGATTCCGTAACGATATCGAGGGCTTGCGCGGTTTCGCGATCGCCCTCGTGGTGATTTTCCACGTCTTCGTGGGCAAGGTGTCCTCCGGCGTGGATGTCTTCCTTCTGCTGGGAGGTGTGTTCTTCTTTGGCTCCCAGCTCGCGAATGCGCGCAACCCGAAGGGGCTGACGTTCGTTCAGTCGCTCGTGCGCATCATCCGGCGGCTCTTCCCGCTGCTCGCGGTGGTCGTCGGCGCGACGTTGGCGGCTGGGCTGCTGCTCATGCCGCGAATCCAGCACCTGCAGCTGGCCAAGGACGCGGTCGGCGCGCTGGCGTACATCACGAACTGGCAGCTGGCGTTTTCCGGCCGTGATTACAACACCGCCAGCTCCACGGTCTCGCCGTTCCAGCACCTGTGGAGCATGTCTGCTCAGTTGCAGATCTACGTGGCATCCCTGATTGCGGTCACCCTGATCGCACTTATTTTCCGGCGGTTTTCCCGTAAGGCCTTGGCTGTCATTCTCACGGCGGTCACGGTGCTCTCTTTCGCCTTCGCGACCTATCAGCACGGCCAGGACCAGGCTGTGAACTACTACCACTCCTTCTCCCGCTTCTGGGAGATCGGACTGGGTGGCATGCTGGGCATGCTGATCATGCCGCGTTCCGACCACGGTGAGAAGCCACCGGCGCCGATCGTGCCGCCGCTGAACACGTGGGTGCGCCAGGTCTTCGGCTGGTTGGGCCTGATCATGATCGCCTCCACCGGCCTGGTCATGGACGGCGCCCAGACCTTCCCGGGCCCGGGCACGCTGTTCCCGCTGCTGGGTGCGGTGATGGTGATCCTGGCTGGGCAGAACGGTAAGCCGGTGGGGGTCACCCGCATCCTGGAGAGCCGCTTCATGCAGTTCCTGGGCCGGATCTCCTACGCCCTGTACCTGTGGCACTGGCCGCTGCTGATCATCCTGGTCTCCTACACGGGCTACAACGCCCAGGAGCAGCCACTGTTCGGCGTGGCCATCATCGCGGCCTCGATCGTGATGGCATGGCTGTCTAATCGCCTGATCGAACGCCCGCTGCGCCAGACCGGCCGCCCACGCCGCGCGCACGTGCTGTGGACCCCGAGCTACTGGTGGGAAGCCATCCGCGTGTGGCCGAAGACCGCCTACGCAATGGTGATCATCCTGATCGCCGGTGGCGTGGTCGCCGCAGCCCCGGTGGTGGCGAAGAATCAGGTCGAGGAGGGCGAGGAACTCTGGCGCCTGGCGTCGAATGTGGAGAACTACCCTGGCCCGCTGGCCTTCAGTAACGACGCCTTCGTCCCACCGCGTCAGCCGCTGGCCCCACCGTTCGAAGAGATGGGCCCACTGCTGCCGCCGACGCAGCCGGATGGTTGCCAGATTGGCTTCGAGGGGGATCACCTGATCCTGAAGCGGAACTTCAATCGCTCCGAGGAGGACTGCGCCTACGGTGATTTGAACTCCGAGCGGACGGTGTACGTGATCGGTGGTTCCCACTCCGAGCAGTTCATCCCTGCACTGGATGAGGTGGGCCGCCGCCAGGGTGTGAAGTTCATGCCGATCCTGAAGATGGGCTGCGCGGTCAACGCGAACATCCCGAAGTGGGATGGTTCGGACTTCCCGTCCTGCCGTTCCTGGTCGAAGAAGGTCGTGGACCACATCCTGGCCCACCCGCCGACCGAGGGTGTGTGGATGACCGGTACCCGCCCGTCGGATATCGCGGGTAATGGTCCGGAGCAGGTGCCGCCGGAGTATGTGGATCTGGTGAAGCTGTTCACTGATAACGGCATCCACAGCTACCTGATGCGCGATAACGTCTGGCACACCCAGCCAGCAGAGGCGGGTGCACCGGTGCCATTCAACCTGCGCGAGTGCGTGGGCGAGATGGTGGACGGCACCCGTACCACGACCGAGCGCGCCCGGAACTTCCCCGGAGTAAAGGACCGTTGGCGTCCGACCCCGGAGGAGATCGAGGAGATCAACGCGGAGTGTGGCACCGCACAGGATGATTCCCTGCTGCCGGAGGATCCGCAGTACCAGGCCTATGCGGGCCTGGACGTAACGCTGCTGGACGTCACCGACGGCTTTTGTAAGGACGGCTATTGCCCGGCGATCATCGGCAACCTGGTCGCGTACCGCGATCAGCACCACTTCACGAATATCTTCGCCTCCCGCTTCGCGAACGCGATCGAGCACCAGATGTACAAGGAGCCGCGGGGTGCGGAGGGCTCGGAGGATAAGGCCCGCAAGGCGCCGGATGCCACCGCTGGCCAGCCGGGCGCTCCAGGCGAGGATGCTCCGGGTCAGCCTGGTGTGGAGCAGCCGGAGGCACCGGGTGCTGAGCAGCCAGGTGACGGTCAACCGGATGCCGGTCAGCCAGGTGCCGGGGTAGACGCCCCGAGCCCGGACGAGATTGGGGAGCACCCGCCGGTAGAGGCCCCAGCCGCTCCCCAGCCTGATGCCCCGGTCGGCGACTTTTACTAGCCAGGCTCCGAAGATTGCAGCTCTAACTGAAGAACCCCAGCGGCCCACCGCTGGGGTTCTTTCATGAGGCCCCGCCACTAGCTGAGGTTTCTAAAACCCTCCCCTGAGATCACTGCGGAATACACTGGACCCGACCGACCTCACAGCGAATTCCCCACTCCCCATGCCCCACATCGTTTTTCTCGACGCCAACGTGCTGACCAGCACCACCGTGCTGCGGTGGCTATTCGACCTGCGCGCAGCACTGGGCGGTGAGGGGTGCGCACTGCGGCTCGTGACGTCCTTAAAAACCCTGTCGGAGACCGGGGCCACGATGAACTGGCGCATCCCGCAGTCGACCGGCGCGCAGCGGGACCAACGGATGGCTCAGCTGCGCCGCGAGATGGACGACGTCCTCCCCCACTATCCCGAGGACCTAGCATTCAGCGGGAAGGATCCCGGCGACTATCACGTACACGCCGCCGCGACCGCCTGCGGGGCGGCCACGCTATTGAGCTTCAACCGCCTCTCGGACTTCACGAAAAAACCCGCCCGAGAAAGCTACCGGGTCACCAACCCCGACGACTTCCTCCACAGGCTCGGCACCGCCCACCCCGGCGCGCTGGCTCAGGTTGTCGCCGCACGCGTAGATGCGAAGGGCGAGGCAACGGAGGACATCGCGGCGCTTGTTTTGCAGCTCAAGAAAGCGCGATGCCCCCGGCTCGCGAAACTGCTGCCGGGGGCACTGGAAGGCTAGGTTAGCCGCGCTATTCCCGCTCAGTCCTTCTTGGCGAGGTCAAACTTCCAGGCGCTGCCCTCCAGGTCACCGCTGCTATCCAGGTCACTGACCAGGTAGGCCTGTCCCCCGCGGTAACCCAGATCCTCGGCATCCTCGAGATCGCCACAATAGCTGAGCTTCACGGTCTCCCCCTCCTTGAGGCGCAAACGCTCCGGGTCGCGGTCCAGCTTGAACGCGCTACCCGTCGGGAGCACGACGCGCATACCCGGGACATGGAATTGGAAGACGAAACGATCAGTCTCCCGTCCCAGGCGGAACGTCGCGTCCGCGCAGACGCGCGCCTTGTCAACGTCGATCTTGTCGACGGTGATCTTGGAGCCCGAGTAGCCTTCGTCCTTGACCTTCTGCGCATCCCCGGTCTTGGCGACCTTCTCGCCTAGCTTCTCCCACAGCGGGGAGGAAACCTCGACCGGTTCGACGTTGACGGGCAGGTACTCCGGGGAGTCGAAGTCCGTCAAGCCCTTGCTTGCGCTGGCCTCGCGGTCCTGGATGTCCAGGTTTGTCAGCTGGCTGGCCAGCGGCTTCAGCGCACCGCAGTTCGCCGGAGTGGACAGGGTGCCCACAAACAGGCCGCTCTTGCTGTAGTAGGTGCACTTTTCGGACGGCTCGGTAGACAGGTAGCCTTCCTCGCTCTTCTCCTGTGCGGTCCAGCCGCGGAGGCCATCGCTGCTCAGGGAGACGCTGTCGTCCGGCACCGAGAAGCTGGACGACGAGCTGCTGATCTCCATGGTGACGAGGACCTCGCCACCATCGGCGGTCTCGTACCAACCCTGGCAGGTCTCCTCGTCGCCGGAGACTTGGACGTCCTTCAGGCCAACGGAGTTCCAGAAGTCTTCCCCCAGGTCGCAGTCGGCGAGCTTGTTCTTGGAGACGTGCTTCGCGATTTGCTCGTTCTCCCAGCCCAGCGGCCCTTTTTCGGTCCCGCGGGTCGCCTGATAGATCCACAGTCCCGCGTAGACCAGCGCCGCGATGACGACGACGGCCAGCGCGGTATAGGCCCAAGGCTTCAGGTTCTTGCGGGGTTTGTCTTGCTGCCCCTGCGGCGGTGGGCCGAACTGTGGCGGTGCACCGTTGCCAGCGGGCTGTTGCGCAGGGCCGTTGGTCGGCTGGGACGGCACGCCCCAGTCATATGGCTGGTTCTGGTTAGGCGAATTCACTTCAGGATTCCTTCTCAGGTGGCGTCCAGCTCCCTTTCATCGGAGCACAACAAAGAATACGGTATCGCACCCGAAATGAGCCCGGGCGAATAGCCCAAACCTGCGGGCAGAAAGCTATTTCTGAGAGTTCGGGCTAGCGGAACATGCGCGTCCAGTGATCTGATAGGTTCCTCTTAGAAAAACCCGTCGATGCTGGCCGGAAGGAAGCACATGGCCCACTACGACCTCTATCAGGCACTCAATCTCGACCGTTCGAAGACTCCGGAGGAAATCAGCGCCGAGCTCTCGAATCGTCTCGAGAACAATGAGCTGGACAATATCGGTGGTCGCGAGGAAGTAGAGATCGCCCGCGCCATCCTGGGTGATCCACAGAAGCGCACCGCCTACGATTCCCGCCTGGATGATCCGAACGCACCTGAGGTGGATGTCAACGCTCTCCGCCAGCTCGCTGCCGCGGACTTCTCTGCTGGCACGGCCCCAGGAGGCGATCACGCAGCGGGCGCAGCACCGGCAGGGGCCGCTGGTGTGGCAGGCATGGCTGGCGCAGCAGATGCCCAGCACTCGCAGGAGAAGCAGGGTCCATCGCTAGGCGAGCGCTTCAAGGAGGCCGGCGCGAAGACCCAGCAGCAGGTCGCTCCCGCAATGGAGAAGACCAAGAAGGAATTCGGTCGCTCCTCCAAGATGGCCATCCTCATCACCGCGATCGCCACGGCCGTCGTGATGCTGCTGCTGTTCACGCTGTTCAACCTCTTCACGGGTAACTCCGGCCCATCTGACGTGGGGCACTCGAAGAAGGTCACTCAGCTGATCGAGCTGCGGGATAAAGACAAGACCGAGAAGTGGATCCAGGACAACGTCCAGTTCGATTTCCAGGATGACCTCCGCGACCGGATCGACATTGACGATGACTATCGCGGCATGGACCGCTTCCTCGATACCGAGGAACCCAAGGTTCTCCGCTCGGTCGATGTGAGGGACGCAGGGGTTATGAAATATACCTTCGACGAGGATCGCATCAAGGATGCGTATAAGAAGGAAGGCATCAAGAAGATTTACTTCTCCCTCATCGGAGATAAGAACGATAAGGATTCCCGCTGGCGCGTTGGAGTCATCGAGTTTGATGACGGCAAGATTGGCGTCAATTTCATGAAGGCTGATGACGACCCCTTCGATGAGGACATCGAAGATCTGAAGGATAACTTCTAGGATCTCTAGCGTCCTGGATCAACGAGTCCACTGATCCAGGGGTGCCGAGGGAGGCGAGTCGCAGCAGACGCTGCCCGCCTCCCCTTCTCTATGCCTGGCCCCGGCGCGATCTGGATGTAGGTGCCGTTGAGCCCCCACCCCGGACGTGCGTTATCGCTAGCTAGCTCCTCGCTGTCGCGACGATCGCCGGGGCAC
Organism: Corynebacterium sp.; assembly: GCA_043426695.1. Classification (GTDB taxonomy): domain Bacteria; phylum Actinomycetota; class Actinomycetes; order Mycobacteriales; family Mycobacteriaceae; genus Corynebacterium. The sequence continues at coordinate 8,411 of JBHWRM010000011.1, read as the reverse complement.
CCTCCGCCGCGGTGGCCCGCAGCGACCAGTCCGCCAGCCGCGTGAGGTCGGTGCGCTCCGGGGAAATCTCCAGGATGCGCGCCCCGGCAGCCTTCGCCACCTGCGGCAGGCCCGCAGCTGGGTAGACCACGCCCGAGGTTCCGATGATGACCACCAGGTCGGCCTCCCGCATCGCGGCCTCGGAGGCATCCCACTCGCGGTGCGGCAGCGGCTCGCCGAACCACACCACACCCGGGCGGACGGGGTTGCCGCACAGGGAACAATTCGGCGGAGTGACGCGCTCTAGCTGCCGGTCGGGAAACTCGGGGGTGCGGGCGGGCTTGTGGCAGATGGCGCAGCGGTAGTTAAAGAGGCTGCCGTGCAGGTGCGAAATCCGCTCACTGCCCGCCCGTTCGTGCAGGTCATCGACATTTTGGGTGACCACGTGCAGGTTGATGCCCCGCTCGGTGGCCCAGGGGGAGTTCTCCCACTCGGCGATGGCCAGGTGGCCGGCGTTGGGCTGTGCCTGCTGGCAGATGTGCCCGCGCCAGAGATACCAGGCGTACATGGGCTCCGGGTCCGTCGCCCAGGAGTCCAGGGAGGCCATATCCTGCGGGTTGATGCGCTCCCAGATGCCGGTCTGCGCATCGCGGAAGGTGTCCAGCCCGGAGTCCTTGCTCATGCCCGCGCCGGTAAAGACGACGACGTTACGCGCGCCCGTCAGGACGTCAGTCAGTTCTTGCGGTAGGCCGTCGTTCAGCGTGAAAACACCAGAGTTCGTGCTCATGACCCAAGGCTAGCCCGTGGCTGGTCGCGCGGGGTTCGGGTTGCCCAAGGATCTGTGCGCCCCTCCTGCCCGAAACCAGCTCGGCGCCCAACTCAGCAGCAGGAAAGCAAACTGCACTCTGCGAGTTCCACTACTCCGGCCGGGCTGGGGCACCTCGACCCTGGGGTTCTGCGAGCCGCGTATCGAATTGGCTACTAGCGAGTTTCCGGTCAGCGTAGGTAATGAGATCGAGCACGTCGTCTGCATAGTAGCCACGTTGTCCTTGCGGACCCACAGACTTCGACCGCAAGATTCCGGCCTCCTCCAAAAAATCCAGTGCTTGACGGGCACTCGCAGGAGCCTTCCCATAGATGCGGTTGACCGTAGCCACCGTGACCACTGGGTGTTCCGGCAACGCCTCCAAGAGGCGTATCACCAGGGAGTCCCGGCGCAGTTCTCGCACCTTCCCGCTAGCCTTCCTCGCAGCATCGACTTGCTCTGCCCACTGCTGTTCCATAGCGCTCAATTCATTCGAAAGCTCTTCTGCCTGGCCCACTGCCACATCAGCCGCTTCAACGAATAGGTCGAGCCACCCGGAAAGGTCTCCCTCCCGGAACTTGGTCAATCCCTCGACGTAGCGCTGCGACCATGTTCCCAGAACTAGGCTGATGGGCAGAAGGGTTTTCGGTGCGAGGCCACGGCGTTGAAGGACCCCATGAATGAGTGCTCGACCGACCCGGCCGTTCCCATCTGCGAACGGGTGAATCGTCTCGAATTGTGCGTGGACAATCCCTGCCTGGAGAAGCGCACCATGGGTTGCACTATTCAGGTATTCAACGAGGTCTTCCATAAGTTCCGGAACATATTCTGGCGGGGGCGGAACGAACTCTGCTCCAATTGGGGTGAAGCCCCCGCCGCCGATCCAGTTTTGTTGCTCACGTACGCCTACAGGGATCCTCCGCTCATCACCGATGAGCTGCTCCTGCAGACGCTCCAGCATGTCGACCGTGATTGGACCCAGCGCTTCGAATTGTTCCTCCACGCTACGGAGCACGGTGAGGTTGCGAGCCACCGCTGCAGCATTCGGTTTGAATCCCCGGACATCCTCACTCTGCGCGAGTTCTGCAAGAGCAATCTTGTCTACCCTCGGCGCAATTCCCTCGATCTTGGAAGAAGCAACTGCTTCCGAACGCATCAGCCACCGGGCGATGCTTTCCAACTGCGTAGCGCCTTGTAGCCGCCCAAGCTGCAAAATCTTCCGCTCCACAACGGCCGCTTTCTGCGACACGTCGTCGTCGACAAGTAGCGGTGCACCACCGCGACCCTGCATCAAAAAATCTGGGACAAACGCGCGGAAGTGTCCACCAGCCTTATCGCGTTTCGGCACCCCTGGTGCATCGATTGGGTGCCAATGCTGATCAACGTAGTTCCCCATACGCGCCTCTTTCTGGGTAGCCGGGCTACGGCTCACGCCCTGGGCGGCAAGCCAAGACTTATCCTTTAGTGATTAAGGGCTACACCTTCGGCTCAAGGTTTATATCTTAAGCGTTAAAGGGTAACTCTTCGGCTCAAGACTACCCTTTTAACTTTTATCCCAGCACCCGTGATTTAGACCTGGTCGATCGGCTTGATCATGATCGTCTCGACGTCCATGTGCGCCGGTCGGCCCGCAATCCAGCGCACCGTCTCGCCGATGTCCTCCGCCACCAGGTTCTGCACGCCCTCGTAGACCTCATCCGCGCGGGCTTGGTCCCCCTTGAAGCGGTTCAGCGAGAAGTCGGTGGCAACGCGACCCGGATCCAGCTGGCAGACGCGAATGCCGTCCTCGGCGAACTCCATGCGCATCACGTCGGTCAGCGCGGTCTCCCCGAACTTCGCGGCGTTATAGCCCGCCCCGTTCCGGTACGCGCCACGCCCGGCCATAGAGACCACGTTGATCACTTGTGGCGCCTGCCCGGCCTTCAGCTGCTCGTACAAAGCGCGGGTGACCTGCAGGGTTCCCATCACGTTGGCCTCGAACATCCAGCGCCAGTCTGCCGGGTCGGTCTCCACGATGGGCTCCAGGCCGCGCGCCCCGCCCGCATTGTTGACCAGCAGATCGACGCTGCCGAATTCCGCGGCGAGCTGTTCGGCCACCGCGTCGATGGAGTCCTGTTCAGTGACGTCGAGGACGATGACGGTGGCCTGGCCGCCGGCGTCCTGAATTCGGTCCTGTACCTCCCGGAGGCGTTCCTCGCGGCGGGCGGTGAGGACGACGTGCCAGCCGTCGGCGGCGAGTGCTTCTGCGGCGGCGGCCCCGATGCCTGCGGAGGCCCCGGTGACGACGGCGGTGCGGGTGTTTTCTGTGGTGTTAGTCATGCCCCTCAGGCTAGTCGCCGCCTCGGACAAGCGCGCCGATTCGCCGACGGGGCGTTAGTCCCGGTCGCCGCTTACGGCCCCCGGCCGCCCCGCGACCACCGTGGCCGGCCCCTGCACCGCGCCGATGGCCACAGCCACGACCAACATGACCACGGCGGCGCCCACGTAGAGCGCTAGCGGCGCCCATCCCGAGTCCACCAGATAGCCGACCACGAGAGGACCCATGATCGCACCGATGCGCCCCACACCCAGCGCGATGCCGACACCGGTGCTGCGCAGGTGGAAGGGGTAGGACTGCGGGGTGATCGTGTACATGCCGGTCACGCAGCCGTTGAGCAGCATGCCCACGGCCACGCCCAACGCCAGCATGAGCACCGGGAAGTCTGTGCTGAGGATGAACGCAATCAGGACCCAGCCCGCCATGAGCGAGAAGATCACCAGTGTTGTGCGGGTGCTCAGTCGGGTGGTCAGCACGCCGAAGAGCACGGAGCCCACCGTTCCTCCCAGGGCGAGCATGATCCCGCCCAGCGTGCTGAGCTCTTCGCTCAGCCCCGCTTCGGTGAGCAGCTTCGGGGTCCACTGATTCGCGAAGTTGAAACCGAAGTTCACCAGCGCGAAGCCCAACCACAGCAGCAGGGTATTGCGCAGCAGCTCCGGACCCAACAGGTCGCGGAAACGGCCGCGCTCTGCAACCGAGGGGACCGCGACGGTCACCCGCTGCTGCTCGTCCGCGCCAGCCGGCACCTTGCCCATGCGCCAAGCCAGACGCTGGAGGGCAGCGTCGTCCCCGCGAGCGGCGAGGGTCTCCGGGGTCTCCGGAATGAAGAAAAGCACGGCGAGCAGCGCGACCGTCGTCAGCACTGCGCCAGCGAAGAACACGACGCGCCAACCATGATCCGGAATGAAGGTGGAGGCAATCGTGCCACACAGGGAGGCACCCAGACCATAACCTGCGGCATAGATCGCCATCGCCAGGCCGCGGAAACGCAGATTAGAGAACTCGGAGGTCAGCACGGTCACGCAGGCGAGCACGCCGCCCACCCCGATGCCGGTAATCACGCGGTACACGAAGAGCTCGGGCACGCTGCTGCTAAACCCGGTGGCAATCAGGCCGGCCAGGGTGATCAGCAGGGAAATCACGATCAGGCGCTTGCGGCCGAAGCGGTCGGCCAGCGGGGCTAGCGCCACCGCTCCCACCCCCACGCCGATCAGCGCGGAGGCCAGCAGCCAGCCGAGGGTGGAGCCGTTGAGGTCAAACTCCTTAGTCACTGCGTTCGCCGAGAAGGCCATCGCGACCAGGTCGTAACCGTCCAGCGCATTGACGAAGGCGGCGACCGCGATGATGAGCCACTGATAACCGGACATCCGGGTGTTATCGATGAGCTGGCGCAGATCCATCAATCATCCTTAAATTCTGCGTAGCCTCGCCGGTCAGGGGCGTGAAACTACGTATCCAAAGAGCTGGGAATAAACCTAGCCATTGGATCGGACAGAAAGAATTTCAGCCCTCAGAATTCGCACAATCTGTTCGATCTCTGCCTCCTTCAGGGGTGAAGGCAGGGTGAAGCGGAGGGCGGACTGCGCCACCTCCGGGCTATAACCCATAGCCAGCAACACCGGGGAGGGTTCAGATTGGCCCGCGCGACAGGCCGACCCGGAGCTCACCGCGAATCCCGCAGTATCCAACGCCACCAGCAGGGACTCACCGCTGATCCCTTCGACAACGAAGGAGGCGTGGTTGGGCAGCCGCTCGGTGGGGTGCCCGGTCAGCGCCGCGCCCGGCACGCCGGCGAGCACGGCCTCGATCAGGGCGTCACGGGAGGCCATGAGCTCCACGGCTCGGGTGCCGATCGAGGCACGGGTGGCCGCGACGGCGGCGGCGAAGCCCGCGGCCCCGGCGGTATTGCTGGTGCCCGCGCGTCGACCGTTTTCCTGCTCCCCGCCGTGGATGACGGGCTCCAGGGCGATATCCCTGGGCAGGAGCAGCGCGCCCATGCCCTGCGGTCCGCCGAATTTATGGGAGGCCACCGCCGCGCTGGTTATTCCAGTACCGGGCCAGCCACCGTCCGCGAAGCTGACTGGCAGGCCAGCGGCGGCCTGGACGGCGTCGATGTGCAGGGAAATCCCCAGCTCGAGGGCGGTGGTGCTGAGGTTCTCGACGCTACTGACGCTGCCGACCTCCGAGTTGGCCAGGCCCACGGCGACCAGCGTGGTGTCCGCGGTGAGAAACTCAGCGGCGGCGCTGTCGAGGACTCGTCCCGACGCGTCGACGGGCAGGTAGTCCACGGTAAAGCCGTGGATGCGCCGCAGGTAATCCACGCTGGCTAGCACGGAGGAATGCTCGGCCTTGGTGGTCACGACCCTCCGCCCGCGCGGATTGGCGAGCGCGCGTCCGATGATGCCGAGGTTATTCGCCTCCGTCCCACCGGCGGTGAAGATCACGCCGTCTGTGGGGACGCCGAAAGCCCGCGCCACCGTGGTGCGGGCGTGGTCGAGTTCCCGGTCCGCGCGGTGCCCGGCGCTGTGCACGCTGGCGGCATTACCCGGACCTGCGTCCCACACCCGGTTCATCGCTTCCCGGGCGGCCGGGTGCAGTGGTGCGGTGGCGGCGGCGTCGAGGTAGCGGGACATTAGGCCTGGTCCTGTGCTGCCTGGTCCTGCGTGCTCTGCGCTGCCGGCTCCAGTGCGTCGAGCCCCAGGTCAAGGGAGCCCGCGGAGTGAGTGAGCTTACCGACGGAGATGACGTCCACGCCGGTGGCCGCGAGCTCCGCGACCGTCTCCAGGCTGACGTTGCCGCTGGCCTCGGTGGCCGCACGGCCGTCGATCAGGGCGACGGCACGGGCGAGCTCGGCGGGGCCGAAGTTATCCAGCATGATGCTGTCCACCCCGGCGGCGAGCACAGGCTCGATCTGGTCCATGCGGTCGACCTCCACCTCGATGTGGGTGGTGTGGCCGACCCGGCTGCGGACGACGCGCAGCGCCTCGGTGATCGAGCCCTCCCCGAGGCTCGCGGTGAGCGCTGCGAGGTGATTGTCCTTGACCATCACGGCGTCCGAGAGCCCGTAGCGGTGGTTGTGTCCGCCGCCGACGCGCACGGAGTGCTTCTCGAAGGCGCGCAGGCCAGGGGTGGTTTTCCGGGTGTCGACAATGCGGGCATTCGTTCCAGCGATGGCGTCGACGTAGCGGGCGGTCAGGGTGGCGATCGCGCACATGCGCTGCGCGAAGTTCAGGGCAATGCGCTCGGCTGTGAGGACGCCGCGGGCCGGCCCCTCGATGACCGCGAGCTGCTGGCCCGCGGTGAAGCGGGTGCCCTCGGCGGCCAGCTCGGTCACGGTGATCGCCGGGTCGGTGAGCTCGAAGGCGGCCCGGACGACCTGCCCGCCGGCGAAGACCCCGTCCTCGCGGGCGGTCAGCGCGGTGCGGAGACGGGCGTCGGCGGGGATGGTTGCCTCCGAGGTGATGTCTCCCCACGGGGCGTCCTCGGCGAGTGCGGCGCGGACGGCGGTGGTGATGGTGCATTGGGTGAGCATGGGGCCTTTCGGGTTCTTCTTCGGGGCTTATTTTGCTGGGCTGTTTTCTCGGGGCTTGCTGCTGCGCTGTGTGAGCTGGTCAGGACGTTTTTCTGGGCGTCACGTTCCGCCGGGGACGAGCCGCAGGAAGCGGGAGCTGGCCTGGTTGCCGTCCGTACGGGGATAGTCGCGACGGCGGTGGGCTCCCCGGGATTCGGTCCGGGCCTCCGCTGCGGTGGCCACGAGTTGCGCCACGGTGGCGATGGTGCCGGGGACCTCTGCCAGCCGTTGCCGGGCCTGCCGGATGCCGTCGCCGGTTCTTTCGACGTCCAGGCCCTCGCCGACGGCGTCCCGCGCGGCGGAGTCACCCTGCGCAGCGGAATCGGCCTGCGTCGCGGCGTCGTCCCGCGCCGCGGCGTTCGACTCCTCGACGTTTGCGGGAGACGTCACGCCCGGCGCGGCGCCTTCCGGCAGTGGCAGCTCGACGTCCAGCACGCGGCCCTCGGCGGTCGCGGTTGCCAGCCCGGTGGGTTGCTGTCCCTGGTTACCGGAGAGCTGCGTCGCGGCGTCCTTACCAGCAGCGGCGGCGAAGACCAGCGCCTCGAGCAGGGAGTTCGACGCCAGGCGGTTCGCCCCGTGCACGCCGGTCCGGGCAGCCTCGCCAGCGGCGTAGAGGCCGGGCACGCTGGTGCATCCGTGCAGGTCAGTGGCGATTCCGCCCATACAGTAGTGCGCGGCCGGGGCGACCGGAACGAGCTCGTGGCGCCAGTCGATGCCCTGCGAGGCGAGCATCGCGGTGATGCCCGGGAATTCCTCGGTCAGCTGCGGGATGTGGCGGGCGTCCAGCCACACGTTGTCGGTGTGCTCGTGTAGGGCGCGGCACACCCCGCTGGCGACAACATCGCGGGGCGCAAGCTCCGCGCGCGGGTCGACGTTCTTCAGGAAGCGCTGTCCCGCATCGTCGAGCAGCACTCCCCCGGCCCCGCGCACCGCCTCGGAGATGAGGAAATTAGTGCCCGCCAGAACGGTGGGATGGAACTGGACGAACTCCATATCCGCCAGCACCGCCCCGGCGCGAGCCGCCGCGAAAATCCCTGCGCCCGTGCACACCCCACCGCTGGTGGAGCGAGGGAAGATGCCGCTATATCCCCCGGTGGCGACGATGGTAGCGTCCGCGCTGAGGTTTACCGTGTCACCAGCGCGGCGCACCCGAGCGCCGGTGACCACACCGTCGGTGAGAAGCAGTTCGGCCAGCTCGCAGCCGGGGTGGAGGGTGATCGCACCACCCTGCAAACCACCGCTGTGCTCGCCCGTGCTCGCCTCAACCTGCTCCGCGAGGAAAGCGTGCAGGGCTGCGCCGGTGCGATCCCCCCACGCGTGGACAATCCGCTCCGCGCTATGCGCCGCCTCCAGCGCGAGCGCGGGCGTGCCGTCCGGGAGCAGGTCGGCGGGGAATCCGGCCGCGAGCAGGCGGCGCACCGCCACCGCGCCCTCGGCAGCCAAAAACTCGACCGCCCGGGCCTCCTCGGAGCCCGGGGCAACCAGCTCCGCCCCCGCGGCCAGGGTGTCTTTCACGTGCGCAGCCACGCTATCGGCCGGGTCGATCGCGGCGGCGATCCCACCCTGCGCGAGCTGCGTGGCACCACGGCTGCCGGCGATGCTGGCTCCCGGATAGATCAGGGCCACCTCGGCACCGGCGGCAGCCGCGGTGAGCGCGGCGACCATGCCGGCTACCCCGGAGCCTAGGACGTTGACCTGCGGCATCAGTGAGGCTTCGCAGCCAGCATGCGCTCGAGGGC
>JBHWRM010000010.1:0-13436 GCA_043426695.1 Corynebacterium sp. | reverse complement strand
GAGACCTCGAAGGCCTCGAGCGTTGCCATGCCGGTGCCGTCGTCGATCTTCGCGGGGTAAATGAACTTCGAGTGTCCGTCCCCGCGGTCGCCGAAGCGGCCTAGTTCTTGCGTCTCATTATTAGTACTCACCTGTCCGACTTTACTTGGCTGCGTGGCGTGGGCGTCGCCTGGCCGAGCAGGTGAGCATCGTTGGGGTTATCAACCGAGCGGTGGAGCGTACGCAATACACTATTGCCCATGCGTCGCCTTGTGTCTTGCCTTGTTTCCCTCCCGCTCGTCGCCGCTGCTGTTGCGGTCCCGCAGGTGGGTGCGAGCCCAATTCAGGACGTCACCCCCACGCCGATCGCGTCCTGCCCAGCCGTGGAGGTCATTACTGCCGCTGGGTCCGGGGATGCACACCCGGATGATGATCCGAATTTTCCGCGGGGCTTCGTGGTGGGCACGAATTTCAGCAAGCTCGCCGAGCAGCGCTTTGAGGGTGTGCGGAGCTGGCAACTGCCCTATTACGGCAGCGCGGGCATCGTGGGCAGCAACGAGAAGATCGGCCTGCCGAAGTTCCCGAACTACGCGGCCTCTGCGGCGGATGGCGTCGAGAAAGTACGGGCGCGGATCGACGAGGTCTCGGCCGCGTGCCCGCAGACCGCGTTCGCGCTCGCAGGTTTCTCGCAGGGCGCGCACGTGGCTGGCGACGTGTTGATGGGACTTTCCCCGGAGCAGGCGAAGAAGGTGATCGCGGCGTACCTGCTGGCGGACCCACGCCGGGGCAGCGAGGATGGCGCCACCCTCATCACCACCAATCACGGGCCGATCCCGGAGCAGCACACGGGTCTGTTGGGCTCCCGCCCGGCGGGGACTTTCGACCGTTACGAGGGTAAGGTCCGCAGCATCTGCAGCCAGGGGGATCCGGCGTGTGACATCCCGCCGGGCGGGCTGCTCGCGGCGGTCGGGCAGTGGGCGCAGCAGGCTGACCCGGAGCCCTACGAGGTCACCCCGGTGGTGGCGATGGACTCCATGCTCACCGACGGCAGTTTCCTCCTCGCGGTCGCCCCGGTGGCCCCGCGGCTGGCGGTCGCTTTGGGCCACGGCGACCCACGCGGCGTCGGTGATGCGCTGCGGGCCGCGGCGGGCAATCCTCGGTTGGACCAGGCGCAGCGCAACACGATGAACCTGGCCGCCCACGAGGTGCAGGACATGCTGAGCTACCTGAAGGCGAAAGGCTTCGCTACCCACGAGCCTGGGGCGACAGGCAGCACTGCCCTGGACACCACCATCGGGCTGGTTCGCCTGGCACTCGACCCCGCGATCGCGGCGGCCGTCCCCCAGGCGCTGGGGATGTTCGACCGCCACTTCGTCTATCGCGGGGAGTCCCGGGCGTTCACCACGATCGACGGGGTGCGGGTGGATGACTGGATCACCGCGGACCTGACCCGAGAGATCGGTGACTACCTGGGGCAACCCGACCGGGCGGTGCGCGCGGTTCCTGCCAGTGAGCGCCGGGGGCTGGTCAAGCTCTTCGGGCACGGGCTGTGGAAGCTGCTCGACAAGGCCCTGGGGAACCGCGATCCGGCCTCGCAGCGGGTGTGGGAGCGCTTCGAGCTCTAGCAAGGGTCGTGAGCTGGCGCTGCGAGCGTGAACAGCCGGGCGGGATCGTTTGCCCGATCTGCTACAGATAGAGCCCAGAGCCACCATGAAGCATTCCGAACCTCAGACCCTGATCGTGAGCGACTCCCAGGCGGACCGCCGCCTGGATAAATACATCCGCTCGCAGGTCAAGGGCGTGCCCGCCACGGTGCTGTTCCGCATGATGCGCACCAAGCGGATCACGGTCAACGGCGCGAAGTGTAAGCCCGACCAGCGCACCGTCGCCGGCGATAAGGTCCACCTGCCCGCCCTCGAGGTAGCCGAGGCGAAGCCGAAGCCCGCGGGGGAGCGTAAGGCCGCCGAGCAGCTGGCTCACAGGTTGTCCCGGCACATTGTTTTTGAGGACGATGACCTGCTCATCGTGAATAAGCCCGCCAACACCGCCGTGCACGTGGGCAGTGGGGTCAAGGCCGGGGTGATCGAGGCGCTGCGCGTGCTGCGGCCGGAGGATAAGGAGCTGGAGCTGGCGCACCGGCTGGATAAGGAGACCTCCGGGCTGCTGATCGTGGCGAAGAACTCGAAGATGCTGCGCCACCTGCAGGGTCTGCTGCGCGAGGGCGGGGAGGATATCCAGCGCTATTACCTGGCGGTAGTCGGTGGCGCCGTGAAAAAGTCAGGTAAGCAGCCGCGGCGGATCGACGCCCCGCTGAGAAAGACAGGGGCGGCCACGGTGGTGGATCGCCGCGCCGGGCAGCAGGCGGAGACGAAGCTGTGGGTGAAGAAACCCTGGGGGCGGGCGGGAACCCTCGTGGAGGCTCAACTACTGACCGGCCGGAAGCACCAGATCCGCGTGCACCTGCAGCACCTGGGCCACCCGATCATCGGGGATTCCCGCTACGGGGATAAGGCCGCGAACCACGCGGCCGCGGAGAAAGGCGTGCGGATGCTGATGCTGCACGCCTCCCGGCTGGTGATCCCGCTGCCGGGTGGCGAGGAGCTGGATGTGCAGGCCCCGATGCCCCCGGCGTGGAATAAGCTGCGCGGCTAGCGCCGGCCGCCACCAGGCCTAGTAGTAGTACGGGAACTCGTCCCAGTTCGGCTCGCGCTTCTCCAGGAAGGAGTCGCGGCCCTCCACAGCCTCGTCGGTCATGTAAGCCAGGCGGGTTGCCTCACCAGCGAAGACCTGCTGGCCCATCAGGCCATCGTCGGTCAGGTTGAAGGCGAACTTCAGCATGCGCTGCGCGGTCGGGGACTTGGTGTTGATCTTCCGCGCCCACTCGATCGCGGTGGTCTCCAGGTCGGCGTGGTCCACCACGCGGTTCACGGCACCCATCTGGTGCATCGTCTCGGCGTCGATGGCCTCGCCGAGGAAGAAGATCTCGCGGGCGAACTTCTGGCCCACCTGCTTGGCCAGGTACGCGGAACCATAACCGGCGTCGAAGGAGCCCACGTCGGCGTCCGTCTGCTTGAACTTCGCGTGCTCGCGGGAAGCCAGGGTCAGGTCGCAGACCACGTGCAGGCTGTGCCCACCGCCGGCGGCCCAGCCGTTGACCAGGCAGATCACGACCTTCGGCATGGTGCGGATCAGTCGCTGGACCTCCAGGATGTGCAGGCGACCGCCCTCGACCTTCGCGCGGGCCTCGTCCACCCCCTCGGCGCCAGCGGCGGCGACGTCCGAATCGTGACTGGTGGCGTACTGATAACCGGAACGACCGCGGATACGCTGGTCACCGCCGGAGCAGAACGCCCAGCCGCCGTCCTTCGGGGATGGGCCATTTCCGGTCAGCAGGATGGTGCCGACGTCCGGGGTGCGACGCGCGTGGTCGAGCGCGCGGTATAGCTCGTCGACGGTGTGCGGGCGGAAGGCGTTGCGCACCTCCGGCCGGTCGAAGGCGATGCGGACGATGCCGTTGGCGCGGCCCTCGCCGGTGTGGCGGTGGTAGGTGATGTCGGTGAAGTCGAATCCCTCAACCTCGCGCCAGGCGGTGGGGTCGAAGATCTCGGAAACCTTATTTTCGCTCATGCCTGCCCATATTAGGTGTCCGGCCGCTCGCCTAGGGTGGGTGGCGTGAATATCACTCAGCAGCAGCTCGACCAATTCCTTCGTCACGCCCGCGAGCACGCGCATGTGGTGGCCCTGCCGATGCGCACGCGTTTCCGCGGCATCGATACCCGCGAGGCGATGCTCGTGCCTACTCCCGGCGGGTGGGTGGAGTTCGCGCCCTTCCTGGAATACGGTCCCGCGGAGTCTTCCCGCTGGTTGCGCAGTGCGGTGGTCCATTCGCTTCTTTTGGACGACGACGCCACCGCCCGGCCGCAGGGCACGAACGCAGATCATGCCGCGCTGCAGGTCCCGGTGGGGGTTGGGGTGCCGGTGAATGCCACGATGCCCGCGGTGGACGCGCAGGCGCATCCGCAGCAGGTGGGGGAGCTGATGGCCCGTTACCCGGGGTGCACGACGGTGAAGGTGAAGGTCGCTGAGCCGGCCGTGCTGCGGGAGCAGGGCTTTGAGGCTGCGATGGTTCAGGACGTGGCGCGCGTGCGTGCCGTGCGGGCCTGGTTCGCCGAGCGGGGTGTGGCCCGGCCCCGGATCCGGGTGGATGCGAATGCGGGCTGGTCGGTGGATCAGGCACTGGCGGTGATCTCGCGGTTGGCGGCAGAGGACGTGGCGGGCGAATGCCTGGACTACGTGGAGCAGCCCTGCGCCACGGTGGCCGAACTTGCGGAGCTGCGCCAGCGGCTGGCCGATGAGGGGATCGCGCCGGGCGGATCCCCGGTGCGGATCGCGGCCGATGAGCTGATCCGCAAGGCCTCGGATCCGTTGGCTGTGGTTGAGGCCGGGGCCTGCGATGTGGCTGTGGTGAAGGTCGCCCCGCTGGGCGGCATCGACCAGGTTGTGGCGGTCGCACGCCAGGTGGCGGCCCATGGGGTGAGCCTGACGCTCAGCTCCGCGCTGGACACCGCGGTGGGCATTGACGCGGGCCTGCAGGCCGCGGCCCTGGTGGCGCAGGTGGGCAAGGACGCCGGGGTGTTCGGCCAGGATGGGCCCAATGCTGCGGGCTTGGCGACGGGCTCGCTATTCACCGCGGACGTGGGAGCCCGGGAGATTGCCGATGGTGCGATGCTCACCGGCGCGACCCAGCCGGATCCGGAAGTGTTGGAGCGCTACGCGGTAGACGCGGAACGTCGGCAGTGGTGGCTGGAGCGGGCTGTTCGGGCAGCGGATCACATCGAGGGCTAGCTGCACCGGAGCTCACTGCACAGGAGCTATCTGCAGCAGACACTAGTCACGGGACTCAAGGTAGCGGACCGCGGCCTGGCCGGCCCGCCTGCCAGCGCGGGTTGCGCCCACCGTGGAGGCGGTGGAGCCATAGCCGACGAGCAGCACCCGCGGGTCCTTGGCGACGCGCACCTCGCCGTCCATGAGGATTCCCCCGCCCGGTTCCCGCAGCTTCAGCGGAGCCAGGTGGCGCAGGGAGTGGCGGAATCCGGTGTTCCAGAAGATAACGTCGACGTCCACCTCGGTGCCCGGCGGGTAGGGGTCCCAGGACTCGGGCACCTGCAGCTTGTCGTGGGCAGCCGGTCCGACCCCGCCGGTGGTCGTGGCGAGCGGGGAACCGAAGACCACCCCGGTCGGCGTGACGCGGTCGAACATGCCTCGGGAAACGAGCGCCCCGTCGGCGACCCCCTGGAGATAGCGCTCGACTTGGGGAATGCCGGTGGTGCGCACCACGGAGGCGGGTGCCTGGCCGTGGGAGGTGCGTTCGCGAACGGACTGCTCGACCTCCAACCCCCAGGTGGCGTCAAACTCCCGGGAGGTGAAGTTCGGCGGGCGGCGGGTAGCCCAGATGGTGTCGCCCACTCCCTGAAGCTCCAGGAGGAACTGTACGGCCGAGAGCCCGCCCCCGACGACGAGGGTGCGCAGGCCAGCGAAATCCTCCTTGCGGGTGTAATCCTTCGTGTGCAGCTGGCGGCCGCGGAAAGTCTCGATGCCTGGGATGTGCGGCACGTGTGGGTTGTTCCAGGTGCCGGTGGCGCTGAGGAGGACGTCCGTGGTGATCGTGATGCTCGCGGCGTCCGGGCCAGCAGCGGTGACGGAGAGCTGATCGCCCGCAGACTCCACCCGGGTGGCGTGGGCGGGGCGAACCACACGCAAGCCGAACTTCTCCTCGTAGGCGCCGTAGTACTCAGCGACCAGCTGGGACGCCGGTATAGCCGGGTCTGGCCGGTCCATCGGCAGCCCGGGCAGATCCGCGATGCCGTGGGCGGTACCCAGGGTGAGGGAGTCCCAGCGGTGCCGCCAGGCCCCACCAGGCCCGGCATTGGCGTCCAACACGAGGAAGTCTTCACCAGGGACCAGGCCACGGCGCAGTAGTTCGTGGGCAGCGGCGAGTCCGGCCTGGCCTGCGCCGATAATAAGCGCACGGAAATGGCCCCGATCCAAGGAAGATAACTCCATGCTGCCGAGTCTAACGGCCGGTCACGAGCACACGGGAGGTCGTGGTGGTCGGGGTGCGAGCTGGCCGCCCAACGCCAACGGGCAAGGTGGGTTAGATTTGGGGGCGTGAATAACCAAGGCGCCGAGAACCAAGACCCTGATCAGCTCCACAGCCCGCAGCAGACGGCGGCAGCGCCCTCGCCCGCCGTATTGCTCGGTGCGGTGCTCGTGGATGAGTTGATTCGCAACGGGGTCCGGGAGGCCGTGGTGTGCCCGGGTTCGCGTTCGGCCCCGCTGGCCTTGGCTTTCGCGGAGGCTAGCCGCGCCGGGCGGCTGCGGCTGCACGTGCGCACCGACGAGCGCTCTGCGGCCTTCCTGGCCCTCGGGCTGGCGAAGTACTCGAATACCCCGGTGCCAGTCGTGATGACCTCCGGCACGGCGGTGGCCAACTGCCTGCCCGCCATGGTGGAGGCCACGGCCACGAACGTGCCCTTGCTGATCCTCTCCGCCAACCGGCCGTGGTCGATGGTGGGGACGGGGGCGAATCAGACCATCCAGCAGCGCGAGATCTTCGGCGCCCACGCGGTCGCCACCCTCGAGTTGGACGCCGCGATCGACGCCGTGACTGCCAACGCTGCTGCCAGCTCCACTGCCGCCGAGGCCTCCTCGGCCGCAGTCCTGGACACCACAAACCCACTGGTCCGTCGCGTTCGGGTCAAGGTCGGCGAGCTGCTCCGCGCCGCCACCCACCCCTCCCGGGGAGGTGGGGCGCACCTCGACATCCCGCTGCGGGAACCACTGGTGCCGGAGTCCATCACCCAGCTGACCCTCCTGGCTCGCCAGCTCGCGGAGGAGCCCGCCCGTGCAACGGCGGCCGAGCAGCCGACCGCGCCGGCCCGCACCTACGTCCTACCGAAGCAGGCCGCGCGCCTGCCCTACGGTGAGGTGACCGTGGACGCGTCGAAGCGCACCCTGGTCATCGCGGGGTCGGTCAGCGACCGGGCGTGGGCCCGCGAGCAGCTGGAGGAGCTCGGCGACCTGCCCGTCCTGGCTGAGCCCACGAGCCCCGCCCCGGACTTCCCGGTGCACCCAGCCGCCGCTGCGATGTTCACCACGGGCCTGGTCTCCCACGGGGAGTATTCTGCGGCCACGCGCCCGGAGCAGGTCATCGTGCTCGGTCGGCCGACTCTGCATCGCCCGGTGACCCAGCTGCTGGCCAGCGAAGACATTTCCATCACGGTGCTCACCGAGGTCGAGCAGCCCACGGACGTGGCGCTGACCGCCGACCAGGTCGCGAGCACGGTGCGTGTGACCGGCGAATCGCCGCAGTCCTGGCTGCAGGTTTGCCGCGGTGTCTCCGAGCTGGGGGCGGAAGCGGTGCGCGACGGCATCGCGCAGGCCACCACCGACGGGGCGTTCACCGGGCTGCACGTGGCCGCTGTGCTGGCAGATTCCCTGCGCGACGGGGACGCGCTGTTCGTCGGCGCCTCCTCGCCGATCCGCGACATCGCCCGGGTGGGTCTGCCCTTCGATGGGGTGCGCACGGTCGCCAACCGCGGTGCCGCGGGCATCGACGGCCTGGTGTCCACCGCGGTGGGAACGGCGTTGGGGCATGCCTCCGCCGACCCGACGGCGATCCGCGCCCCGCGGACCTTTGCCCTGTTGGGCGACCTTTCCTTCCTTCATGACGTCAACGGGCTGCACTTTGGTCCGGACGAGCCCAGCCCGGAAAACCTGGTGATTGTGGTCGCCAACGATGACGGCGGCGCGATCTTTGAGACCTTGGAGCCAGGCGGGGAAAGCCTGCGGAGCTTCGACGACGGCACCCCGGCCTTCGAGCGGGTCTTCGGCACGGCCACGGGCGCGAAGCTGGCGGGGCTATGCGAGTCCGCTGGCGTGGACTGGGTGGGGGTTCACAATCCGGCGGAGCTCGCCGAGGCGCTGGACGCGCTGGAGCACGGCGACCTGGACGGCGAGGTCGGTGAGAAGCTGGGCTTGGTGCCAGGCCGCCGGGGCGGCGGGGTGCTGGTCGTGGAGGCCTTCGTTGACCGTGGTGGGCGCGTGGCGCTGGAGAAGTCGATCAGGGGCAAGGTGACCCCGGGTGAGTAAGCCGGTGGACCGCAAGCAGGGGGTCGCGCCAACGGGCGCGGCGGAGCCGGCGAAGGCAGAGCAGCCCGCGGCCGCCGAGCACGCCACGGAACAATCAGCGGTGGGGAAGGCGCCGGTCGCGGAGCGGCCGACCCCGACCCGTTTCCGGCGGGGCAAGCAGCTCGTCGCGGCCTTCGCGGCCTTCACGACCGCTGTCTGCCTGGGAATGGTGGCCACCGCCGCGCTGAACGACTACCGCATCGGTCGGGACCAGGCGTTTGCCACGGCGGACGTCGTCAACGTCGGGGTGCTGCGGACGACCGTACGTTTCCCAGACGAGTACGGGGTCTACCACCAGCCGGACCGGGGCTTGCTGTACCCGATCGGCCTGGAGGCGGGCCAGCGCGTGCGGGTGGAATATCAGAAGTCCGAGCCCCGCAATGTGAAGGTGCAAGGCCGCGGCTGGACCTTGGCCTGGATACCCGCGCTCTCCTCGCTCGCCGTGGCGATGGTGCTGAGCGGGGGTCTGTGGCTGCTGGTTCGGTGGCGAGAAAACTCATGGAAGGCGCAGCAGGGAGAACTATGAGAGTTGCGATCATCGCGGAGAGCTTCATCCCCATCGTCAATGGGGTTTCCAATTCAGTTCTGCGGGTGCTGGAGCACCTGCAGCGGGAAGGGCACGACGCGATGGTCATCGCGCCACGCCCACCGGGCTGGACGCCCCCGGCGGCCGATGCCCCTGCCGGGGAGACCGGCGAACCGGGCCCCGGCGATACCTACGCGGGCTTCCCGATCCACCGAGTGCCCGCGGTGAACCTCCCACCGATCAACTCGCTGCCCATCGGTGTGCCCCTGCCGAGGGTCTATAAGTTGCTCAAGCAGTTCCAACCTGATGTGGTGCACCTGGCCAGCCCATTCGTCCTCGGCGGGGCGGGCGTATTCGCCGCGAAGGCGCTGGGGCTGCCGCAGGTGGCGGTCTACCAGACGGACGTCCCCGGCTTCACGGAGCACTACAAGCTCACCTTCTTGCTGAATATGTCCTGGCGCTGGGTGCGCGCGATGCACAACAACTCTTCCCTGACCCTCGCGCCGAGCACCCCCACGATCGAGCAGCTGCGTGACCATGGCGTGCAGCGGGTTCACCACTGGGGGCGGGGCGTGGATACGCAGCGCTTCCACCCCGCCAAGCGCAGCGTTGAGCTTCGCGGCCGGTGGTGGGATGAAGGCCAGGCCAAGCGAGATACCCCCGCGGCGGCCGAGCCACGCAAGCTGGTGGGCTTCGTGGGCCGCCTGGCCGCGGAGAAGGATGTGGCGAACCTGGCGTCCTTAAACGACCACGAAGACGTGCAGCTGGTGATCGTCGGGGACGGGCCGGACCAGGAAAAGCTGGAGAAGCTCATGCCGACCGCGGTGTTCACCGGTGCGCTCTACGGGGAGGACCTGGCGGTGGCTTTCGCGTCCCTGGATGTGTTCGTCCACCCGGGGCGCTTCGAGACCTTCTGCCAGGCGATTCAGGAAGCGCAGGCCTCGGGGCTGCCGGTGGTTGCGCCTCGTGCCGGCGGGCCGGTGGACCTGGTCGAGGACGGAGTGAGCGGCTTCCTGCTCGACCCGGAGCGCTTCGCCGAGCAGCTGCCCGGGGCCGTGGGGACCATCATCGCCGACGGTGCGCTGGAACAGTTCGCCGCCGCAGCACTGACCCGTGTGCAGGGCAAGACCTGGCCCGCGCTGTGCGAGCAGCTGATGGGCTACTACCGGCAGGCTATTACTGCGTGATGGTGTTGGCCGGTGCGGCGGGTAGCATGAGAATTTATGTCTAGGGCAAGTCTGGAAAAAGATCCGCGTGAAGTGGCCACGATGTTCGATGCCGTGGGAAAGAACTACGACATCACGAATACGGTGCTGAGCTTCGGCCAGGACCGGCTGTGGCGTAAGCGCACGCGCCGCCGCCTGGATCTTGCGCCGGGGGATAAGGTCCTGGACCTTGCCGCGGGGACGGGCGTGTCCACCGAGGAGCTGGCGGAGTCCGGCGCGTACTGTGTGGCCGCGGATTTCTCGCTGGGCATGCTGCGGGCGGGTTCCCACCGGGACGTGCCGATGATCTGCGCTGATGGCTTGAATCTGCCGTTCGCGGATAACACTTTCGACGCCGTGACGATCAGTTACGGTCTGCGTAATCTGGTGGACTTCCGCGCCGGGTTGCGGGAGATGGCCCGTGTGACGAAGCCGGGTGGCAAGTTCGCGATCGCGGAGTTTTCGACGCCGGTCATCCCCGTCTTCGCGACCGTGTACAAGGAGTACCTGATGCGCGCGCTGCCCGCGGTGGCGAAGGTGGTCAGCTCCAATCCGGAGTCTTATGTCTACCTCGCGGAGTCCATCCGCGCGTGGCCGGACCAGGAGGAGCTGGCCCGCGAGATCCGCGCCAATGGATGGGAGAACGTCGGCTGGCAGAACCTCACCGGCGGCATCGTTGCGCTGCACAGTGGCACGAAGCCGCTGGATTAGTTCGCTGGCGCTTTTTGCGCCGGGAATAGTTAAAGCCCACGGGACACCGTGGGCTTTTCTGCTGTCTGGGGTTATTGGCGGCCGAAGAGGGGCCGCGAGTCCGCGGCAAGGATCTTATCCATCCCGCGGGAGAGCCGGCCCGCGCCGAGCCACAGTGTCGCCGTGAGGTCCCGGTCCTGCGGGGTGACGAGGTTGCCCATCAGGCGGGCTGCGGAGTTCATCACCGTGTGCGCCAAAGGTCCGCGCATGCCCACCGGTCCGATGGTGGCCAGCAGACCTGGCATGGTGAGCAGCATGCCCAGGCGGCGGGCCAGGGCGAAGGCATCGCCGTACTCCTGGCGCAGCCGGGCGGGCCAGGCGTAGCGCAGACCGTCGGGGTTGTGGCGGGCGTCGCCCAGTAGCTCCACGAGGAATCGTGCGGATTCCAGCCCGTAGTCGATGCCCTCGCCGTTCAGTGGGTTGACCAGGGCCGCGGAGTCGCCGATGACCGCCCAGTTCCGGCCCGCCACCCGTGTGACGGCCCCACCCATCGGCAGCAGGGCGCTGGTGATGCGCTGTGGGGTGCCGAGCTCCCACTCCTCGCGCACCTGGTCGGCGTAGTGGGTCAGCAGCTTCTTGGTGTTCACCTTCGCCGGCCGCTGCGTGGTGGTCAGCGCCCCGCAGCCCAGGTTCACTTGCGGGGTCGGGGAGGGATCAGCCCCGTTGCCCGCCTGCCCACCGGTCGTGGGGGTGCCGAGGGGGAAGATCCAGCCGTAGCCGGGCTGCGCGGTGCCCTCCTGGTCGCGCAGCTCCAGGTGGGAGTGGATCCACGGTTCATCCGCGTGCGGGGTTTCCACATAGCTGCGGGCGGCGATGCCGTGGACGATGCCGCGTTCCCACTGCACGCCCAGCTGCCGGGCGATGGTGGAGCGCACTCCCTCGGCGAGGACGAGGAACTCCGTGCGGATCTCCGTGCTCTGCGCATCGCGGTTGGCCCCGGTGGCCTTCCCAGCGCGTCCGTCGACGGCCTGGCAGGTCACCGTCCGCCCGTCCTCCGAGACACCCACGGCCTTTAGTCCGCCCTGGAACCGGGCCCCGGCGTCGATCGCGTGGCGCAGTAGGGCGGCGTCGAAATCGCTGCGGGGGATCGCGGAGCCACGGGCAGGGAACTTCTCGTGCTCCGGCCAGGGCGCGGTGATCGACCCGCCGAAGCCGTGCAGCTTCAGCCCCTGGATTCGTGGGTGGTCATCCAGCAGGTGGCCTGCCCCCATCGCCTCCAGGGCGCCCACGGCGCGTGGAGTCAGCCCGTCCCCGCAGGTCTTATCGCGCGGCTCGGTGGCGTGATCCGCCATATCGATCACCAGGGTCTCCCACCCCGCCCGGGCGGCGTGGTACGCCGCCGCAGCACCGGCCGGGCCGGCGCCGATGATCAGCACTTCGGCGCGCAGCTGATCCTGCGGTACCCGTTGTGGGGCAGCGGGCTCGCCGTGCGTAGCCGAATCATGCGTGGAGGAAGAAGAGGAGCTCATGAGGCTCAAGGCTAGCCGGGGTGACGTCCTAAAAAGAACCGGACGACCCGCCACGAACAACACGGCGACCGGAAAACCTGCGCCACGGAAGCAATCCCATGAGGCGAGGGGCGAATCCATTACTACGCGCCCGAGTAGATCGGCTAACCTATCGAATGGCTAGCTATAGCTCAAGCACAATCACAATCTAGATCGAGGCAGACGCAGGGACATGGCAGTACGCGACAACGCCAGGCCGGTAGCTCCGGACTTGGGGAATGCCGAGCTCAACGACCGCATCACGGCGGGGCTGCAGGAGGCAGAGGACTTCCTGCGCTGGCGCCTCAGCCAGGGCGAGAGCTTCATTACCGATAAGATCAGCCACCTTGCGCTGGCTGGCGGCAAGCGCTTTCGCGTGGTGTTTGCGCTGCTCGCCGCGCAGTATGGCAAGAACCCGACGGCCCGCGAGGTGCGCGACGCCGCCGTGGTCGTGGAGCTGACGCACCTCGCGACGCTCTATCACGACGACGTCATGGATGAGGCTGACCGCCGCCGTGGTGCGGAGTCCGCGAACGCGCGTTGGGGCAACTCGATGGCGATCCTCGCGGGTGACTACCTGTTCGCGGTGGCCTCGGAGATCCTCTCCGGGCTGGGTTCCCACACGGTCCGCCACTTCGCGGATACCTTCGGTGAGCTGGTCACCGGCCAGATGCGCGAGACCGTGGGCGCGGGTGATGGCGAGGACGCGATCGATCACTACATGAAGGTCATCCAGGAGAAGACCGGCGTGCTGATCGCCTCCGCGGGCTACCTGGGCGCGCTGCACTCTGGTGCGGAGCAGGAGCACGTGGACGCGCTGGCGCAGTTCGGCCGCCACATGGGGCAGATCTTCCAGATCGTGGATGACATCATCGACATCTGGGCCGACCCGGAGGAGTCCGGCAAGACCCCGGGTACGGACCTGCGCGAGGGCGTGTTCACTCTGCCGGTGCTGCACGCGATGCGTCAGGAGGACGAGGTCGGTGCTCGCCTGCGCGAGCTGCTGACCGGCCCGGTGACCGAAGACGCTCTCGTTGAGGAGTGCCTGGAGCTCATCCAGCGTTCCAACGGCCGTGAGCTCGCGGAGCGGGACGTGGAGCACTACCGCGGCCTGGCCGAGGCTGAGCTGGCGAAGCTGCCGGCCAACGAGGTCACTGAGGCGCTGCGCCATCTGCTGGCCTTCTCGCTGGACCGCCTGGGTTAGTTTTCCGTTTCGGTGGGGCTGGTGTGCACCGTTTCTCGGTTGTTTCGCCCCTTCCTTTGAGGACGCCAATACCCGGCCCGAGCAGCGCGTTTAGG
>JBHWRM010000009.1:0-2647 GCA_043426695.1 Corynebacterium sp. | reverse complement strand
TCCATCGCCCTGTGCTGGCAGTTCGGTAAGCAGTCCCACCAACGCCGGGAGGCGGTCGCCAATCTCGCGGCCCGCGCGGAACTGGCCACGGTCTCCGAACGAAACCGCATCGCCCGCGAGATGCACGATATCGTCGCGCATTCCCTGACCGTGGTGATCGCGCAGGCCGACGGCGGCCGTTATGCCGGGCGCAAGGATCCGGAGAAGGCCATCGAGGCGCTCGAAACGATCTCCACCCGCGGCCGCGAGGCGCTGACGCAGATGCGCAGCCTGCTCTCCGTCCTCCACACGGAGGAGGGCAGGGACGTCGCCGCGACCCCGGGCATTTCCGGTATCCAGGACCTCATCAGCGACGCCAACCGCTCCGGCGCCCACGCCACCCTCACCGTCGAGGGGGAGGAAGCCCTGCTCGACGAGGCGAAGGGGCTGACCGTCTATCGGGTGGTGCAGGAATCCCTCACCAACGTCATCAAGCACGCGGGCCCCGTCGAGGTGCGCGTCCGCCTGCTGTGGGAGGACGAGCGCCTAACCGTCATGGTGGATAACGCGCCGGGCGAGGAGCAGCTGGCGGGCAGTGGCTGGGGACTGACCGGGATTAAGGAGCGTGTGCGGATCCACGGCGGGAAGGCCAGCTGGGGGTCGAGCGCGCTGTTCCCCGGCGGGTGGAATGTCACGGCCACCATTCCACTCGGCGCGTAGGGGCTGCGTGTCTGACCACAGTGCTACCGTGACGGCAGCAGCTGCAGAAGGCAGAACTCATGAAGGAAGAATCTTTACGAGGCGAAGGGGCGAAGAAGCATGATCACCGTGGGATTGGCTGATGACCAGCAGCTCGTGCGCGCCGGCTTCGCGATGGTGCTGGATAGCCAGGATGATATCTCCGTGGCCTGGGAAGCAGCCGACGGGGCCGAAGCCTGCGAGCTGGCTGTGGCAAAGCCCGTGGACATGATCCTGATGGACGTGCAGATGCCCACCATGGACGGCATCGCGGCGACCCGCCGCATCCTCAACGAACTTTCCCCCACGGGGCCTGCGGGGGAGCCCACCCGCGTGGTCGTTCTCACCACCTTCGATAGCGATAACTACGTCCTCGGCGCCGTCACCGCCGGGGCCAGCGGCTTCCTGCTCAAAGACGCCGACCCGGAGGAACTCATCAACGCGGTCCGCACCGTCGGGGAGTCCACCGCCGTGATCAGCCCGGCGGCGACCGCGAAGCTCATCCAGCGCCTGCGGGCAGACGGGGGCGCAGTGCCCGCCGCGCAGCCCACCGCCTCGCCCGCGCCGGGTGTGCCACCGCAGAACACTGCGGCCCCGCAGTCGGCAGCGGCTAGGCAGGCCACTCCGGACGCCGAGGATGACCTCGGGCTGGTGGACCCGCTGACCCGGCGCGAGCGGGAGATCCTGTGCCTCATCGCGAAGGGCCAGAGCAACCAGGAGATCGCAGAGAAACTCTTCATCTCCCTGCCCACGGTGAAGACCCACGTCGGGCGGGTGCTGATGAAAACCGGATCGCGGGACCGGGTGCATGCCGTACTCTTCGCCCTCAAACACCACCTCGTGGACCCGGAAGAACTGCTGACCGCCGAAGGCTAAGCGCCAACCGGGTCAGACACGCCAACCCGGTGGGGGAGTACAACGGAAAACATCGCACCACGGTGGGCCCTGCGGATGACCGGAAGGGCCGGACGTCATACCCCGGTATGAAAGAACAACAACGGCGATAATCATCCGCCGGGCCGATGTGCCGGGGTGGGGGTGCGGGCGACACTGTGAAACATGATCGCAGTTGAACAGCTCAGCAAGAGTTATGGAAAGAACAAGGTCCTGAAGGACATCAGCTTCCACGTCCCGGACGGAAAGGTCACCGGCTTCCTCGGGCCAAACGGTGCTGGCAAGTCCACCACGATGCGCTGCATGCTCGGCCTGGACCGACCGACCGCCGGCCACGTCACCTTCAGCGGCGAGTATCGCGACGGGCAGTCCTACGACGGAGCCTTCGCGACGCTGAAGAACAAGACCCAGGTCGCTGGCGCGGTGCTGGATGCCTCCTGGTTCACCCCGGCACGCACCGGCCGCAACCACCTGCGCGTGCTGGCACACGGCGCGGGTATCAGCGATAAGCGCGTGGACGAGTGCCTCGACATCGTGGGTTTGAGCAGCGCGGGAAAGAAGAAGGCCGGGGGTTACTCCCTGGGCATGAAGCAACGCCTCGGGCTGGCAGCAGCGCTGCTCGGCGACCCGCAGCACCTCATCATGGACGAGCCGGTCAACGGCCTGGACCCCGAGGGCGTGACCTGGATGCGCAACACCATCAGGTCACTCGCGGCGGAGGGCCGCAGCGTGCTGGTCAGCTCCCACCTGCTCAGCGAGATGCAGCTGACGGCAGATCGCCTCGTGGTGATCGGCAAGGGGCAGCTGATCGGGGAGTACTCGCTGGATGAGTTCCTCGCCGGCGGCACCGTGGTCACCGCGGAGTGCCGGGAGGCGGTGCTGCTCAGCGAGAAGCTGCAGCGCAAGGGCCTGAAGGTGGAGCTGCAGCGGCCGCGCAGCATGCGCATCGCCCTGCCGGAGGAGCTGAGCGAAGAGGAGCTGCGCGAGTTGGTGGCGCAGAC
Organism: Corynebacterium sp.; assembly: GCA_043426695.1. Taxonomy (GTDB): domain Bacteria; phylum Actinomycetota; class Actinomycetes; order Mycobacteriales; family Mycobacteriaceae; genus Corynebacterium. The sequence continues at coordinate 35 of JBHWRM010000009.1, read as the reverse complement.
CGCGATGGAGGAGAACTTCCTCATCACGAAGCTGG
>JBHWRM010000008.1:0-4068 GCA_043426695.1 Corynebacterium sp. | reverse complement strand
CCGATGACGCTGCGCCAGTTCACCCAGCGGGTGGCCGACCGGCTGCCGTCGACGGTGTGGGGAGTCCGCGCGGCCGGCGACCCGGAGAAGGTGATCCGCACGGTCGCGGTGGCCAGCGGGGCGGGCGATAGCTTCTTGGGCACCATCGCGCGCATGGACGTGGACTGCTTCGTCACCTCCGATCTGCGCCACCACCCGGTGGACGAGCACCTGCGCGCCGGGGGCTGCCCGGTGATCGATACCGCTCACTGGGCCAGCGAGTACCCGTGGTGCGCGGCGGCGGCCGCGCTGGTGGTCCAGAAGCTGGGCGTGGATACCGAGGTGCTGGAGCAGCGCACGGACCCGTGGACGCTGCACGAGGCCAGCACGGGCGGCTTCGAGCAACGCCGTTAGTCGACTGTCGCGCCCCGCGTGTCAGCGGTGCGACGGTGAGTAGCGGCTCAAGGTTTTTGGTGGAGTAGGGAAGGCAAGGCAGCGAAAGATATGGGAGGCAACATGCGCTTGAGCGTGGAATGCGATGGCGGTTCGCGCGGCAATCCGGGGCCGGCGGGCACCGGCTCGTCGGTGAAGGACGCCGCGGGGGTGGAGGTCGGCTGTGTGTGGCAGTTCATCAAGCACGCCACCAATAACGTCGCCGAATACCAGGGGCTGATCAATGGCCTCAACTTGGCGGTGGAGATCGCGGAGCAGCAGGGCGTGAAGCCGGAAAGCCTAAGCGTGGATGTGCGCATGGACTCCAAGCTCGTTGTGGAGCAGATGTCCGGTCGGTGGAAGATCAAGCACCCGGACATGAAGCCATTGGCCCAGGAGGTGAAGCGCATCGAAGGCAAGCTGGCGCAGGTGAGCTACACCTGGGTGCCGCGTGCCCAGAATGCACGCGCCGATGAGCTGGCCAACCGTGCGATGGATGACCGCGAGGGCGGCCAGTGGATTGACGAGGAGCTGGCTGCGGCCAGGTCTGCTGCTGTCGCATCGCCGGCCGAGGACGCGGAGGGCGCGGACATGCTCTTCGACCTCGACCAGCCCTCGGAGGAGGCCACCGACACCACGCGGAATAACTCAGCGCAGCGCGCCGAGCAGCCTGTCGAGTACGAGGACGAGGACTCCCAGCCTGCTGGGGTCTCACCCACCGCGTGGATGGGCAAGACCGAGCCGACGACCCTGCTTCTGCTGCGCCACGGCCAGACCGAACTTAACCGCGACGGCAAGTACTCCGGCCGCGGTAACCCGGAGCTCACCGACCTGGGCAAGAAGCAGATCGCGCACGCCGCCCGCCACATCAGCGAGCGCGGCGACGTCGACGTCATCCTGAGCTCGCCGTTGGGCCGCTGCCAGGAGACCGCACAGGCCGCTGCTGAGGCGCTGGGTATGGGGAAGGACGCGATCACGACGGACGAGGCCATCATCGAGATGGACTTCGGCACGTGGGAGGGTCGTCGCTTCGTCGAAATCCAGGAGGACCACCCGGAGGCTCACCGGGAGTGCTTCAACTACGCCACAGCCGCGCCCCACGGCGGGGAGTCCCCCGAGCAGGTCTACCGGCGGGTGTCCGAGTTCGTGGATCGCGTGATCGCCGAGTATCCAGGAAAGACGGTGCTGGTGGTCACCCACATGATGCCCATCAAGTCGGTACTGCGCCGGGCGCTAGGCACCGGCGGGGAGATCTACCGGAGCCTGCACCTGGACGTGGCCAGCCTCTCGGTCGCGGACTTCTTGCCGAACGGGGCGGGCGTGGTCCGGTTGGTCAACGAATCTCATTACCTCGGCTAGCGGCCTGGGGGTTAGACTTAGTCCTTGTCGAGGCGGCCGGGTGGCTGCGGCGTGGTGGAACCACCGGCCGGTGTTATGCCGGCGGGCCAGGCCCCGTGTCGAGGAAAGTCCGGACTCCACAGAGCACAGTGGTTGCTAACGGCAACCCAGGGTGACCTGCGGGCAAGTGCAACAGAAAGTAGACCGCCCGCCCACCGTTTTTGCGGTGTATGGCGGGTGAGGGTGAAAGGGTGCGGTAAGAGCGCACCAGCGTGGCAGGCGACTGTCGCGGCTAGGTAAACCCCACTGGGAGCAAGGTCAAGGAGCCGCACGGCCCCGTCCGTCACAGGGCGGGGCGTGTGGCGTTGTCTGAGGGCTGCTCGCCCGATGAAGGACAGGTGGACTGCTTGAGGCGCCCAGCAATGGTGCGTCCAGATGGATGGTCACCTCGTGCCACCCCTCGTGGGTGGCATCAGACAGAATCCGGCTTAGAGGCCGCCTCGGCACTCACACTTTGCAACTACAGTGGTGCGAAGTATCAACCCGAAAGGATGGGTGGAACCCATGGCAGAAGAAAAGTGGTACTTCGACACCAAGACCGGTGAGGTCACCAAGGGAAAGGCCAGCGGCTGGGATACCCGCATGGGCCCCTATGACTCGGAGGAAGCAGCCCGCCATGCGCTGAGCATCGCGCAGCAGCGCACCGAGGCCGCCGATGCTTATGACGAGCAGGACGACTGGGATAACGAGGACTAAGCCCCGGCTTTCCGCATAGTTCATGAGCAGCACCGAACAGGGCACCAGCGAGCCCAACACCAGCGAGCACGGCAGCAACGAGCACGGCGCCGCGGAAAAGCCGGACCTGAGCGGACTAACCACGGCTGAGGTCGAGGAACGCACCCGGGCGGGAAGAACCAACAAGGCCACCCGCACCACGGGGCGCACGACTTGGGAGATCATCCGCGCGAACGTCTTCACCCGCATCAACGCGATGCTGGGTGTGCTGTGCGTGATCGTGTTGGCCACCGGATCCTGGATCAACGCCGCCTTCGGACTGTTGATCATCGCGAACTCCGCGGTGGGCATCATCCAGGAGCTCCGCGCGAAGCGGACCCTGGAGAACCTCAAGATCCTCTCCGAGTCCCGCCCCCGCGTCATCCGCGATGGCGAGGAACGGGAGGTCGCCCAACACGAGATCGTCGAGGGGGATTTGATCCGCGTCGGTTCCGGCGACGAGATCGTGGTCGACGGCCCGCTGCTGTCCGGCTCGCTGTCCATGGACGAATCCCAGCTCACCGGGGAGGCCGACCCGGTGCGGCACAACCCCGGCGACGAGCTGCTCTCCGGGTCCTTCGTCAAGCACGGCAGTGGGGTCTTCCGCGCCGAGAAGGTGGGCGGGGAGTCCTATGCCGCCCGCCTGGCTGCCGAGGCTAGCGACTTCTCGCTGACCGATTCGGTGCTGATGAGCGGCATCAACTCGATCCTGCGGGTGATCACCTGGCTGCTGATCCCCACCGGCCTGCTCACGATTTTCACGCAGCTGACCCGCACGGATGCCCCGATCCGGGAGTCGATCCTCTCTATGGCTGCAGCCCTGGTGCCGATGGTGCCCGAGGGCCTGGTGTTGATGACCTCCATCGCCTTCGCGGTGGGCATCGTGCGCTTGGGTAAATACAAGGCCCTGGTCAACGAGCTGGTCGCCATCGAGGGGCTCGCCCGCGTGGACACGATGTGCACGGACAAGACGGGCACGCTGACCACCAATGAGATGGAGCTCGACGGCGTCCACGCCGCGGACGGGTCGGATGCGCCGGACGCGCTGCGTGAGGCGCTGGGCAGTCTCGTCGCCACGCAGGAGGACCGCAACGACACCTCCGAGGCCATCGGTGCGGCGATCCCCGCCGACCCGCTGACTGGCACGGAGATACCCTTCAACTCCCGCTACAAGTTCTCCGGCGTCCAGACTCAGGACGCCGCCTGGATTCTCGGCGCCCCGGACGTCCTTCTGGCGTCGGACGGCGAGGCGGCGATGACCGCGAAGGACCTCGGGGACGCCGGTCTGCGCGTCCTCGCGTTCGGGAAGGTGCCCGGCCAGCTCACCGTGCCGGGGGAGGGTGCCACCATGGCGGACGCCCCGACCCTCGACGACCCTGCGCTGGTGACGCTGCGCCAGCAGCTGCGTCCGGATGCCCGGGAGACCCTCGACTTCTTCGCCGAGCAGGACGTGGACCTGAAGATCATCTCCGGCGACAACCCGGATTCGGTGAAGGCCGTCGCCGCCGGGGCGACCGACCGCGAACTCGTCGCCGTGGACACACC
>JBHWRM010000007.1:0-4238 GCA_043426695.1 Corynebacterium sp. | reverse complement strand
GTCCAGCCGCACGTCGCCGCAGCGGTAGACCTCGCCGCGCACCGGCAGGTTTCGCTTAGCCAGCGCATTGACCCGCGCGATGAGCTCCGGGACCTCGAAGGGCTTGGGCAGGTAATCATCCGCGCCGAGATCGAACCCGGTCAGGCGGTCGTCCAGGGGCCCCGAGGCGGTCAGCATGATCACCCTCGTTGCCGGGTGGCTATCGACCACCCAGCGGCAGATGTCGTCGCCGTGGATGCCAGGAAGGTCGCGGTCCAGGACGACGACGTTGGGCCGGATACCGTCGATCGACGAGCGCGCAGTGGCACCGTCGTAGACCGCAGTGGCCTGCATGTTTGCGCTGTTCAGTGCTGTGCAAATGGCGTCGGTGAGGTAGCTTTCGTCGTCGACGACGAGAACGCGGATGGTCATGGCACCGATCGTAACGGCACGGGTGTTGTGCCCGCGTTAACGTCCCCGCAACATCGGCCTGCGTACCGTCCCAGCTATGCAGAACCGAAACGTTGGTATCGACGTCGCGCGCGCCGTTGCGCTCGTCGGCATGATGGTCGCCCACCTGACCTACCTGGATGGCGTGGCTGTCCAGGTGTTCTACGGCTTCCCGGCCGCACTCTTCGCTTTTATTTCCGGGGTGTCGATGGGCTACATGCGGGCGCGCCCCGCGCAACTCATCGTGCGTGGGCTTTGCCTGGTTGCCTTGCACTTCGCGCTCGCCCCGTTCACCGAGCAGGTGTTCGTGGTGCTCGGAACCATCGGACTCTGCATGGCGTTGCTCGCCTGGGCGCCGCGCTGGAGCTCGCCCGTTCTCCTGTGGCTGGCCTGCGTGCTGGCCTTTGGATCGGCGGTGCTGGCGTCCACCGCGACGGTGCTTATTCCCGCCTTCTGGCCATACTCGCCGTTGATGTGGGGAGCGCTGATGATCGCCGGGATGCTCTTCCGGCGGCACATGCTCAGCCCGAAGCTGCTTTGGCTCGGCCTTGTTGTCGGCCTGGGGCTCTTCGTCGCGGACCTTGCGCTTCGCTGGTACACCATGCTGCCCGAGTTTTTCGACGTCGGCGGCCATACCGGTGGCTTGGGCGACATCATTGGAAGCATCGGGGCGTCGGTGGGCATCTGCTCGCTGTGCTGCCTGCTGCAGCGCTGGATCGGTTGGCTCGCACCGCTGGGCCGTATGCCGCTCACGATCTACTGCATCCACGTGCTCACGGCGGACCGGCTGGCACCGGAGTGGTTCGGCTTCTGGGTCAGCTTGGGTGGCGCCATCCTCATCTCTTATGCGTGGCTCGCGGTGTGTGACCGTGGGCCGCTGGAAACTCTGCTTCGCCGCATCACTGCGGTGTTTGGAAAGGATAAAAATGAAGAAGTTCGCAGCTAGCGTGGCCGCCGGGGTGGTCGCAGCAGGAGCACTCGCCATCGCACCAGCTGGTGCCATGGAGAGCAAGACCTTCGCCGGGGACACCGAGGAGGCAAAGCCGGTCGTCTCCGTCCGCGTTGATGATTCTGACCCTGAAGAGGGTGTGTGCACCGGCACCGCCATCGACCCCCACTGGGTGATCACCGCCCGTCACTGCATCGACGCGGCCGCCAAGCCGGGCGGTTCGGTGCGCATCGGCCAGGGCGACGAGCAGCGAGTGTACAAGGTGGATCGTCACGAAATTGCCCCACGCGGGGACATCGCCCTGCTCCACACTGAGCAGGAGATCAACCTGGAGACCTTCGCTGAGGTCGCGGATGAGGTTCCCACCGGGGACGTCAACATTTACGGCTGGTCTTCCGATGGCTCCGGTGGTTCCACCAAGCTGCCGTCCGCCAAGGCGAAGGTCCGCGGTGACTCGCCGCTCGCGCTCTACGAGGCCCCGAAGGCCCTCGACGTTGCCCTGAAGGACGGCGCGCGCATCCAGCCGGGTGACTCCGGTGGTGCGATCTTTGCGGACGGCAAGGTCACCGGCATCATGTCCGCCGGTCTCTTCGAGGACCCAGAGAACCCGACGGAGGAGGAGATGAAGTCTAACGCCGCTGTTTCTGTCGCACCAGTGGCGGAGCAGGCCGACTGGATCCGGGGGATCATTGGCGGTGATGCGAAGGGCGGCGACAAGAAGGAAGACACCAGCGAGCCTGCAGCCGCAGCGGCCTCGGAGGACTCCGGGAACACGGCCCGCAACGTCGGCATCGGCGCGGGCGTCGTCGTCCTCGTTGCGGCTGGCGCCTGGCTGCTGCTGCGCCGTCGCGGTGCCTAAGACCCGCCTAGTGGCCTGCTTTCTCACCGGCGGGCCTGCATGATCGCGCCTACACTTGGGGTGTAGCCGTTTAACCGCGGAATACATCGGCTCAGCCGAAGCCGACTGAACCGAAGAATCTCAAGGACAAGGAGTAGTCATGGCAGAGACACGCGATCAGGGACCGAAGCCGTTCGTCGTCGATATCGAGAAGGAAACCCTCGATAACGAGACCTTCCGCACCGCCCTGTGGACCGGGGAGCAGTTCCAGGTCACCGTGATGAGCATCCCGGTGGGCGGGGACGTCGGGCACGAGGTTCACACCAAGGAGGACCAGTTCTTGCGCCTCGAATCCGGCCGCGGCCGCGTCGAGATGGGCCCCTCCGAGGACGAGGTGACCTTCACCGAGGAGGTCTCCGCCGACTGGGCAGTCATCGTTCCGAAGGGGACCTGGCACAACATCATCAACATTGGTGATGAGCCGATGAAGCTCTACAGCATCTACGCACCGCCGCACCACGCGCATGGCACCGTCCACCAGACCCAGGCGGACGACGTCGACTAAAAAGTTCGCTTCGCGACGAAGGCAAAGCGCCCAGCCGACCGGCTGGGCGCTTTTCTTGTCTTGTTATCGTTAACCTTCCCCTTCCCGTCCTTCCCTGGGGCCCGATGCGGGGCCCATTGACAGCGCCAACCCCACCGAGAGGATCCCGTGAGCATCACTGACCCCGAAAGCCTCATTACCGTCAGCGCCACCGTGATCCGGGACCCGAATGGCCGGGTGCTGTGCGTGCGCAAGGAGGGCTCGCCTTACTTCCAGCTGCCCGGCGGCAAGCCGGAGGCCGGTGAGTCCAGCGCGCAGGCCGCCACGCGGGAGACCGCGGAGGAGATCGGCGTGGAGCTCAAGGAGGAAGACCTGAGCTTTCTGGGAATTTTCAGCGCGCAGGCAGCCAACGAAAAGGGCTTCCAGGTGCGCAGTACCGTCTATACCCACCCGTACACCGAGGCGCTGGGGCAGGTGGTCAGCGGCCAGGCGGAGATCGCGGAGACCCGGTGGCTGGACATCACGACACCCAAGGAGCTGGATGAACAGCTCGCCCCACTGTTGGCTCAGCGCATCGGGCCGGCGCTGAAGCGCAGGATCAATTCGCTGACCGTGTTCACCGGTGCGAAGACCGGCACGGGGGAGGAGTACGTGGCACAGGCCCGCGAGTTCGGCCAGCAGCTGGCGGACCGGGGCATCACCTTGGTCTACGGCGGCGGCCACGTCGGGCTGATGGGGGAGATCGCCGACGGCGTCCTAGAAAACGGCGGCCACGTGGTCGGCGTGATGCCGCGGCACCTGGTGGATGAGGAGATCGCTCACCCCGGGCTCTCCGCGCTGCTGGTGGTGGACTCCATGGCCGAGCGCAAGCAAGTAATGACCGACCTGGCGGATGGCTTCGTCGCGCTGCCGGGTGGGGTGGGCACCCTCGACGAGGTCTTCGAGGTGTGGACCGGCCTCCAGCTCGGCACCCACGGCAAGCCAGTGGCGTTGTGTAACTCCCGGTTCTGGCAGCCGCTGGTCACGGGGCTGGCCGCGATGGCCGGCGAGGGCTTCATCCGCGTGGCGGACTTTGATTCGCTGATTCTCACCGAGGGCGCGGCCGAGACCTTGGAGCGCTTCGAAGACTGGCAGCCGCCGCGCCCACGCTGGTCCTAGCTCTGCTTCAGCGCGTCCGCTGCAGCGTCAAGGGTCTGATCCGTCGCACCCGCGGCTTGTTGTGCCGCGTAGCGCTCGTCGTACTCCTCGAGCTTGTCGAGCATCTCCTGGTGCTGAGCAGCCTCCGGGGAGTCCTCGTATTCGCCCTCACCCTCGTGCTGCTGCTCCAGCTCATCCTGCAGCTTCTCACGGAAGCGCTCATTCTCCGGCGCGGTACCGCGGATCAGTGTTGCGATGCGGCGCAGGTCGCGGGTAGACGCCTTGGCCGGAGCCGTGGCGTACTTCCAGATGCGGGAGCGGGCCTTGCCTTCTGCCTCGAT
>JBHWRM010000006.1:0-56233 GCA_043426695.1 Corynebacterium sp. | reverse complement strand
GATCTCCCACGTTTACACGTGGGCCCCGCCCTTTTGCAATACCTTCTTATACCCAAGCCATTGAGCCGTGCCGAGCAGCGTCAGGGGAGGGAGGCCTGCTTGACGCCCACACTAACCGCGTGGAGGATCCTGCGCGATCTTGTAGAGCCGATGGGTGAGGTCGAATGTCGTGGCTGCGTCTTGCTGCGCTCGATGAGCGGGGGAGGAGGACAGCTGGCAGTGCTGTGCGAGGTTAGCCAAGGTGTAGCGCCCAACTGCCTCGCGGGGGATGAGTTCCCTAGCGGTAGCTGCCGTGCACAGAGCCTGTGGGAGGCACTGTTCAGTCAACGCTTGGGCAGCATCCTTGTGTCCCGCGCGCCCGTATTCCGCGGCGAGAAAGCTGACGTCGAATTTCACGTTGTGGCCCACGAGCGTCCTATTCGCCACCTGGGGCAGAAGGTCCTGCGCTATCTCGGTAAATGTCGGCGCAACAGCAACGTCCTCATCTGTGAGCCCGTTGATGTTCGTGGACTCTGCTGGGATTCTGCACTCGGGGTTCAAGAGACTGTGGAACCGCCCGACGACGCGTCCCCGCTCCACAACCAGGACAGCGACCTCGATGACCCTATCCGTGACAGGGTCCAGCCCGGTCGTTTCCACATCCACAACCGCACAGCTCTCCAGCGCAGCTGCTAACGCGGTTTCGAGGTGAGGGCGTGAATCAGATGACTGGTTATCGTCACGATTGCCGCAGGGGTGGGGGCTGGCTGAGGTAGTGCTCATAGATAAGGAGTGTAGGCGTGGTCACGGACAAGCCCGTTCTCGCAACGAACTGCAGTCTCCCGAACGTCGCATTTCTCCTCTCAATGCTGCTTTTCCAGGCCCGAAACCCCGGAATTCCCGCAGGTGTGAGCAAGATCACAAACCGGAAACTTTTCCTCAATACTCGCCCCGCGCCTGCCGTCGACTGAACGTGTCGCTGTCTGCAAGAATGCAGGTAGCGGGCTTATTACGGTTTGGTAACTTTTACGTGTTCATGGAGTGAGGTTTTCAGGCGGGCGGCTCCGGTTGGCATGAAAACAGAAGAATTCTCACAATTTCGGCCGTTTCGGTGGACAGGGCTTGTGATCGTTTCGTAATCTTTCCGTGATCTTAAAGCAGAGGGCAACGGCCCCGCCGGTAAACATCCGGAGAAAAGAAACCGAATAAGAGCTCCCCGCATGGGGAGAAGCGAAAGGCAAGGATTTCTATGGGTAAGCACCGTAAGCAGGGCAACACCGTCCGCAACGCAGTCGCATTCGCAGCAGCAGGCGCAGGCCTCGCAGCTCTGGCTCCAGCTACCGCGACTGCCGCGCCGATCACCGTTCCGGATACTGACTTCTCTGTCGAGGCGCCGGATCACATCGCCAAGCAGGTGCAGCCGCACATCGATAACGCTCACCGCGAGGCGGTGAACAGCGGTCTCGTCAAGCAGGCTCAGGTTCCAACCAAGGCTGCGAAGAAGGCTGCCCCTGCTAAGGCTGCTCACGTTAGCGTCGGCCAGAAGATCGCCGACCACGCCATGAGCAAGGTTGGCGCTCCGTACGCATGGGGTGCTGCTGGCCCGAATGCCTTCGATTGCTCCGGTCTGACCAGCTGGGCTTACAAGCAGGTCGGCAAGAACATCCCGCGTACCTCCCAGTCCCAGGCAGGCGGTGGCAAGCCGGTCGCGATCAAGGATCTGCGCCCGGGCGACATCGTCTCCTACTACGGTGGCGCTTCCCACGTCGCTATCTACATCGGCAATGGCAAGGTCGTCCACGCCGTCAACTCCGGCACCCCGGTTCAGGTCAACGACCTCAACTACATGCCAGTCAACAACGCGGTGCGCTTCTAAGCTTCCAGCGCCCAGATTGCTCGCCGGAGTGGCCCGGAACGTGGCCTCCGGCGAGTTTTTTGTGTTCTTCAGTTAACTCTTGTGAATCATGAGATGTAGCGTTACTGCGCTGCAGCTCAGCGCCCCGAAATGGCTACTCATTGCGAGCCAACTGTGGCATAATCTCAAGATGGTTGTCCCGCCTGGTAGTGGTTCACCTCAGTAGGGGTCAGCTCACTCCGGCACGGCTGTGCGTTCCCCTTGAACGCCCGCCTTATGGCCGTTACATCCCCGTCAACGGCTCTTACATCCGCCCCACACTGTGGCTCCTTGAAGCAAAGGTTTGGAAAAGTCTTGTCTAAGCAGAAATTCACCCTCGGGACTAGTGTTTGCGCTGCTGTGCTCGCTGCCGCAACGCTCCTGCCGACCGCGCCGATCGCCCAGGCCGACCCCGCGGCGTCGACCCGAGACAACGGAGCCAACCAGGCAGACGCTAACAAGGACAAGAAGAAGCTCAGCGAGTTCGACGCCACCCAGGCTGACGTCGATCGCCTGTTGAAGAGCCCCGCACCGAAGGACGTCGACGGCCTGATTAAGCGCCTCGAGAAGATCTCCCGCACCGCGGCGGTCACTAGCGATCTCGTGGAGTCCACCAAGGATCGCATCGCCAAGCAGAACGAGGCCCTGGACAAGGCCAACCGCGAGGTTCACGCCGCCAAGGCTCAGCTCGACAAGACCCAGAAGAAGGTGGACGCCTCCCGCGCCTCCGTCTCCGAGATGTCCCGCTCCGCCTACCGTGGCGCCAGCGTGGACCCGGTCTCTGCGATCGCCGGTGCATCTGGCCCAGCCGCGGCCATGGATCGCTCCGCATACCTCACGGCCCTGACCCGCGACGCACAGTCCCGCATGGACGCCGTCACCCAGGACCAGCAGGACGCCCACGCCGCCCGCTCCAAGGCGCTGCGCAGCAAGGCTCAGGCCGATCACCGACTCAACGAGCTGCGTTACCAGGAGAAGAAGCTCAACGAGCGCTCCGCGGACCTAGACCGGCTCAAGGACGAGGTCAAGACCATCGTCGACGGCTTTTCCCCGGAGGACCGCCGCCGTTGGGTCGACCGCAACGGTCCCATTGACGTCGACGTCGACGAGTTCCTCGGCAAGCTGAAGAAGTCCGCAGGCGGTGCCGCGAAGGGTAACTACGCCGGTGCCGTCGCCGCGGCGATGAGCAAGCTTGGCTCCCCGTACAGCTGGGGCGCCGCTGGTCCGGACGCCTTCGATTGCTCCGGCCTGATGGTCTGGGCCTACCAGCAGATCGGTAAGTCCATCCCACGTACCTCCCAGGCCCAGCTTTCTGGCGGCCAGAGCGTGAGCACCTCCGATCTGCAGCCGGGCGACATCGTCGCCTACTACCCAGGTGCCACCCACGTGGGCATGTACATCGGTGACGGTCAACTCGTCCACGCCTCCGACTACGGCATCCCGGTCCAGGTGGTTCCGGTCGATTCCATGCCGATCGTCGGCGCCGTCCGCTACTAGCAGGTCCCACCCGGCGTGCCGGAGCAGCAGAACAGCGGTGTCCCAGCCCCACGGGTCCTCGTCGTCACCAACGACTTTCCACCGACCCTCGGGGGCATCCAGACCTATATTCGCGACTATCTGAACGCGCTGATCACCCACGCTGGTATTCCCGCGGAGAACATCGTGGTCTTCGCCTCCACCCAGGACGCCGCCGCGGCCGCCGAGTTCGACGCCGCCGTGGACTACCGCGTCGTGCGGTGGCCCCGGAAGATCATGCTTCCCACCCCGCAGGTTTCCCGCCGCATGCGGCAACTTATTCGCGAATACCGCATCGACACCGTCTGGTTCGGCGCTGCGGCCCCGCTTGCTGTGATGGCGCCCAGCGCCCGAACCGCCGGGGCAACGCGGGTGGTGGCCTCTACCCACGGCCACGAGGTGGGCTGGTCCATGTTTCCTGGCACCCGAGGTGTGCTCCGTTATATCGGCCGCCACGTGGACACGCTCACCTTCGTCTCCCGTTATGTGCGCGGCCGTATTGCCGGAGTGTTTGGCCCCCATGTGGCGTGGGAGCCCATGCCCGGTGGCGTCAATTCCGCGAGTTTTGCTCCCGATGAGGCGGTTCGTGAGCGCCTGCGCCGACGCGTCGGCGTCGAGAATAAAAAGGTCATCGTCGCGGTCAGCAGGGTGGTTCCCAGGAAAGGGCAGGACACCCTCGTGGCAGCGATGCCGGAGATCCTGCGAGAGGTTCCGGACGCCCACCTCGTGATCGTCGGCCCCGGCGACTACGCGAAGAAGCTCCAGCGGCGTGCCGAGAAACTTAACGTCGCCCAGCATGTGACCTTCACTGGTCCGGTGCAGCCAGCGGAGCTTGCCGGCTACTACAGCCTCGGGGACGTCTTCGCCCTGCCGGTGCGCACCCAGGGCGGTGGGCTCTCCGTCGAGGGGCTGGGCATCGTCTTCCTCGAGGCGCAGGCCGCCGGCCGGGCCACCGTGGCCGGTGATGGCGGGGGAGCACCCGAAACCGTCATCGACGGAGTCACCGGCGAGGTCGTGAACGGCCGTGACACAGCCGCCGTCGCTTCCTGCCTCAGTGCTCTACTCAGCGACCCGGAACGCGCCGCAAACCTGGCCGCAGCTGGGCAGGTGCGCGTCGCGGAGGCCTGGGACTGGCGCGTTCTCGCGCAGCAACTGGAGTACGTCCTGCGGGGCGACCAGCAGCCACGGCGGTGCACGCCACCCCGCCACAGTTGGAATTCCCCAGTCAAGAAGAAGTAAGTTCTATAAGGACCTCAACTCGCCAGCCGCACGGCACGACCGTGGCAACCTCAGCCGAGGGGCGAGAACCACGGCGAATACCGGTGCTACGTGGCACCGGTATTTCCGCGCCTGAATCGAGAAAGGTTGCCGGTGCACAACCAGGAAGCACCAGCTGAACATCCACAGCTGACGATCGGTATGGACATCGGGGGCACGAACCTCCGCGCGGCGGTCATCGACGCCGACGGTGCGATCGTCGACCTCGAGAAGCTCCCCACCCCATCCGAAGCCCCGGCTTTGGAGGACACCATCGTCCGCGTCGTCGACACACTGCGCGCCCGCCACCCACAGGTCGGCGCGGTGGGCCTAGCGATCGCAGGGTTCCTGGCCCCCAACCTGCGCACCGTTCGTTTCGCACCCCACCTGCCGTGGGAGGACGTCGACGTCGTCGCCCGGCTGGAAACCCGCATCAAACTGCCCATCGTCGTGGAACACGACGCCAACGCCGCCGCCATCGGGGAGCACCACAGCGGCGCGGCGAAGGGGGTCGGCACGTGGGCGCTGTTCGCCATCGGCACCGGGGTGGGTGGCGCGCTGATGCACAACGGCGAGCTATACCGTGGCTCCTTCGGCACCGCGCCCGAGTTCGGCCACATCACGGTGGTGCCCGGCGGGCGGGCCTGCCCCTGTGGCAAGCGGGGCTGCCTGGAGCGCTATTGCTCGGGCTCCGCGCTGCAGCTTGCTGCCCATGACCGCATCGCGCAGCGGGCCTACCCGGAATCCGTGCTCTTCACCCGCTTCCACAGGCAGCCGGAGGAGATCTCCGGCCGCCACATCGTCAAGGCCGCCCGCGACGGGGACAAGCTGGGCCTCGAGATCGTCCGGGACGTCGGCGAGTGGCTCGGCCGCGGCTTGGCGATGGTGCAGGACATTCTGGATCCGGAACTCATCGTCCTGGGTGGGGGAGTGAGCGCCGACGCTGACCTCTTCCTGGACACTGCCCGCGAGGAGATGGCGAAAAACATCGTCGGCCAAGGTCGCCGGCCCCTAGCCCGCGTCATTCCCGCGGAACTGGGTGGGGACGCCGGTATGATTGGCGTGGCTCTACTCGCAGCGCAGGCGCTGGATTAAGGAACTTACAGCCCCCGGGTCAGCCCCAGCTCGCGGCGTGTGGCCAATCTGAATCGGGGCGTCGAAGCTCGAGGATAATTCTAGGAAGGCAAGACTTTTCCAATGCGGAACCGGACTTACTGGTGGTTGAAGCACGTCTTCATCGGGCCGTGGCTGTGGATCTACAACCGGCCATTCACCCGCGGGCTGGACAAGCCCCCAGCGGACGGGCCGGTGATCTTCGCCTCCAACCACCTCGCCGTAATGGACTCCTTCTACTTCCCGCTGGTGAACAAGCGCCAGCTGACCTTCCTGGCGAAGAAGGAATACTTCACCACCCCAGGCCTGGTCGGCGGGATCCAGCGCTGGTTCTTCTCCTCGGTGGGGCAGGTCCCGATCGACCGTGCCGACAAGGGCTCCCAGGAGGCCGCCCTTCAGACCGCGTTGCGGGTCCTGGAGACGGGGGACGCGCTGGGGATGTACCCGGAGGGCACCCGCTCGCCGGACGGCCGCCTCTACCGCGGCAAGACCGGCATGGCCCGTATCGCGCTGGAATCCGGCGTGAAGGTCTACCCGGTGGCCATGATCAACACGGATAAGGTCAACCCCATCGGCTCCTGGATCCCGCGGCCCTACCGCTGCGGCGTGATCGTGGGCGACCCGATCGACCCCGCCGAGTTCAAGGACGCTGGCGATGACTACCAGCAGGCCCGCGCGCTGACCGACCGCGTGATGGAGGAACTCGCCAAGCTCAGCGGCCAGGAGTACGTGAAGGATTTCTACGCCGCGGACGTAAAAAACTCTCTCGCTGCAGGTCAGGGCTACCCGGAGGGTTCCGCTCCTGGCGAGGGCGTGGTGTACTCTTAAAAAAACGTTAAGAAGTCGCGCTTCAGTGAGGGGCTTGCCGGCTGCGGGGAACATCCCAAGGCAGGGCAGAGCCCCATTGGCATAGAGGAGCAAACATCAAGACGAGCAGTGGGGAGACCCTGGACGCGATCGCGACGACCAGGGCGTCGGAGCCGGCCTCGGTGCCCGCATCGACGCCCCGGAAGGCGAGCCGCGTCGAGTGGGCGGATACCGCGAAGGGACTGTCGATCATCGGCGTGTGCCTGATGCACATCGTGACGGCGGTTCCGGACGGTACGAGCACGTCGCTCGGGTTGCTGTCCTCCTTCCTCGACCCGCTGCGCATGCCGCTGTTCTTCCTGGTCTCCGGGCTCTTCGCCCACCGCGTGCTGGAGCGCACGCTGGGGGACCTGTGGTACCGCCGACTGTGGTTCCTGCTCGTTCCCTACCTGGTCTTCACCCCCTTCCAAGCGCTGATCCGCCTCAATATGCGGGGCGAGGCCGACCTGCCGCACCTGATCCAGGCGATCCTGTTCGGCGACCCGGGGCTGTGGTTCCTTTACACGCTGATGGTCTACAACATTGTCGCGTGGCTGCTGCGCAGCCAGCCAGCCGTCGTGGCCCTGGCGCTATCCTTCGTCCCCATCTGCGCAGGCATGATGACCGGCTGGGTGCAGACCCAAAGCTTCCGCCAGGCCTTCATCTACATGCCAATTTTCTTTGCGGGCCTGCACTTCCGCACGTGGTTCTTTGCTCTAGCCAATAAGGCCGGCAACGCGGCGGTCATCCTCGGCACCTTCGGAATCTTTGTGGCATGGGAATTCGTGTACCGCTACATGGAAGCGGTGGTCTTCGAGGACTGGGATATCGTCATTTTTAGCCAGAGCGCCCTCCTCGCGCTGATCCGGACCTTCACCGCTGTGCCCTTCGGCGTGGTGCTGGCCGTGTGGCTGAGCAATACCCCGGTGGTCAACCGCTTCCTGACCTTCGTTGGGGCGAATACGCTGCCGATTTACGTCAGCCACCACGCGATGATGTGGCTGTTTATGGATGTGATCGCCCGCGGTCTGGCCGATGGTGACCCGGAGCGCTTCGGCTTCCTCACCGAGACCTACCCCCTCATGCTCATTGGTTTTGCTGCCTGCCTGTTCGCCGGGGCCCTGTTCTACAACGTCGGCAAGGTGCCGGTGCTCAAGTGGATTCTTTATCCGCCGGCTTTGCCCCGGCGGGGCGCTACCCGGCTACACTCGACCGCGGAACAACACCCCACGCCGTGCCAGCAGTGCGCAAGCTCCACCCACACGCGAAGCTAGAAAGCAGTAGCAGTGCGCTATTTTTATGACACCGAGTTCATCGAAAACGGTCGCACCATCGACCTGATCTCCATCGGTGTTGTCGCGGAGGACGGTCGCGAGTTTTATGCGATCTCCACGGAATTTGATGCGTCAGCAGCCGGCCCATGGGTCAAGCGCAACGTGTTGCCACTGCTGCCCCCGCGCTCCCACGCGGCCTGGATGAGTCGCGCGCAGATGCGCGACCAGCTCTATGAGTTCCTCCTGCCACCCGGCACGACCCGCCGCGACTGGCCAGAGCTCTGGGCATGGCTGGGGGCGTATGACCACGTGGCGCTCGCGCAGTTGTGGGGAGATATGACCAAGCTTCCCCGCGAGATCCCACACTTCACCCGCGAGCTGCGCCAGCTGTGGGAGATGGCAGGCAAACCGCAGCTGCCGGAGGCCCCATCCAAGGCCCATGACGCGCTCGTGGACGCCCGCTTCAACGCCGTGAAGTACCGGCTGAGCATGGCGGCGCTGAGTAAGCACACTTAAGGCGCAGCCCAGGGGTAATTTCGGGTATAGTTTCAGGCATGTCTTGGACTATTGACCTCCCCATCGATGAGATGCCCGACCTCCCACCGCTGCCAGACGATATCGCAGCGGAGTTTGATCAGGTTTTTGCTCGTGATGCTAAGCAGCAGCCGAGCTGGGACAAGGATCATGCTTATCGGGTCCGGAGGATTCTCGAGTCCGTCCCGCCGATCGTCGTCGCTCCGGAGATTCGCCGCCTGCGCAAGCAGCTCGCGGACGTTGCCCTGGGCAAGGCCTTCCTGCTGCAGGGAGGTGACTGTGCCGAGACCTTCGAGTCCAACACCGAGCCGCACATCCGCGGCAACATCAAGACCCTCCTGCAGATGGCGGTCGTCCTGACCTACGGGGCGTCCACCCCCGTGGTGAAGATGGCCCGCATCGCCGGCCAGTACGCGAAGCCACGTTCCGCCGACCGCGACTCCAACGGCCTGCTGAACTACCGCGGCGACCTCGTCAACGGCCACGAGGCCACCGAGGAAGCCCGCGCCCACGACCCGTCCCGCATGGTGCGCGCCTACGCGAACTCCTCGGCGACCATGAACCTCATCCGCGCGCTGACCAGCTCGGGCACCGCGGACCTGTACAAGCTGCACGAGTGGAACCGCGAATTCGTCGCCAACTCCCCGGCAGGCGCCCGCTATGAGGCCCTGGCCCAGGAGATCGACCGTGGCCTGGAGTTCATGAGCGCCTGTGGCGTGACTTCCTCGACCCTGCACACAGCGGATATCTACGCCTCCCACGAGGCCCTCGTTCTGGACTACGAGCGCGGCATGCTGCGTCTGGCCCACGACGAAGAGGGCAAGGACGTGCTCTACAACCTCTCCGCGCACCAGGTGTGGATTGGCGAGCGCACCCGCGGGCTGGACGATGCCCACATCCACTTCGCCTCCCTGATCGGCAACCCGGTCGGCGTGAAGATCGGGCCGACGACCACTCCGGAGGAGGCCGTGCAGTACGTCCACCGCCTCGACCCGCACAACGATCCGGGCCGCTTGACGCTGATCACCCGCATGGGCTACGACAAGATCCGCGACGTCCTGCCACCGATCGTGGAGGCCGTGGAGGCCACCGGGCACAAGGTCATCTGGCAGTCCGACCCGATGCACGGCAACACCTACACCAGCTCCAATGGTTACAAAACCCGTGACTTCGACCGAATCATCGACGAGGTTCAGGGCTTCTTCGAGGTCCACCGGGCCATCGGCTCCCACCCGGGCGGCGTGCATGTGGAGCTCACCGGCGACGACGTCACCGAGGTCGTCGGTGGTGGCCAGTCCATCACCGACGTGGACCTGCCGAAGCGCTACGACACCACCGTCGATCCGCGCATGAACACCCAGCAGTCCCTGGAACTGGCGTTCCTCGTCGCGGAGATGCTTCGCAACTAGGCTGCGGTCCCCGTAGCCAGCGCTGGTCGGCAGCGGTAGCGCTAAGCTCGCAACCCCGGCGGAAGGACATATTCCTTCCCCGGGGTGTTGTCGTCTCTAGCCGATTGCGTGGGGTCAGTAGTTCAAGGGGAGTACGGCAGCTGAGAGCTGTCCAGGGGGGGTGAGGCGAGGGGGGAGGCCAGAGCCACCTGCAAGGCCTAGAAAGCGCCCCAGCGGGGTCTAGAAGGTCGAGATCCGTACCGTCTCGCCCCGCTGCGCCTTCCTGCCCGTGTTCGGCGACTGGCTCCACACCAGCCCGCTCTCCGGGCCCGAAATCTCGACCTCGAAGCCCGCGTCGGCCAGCTTCTCCTGGGCCTTCTCCGCCCGCATCCCCAACACGAAGGGGACCGACTCAGCATTGGAGACCTTGAACTTCACCTGCGTGTCCCGGGACGGGTCGACGACAGTGCCCGCCTTCGGCGACTGGGAAGCGACATCGCCGCCGGAGACGTCCTCGTCATAAACCTCGCCGTCAT
The DNA here is from genome assembly GCA_043426695.1 of Corynebacterium sp. Lineage (GTDB taxonomy): Bacteria > Actinomycetota > Actinomycetes > Mycobacteriales > Mycobacteriaceae > Corynebacterium. Next base: position 45,897 of record JBHWRM010000006.1, on the reverse strand, counting down.
CGACCGGATCTAGGCCTGCATCCCGCAGCTCTGCGATGGCCTCCGACTTGCTCAGCCCCGTGATATCCGGGACCTCCGTGGCGTTGTTGACCACGATGGTGACCTCAGACTTGCTCGGAACCTCCGTGCCCTTCGCGGGCGTCGTACGAAGAACAGTGTCTGGGGCGGCGTCGGCGTCGAACGCCTTGATCGTCTTGCCCACCTTCAGACCGGCGGATTCCAAGGTCTTCTTCGCCCGGTCCAGCTTCTGGCCCTCCACGCCCGGCACCCGGACCGGTTTCGGCCCGCGGGAGACGTGAATGGTCACTGTGGACCCGGTGCGGACCTCGCTGCCGGGAGAGGGGGAAACTTCGGCGACCGTGCCTTTCTCGGCGTCGTCGGAGTAGACCTCCTCGCCAATCTCGGCGACGAGGGTGCGGGACGTCAGCTTGGCGGAATAGGTCTCCGCCGTGTCCGTCTCACCAGGGATCGGGACGGTGGGCGCCCCGAGGCTGACGAGCACCGAAACCTGGCTACCCTTCGGTGCTCGCTCCCCAAAAGGGGGATCGGTCCCCATCACTTCTTTCGCCGGGTGGTCGTCGGAGAATTGCTCGTCCACCTGGGAGACGAAACCTGCGTCCTCGACCTTGACGACCGCCGTTTCCCGGTCGAGGCCGACGACCGAGGGGATCTGGCCATAGCGGCCAGAGGTCAGCCACCAGCCGCCGAGCGCGATCGCGATCACCAGCGCGGTGATGATCACGGTCCACAGCAGACCTTTGACAGTGGAGCGGTTGCTGAGTTTTTTCGTTGGCGCCGGTGGGGGCGTGGGGCGGTGCTCGGGTGCCGGGTAGCCGGTGGGAGCAGCGGGGTAGTGCTGTGACTCCGCGTAGCCCGGCGCAGCCCCATACTCCTGGGGCTGGGCTGGCTCGGCCCACTGGTCGGCGGGCTCTGCCCATTGATGACCTGGTTCTGCCCACTGGTTATAGCCCTGATCGTTCTCGGCGGGGGAATAACCCCCGTAGGGATCGACCAGCGCGGTCTCCGACGTCTCGTGAGTCTGGCCCGGAGCCGTGTAGCGGGTCTCGGCCGTGTCCCCGTCCTCGTGGGTGCCCGCCGCGGGGTCGAGAGTGACCGCTCGGGTGGACATCGCCTCGTCATCCCAGGCCAGGCGGTCGGTGAAGCTCGAGCCTGTCAGGGCGTGCTGCACCGCGGAATCGGCCGGTACGGGCACCCGGAACGCCGGAAGTTGGAGTTCCGCAGCGGTCTGGCGGACCGCAGCGAGGAACTCGGAACCGTCCGCGAAGCGATCCTCCGGTTCCCGCTGGCAGGCCCGCAGCACCAGGTCGTCGATCTCCGGCGGCACCCCGTCGATGATCTCGGAGGGGGCGGGGACGTCCTGGGTGAGCCGGCTCAGTGCAGTCTCGACGGGGCTGCCACCGTTGAACGGGGTCTCGCCGGTCAGCAGCTCGTAGAGCAGCACCCCGGCGGAATAGACATCGGAGGCCGCGCCCAGGGAATGGCCCTGGACCTGTTCGGGCGAAAGGTAGGCGACGGTGCCGATGACCTGCCCGGTCGCGGAGGTGCGCGCCGCTTCACCCGAACCCGTCGAGACCGCGCGGACGAGCCCGAAGTCCGCGAGCTTGACCTGGTGATTGGCACTGATCAGCACGTTATCCGGCTTGATGTCACGGTGGATCATGCCGGTCGTGTGGGCAACCGATAGCGCGGTGAGTACCGGCTCCATGACCGAGAGTGCGGCGTGCGGCGGCATTGGGCCGCGCTCCCGGAGCAGTTCCCGAAGTGAACCGCCGTCCACGAGTTCCATGACGAGGAAGACGAACGGGCCGTCCTCGCCCTGGTCGAAGACGTTAACCAGATCCGGGTGCGTGAGCTTGGCGACTGCTCGGGCTTCCCGCTCGAAGCGGGTACGGAAGGTCGGGTCGGTGGCAAGCTCCGGGTTCATGATTTTCACCGCGACCTCACGGTCCAGGCGAGTGTCCACGGCATGGTAGACCGTTGACATTCCGCCCTTGGCGATCTTGGCACCCAGGTGGTAGCGGTCGTCGAGGTAGCTGCCGGGTTGCGGTTCCATCACTGTTACTGCCGATAATCCTTGCTTATGTTTTCTTCGTCTGCTCTTCCCCAAGTCGTGCCACTGTGCGCGCACAACATGGTCGTTATATCCGCAGGGCGTCGGCCGCAGGGGAGGGCAGGTCGGTCCCACACCGAGCCGGGACGCGACGCAGGGGCGCCCCAAAGGCTCAAGCATGCCTTGAAGGTGTCAACGATTCTAGCCTGTCGCAGTCGAATACAATGGCAGCCATGAGCAACTCCACACAGCCGGACCCGCAGTCTTCCCACCTAGAAGCCAACCCAGCAGCCAAAAGCCGCTCCGATCGCGGCCGCGTGACCAGCGGCGTGTTGCAGGAAGCCGCCGGCGGCCTGCCGGCGGGCGAGGAGCTGCTGAGCATCCCCGAGGCCGCCGAGCGCATGGGGGTGGGGCAGAGCAAGATCCTGGACCTGGTGCAGAAGAAAAAGATCCTCGACACCAAGATCGACGGCGTGCGCTACCTCCCCGCCCGTTTCTTCGACGACGACGGCCAGGTCACCCGCTTCCTCCCCGGGGTGGTCGCCCTCCTTCTCGACGGCGGCTACCAGCCCACGGAGATCCTCGAGTACCTCTTTACTGAGGACGACTCCCTGCCGGGCCGGCCGGTTGATGCGCTGCACGGGCACTTGGCTCGCGAGGTTCGTCGCCGGGCGCAGGCGATGGCGCTGATTTAGCGGCCTTCGGCCACGGCTCGGCCTGCTCTTCCGGCATAGCGGGCGCGAAGCCCAAGGTGGCGCGCAGCGCGAACCACATCACCACCCCGATGGCGATGACCCACCACAAAACGTAGAGCCGGTTGTTGCCGCCGCCATCGAACATGAAGCACAGTACCGCGCTCAACCAGGCAACGATGAACACCGCCCGGCGGTCACGGATGCACACACCCACGATCGCCAGCGGTGCGACGTAGTACCAGGGCAGCACCACCGAGTTGAACACGCAAGTCACCGCGTAGGCCAAGGTAGCGCCCAACAGGGCGCGGCGGATGTCGTGGCGGAAGCACCACCACACCACGACCAGACCGATCAGCATGATGACCATCGAGATCGGCCGGAAGATGCCGACCAGGACATTGAAGCCGATGTCGTCGTTGATGCGGGAGACGAAGGGCTCCAGGGTACTGGCCAGCATTGTGGGGGCGGCCAGCGGATTAATCACCTTCGAATTACCGGACATCTCCGCGATCCAGCCCCAGGTCTGCCCCGAAGCCCAGGTGATGGCGAACATGACGGCTACGACAATCGCCACGGAGCTGATACCCGTCCACAGCAATGCGGCGAACCGGGCGCCGGTCTCCTTGAACCAGCCACCGGGCGCGGGCCCGGCGATACGGGCCACAGCGATCCAGACCAGGAACGGCAGAGCGATTGCAGCGGTGGCTTTCAACGCCACGCCGACCGCAATCAGCACGCTGCCCAGCAGCAGCCCGGGAACGGGGCGCAGCCGCAGGCTCGCCAGAATCCCGAGCAACACCAGCGCCATCATCATTGACTCGGTGTGCAGCCCGCCGATGAGATGCAGGACCACCAGAGGATTGGCCACACCCAGCCACACCGCCAGCTCGGGGTCGCTGCCGAGTTCGGAGGCGAGGCGGCGCACCACCCAGATCAGCGCCAGGAAGGCCACCAGGGTGAGCAATTTGAATACGAAGATTCCGGCGGTGACGTTATCCCCGGTGATCGTGGTGATCCCCTTGCCCAGCCACAGGTGGCCTGGGCCATACGGGGTGGTGGTGTTGCGCCAGTCAGCAGAGACCTCGTAGAGCATCGGCCCAGGGTTGGCCGCCGCACCCACCCGGTAGGCGTCCAATCCCTCCTTCGCGAGCGCCCCCTGCATCAAATAGGAGTAAATATCGCGGCTCATCAACGGTGCTGCCAGCACCATCGGTCCGATCCATGCGACGATCGCCCGCTGCGGCAAGGCGCACCCGCCCCGGAGCACGAGCCCGCCGACGATCGCCCAACTGAGCACCAGCAGCGCAATGCCCACCCAGAACACGACGGAGAAGATCCCCTCCATGTGCCCGAAGGTCAGCCAATCCAGGCCGAGAGCTTGCATGATGCCACCGCGTTCGCGGGTCGCGCCCACCGTATAGGAACACAGCGTGAGAATCACCGAGCCGATCAACCCCATGCGGATCGCGCTGCCCATGCTTTGGGCCCGCAGCCACGCAGTGGGACGGGCGATGACGGGGTGCCCAGTGAAAGGTCGGTCGGTCGCGACGGGCTGGTCCTGCGACTCCGTCAATTGCGTGCTCATCGGATGGAACCTCCGCCAATAATCCTGCGTGCCGCCAAAGAACCGGAAAGTAGCGTGGTTGGTACGCCCACACCTGGAGTAGTCGACGAGCCAGCCAGAATCACGTTCTCCAGGCCTGCCACCGGATAATTGCGCGGCCTAAAGGGGCCGGTCTGTGCAACGGTGTGGGCCAACCCGAACGGCGAACCGGCGCCATGGCCCTGTTGCTGCCAGAACCGAGGGGTATCAATCCTGGCCACAGACAGGTGTTCCTGCAGACCAGTAAAGCCACGCACCTCCAACACGCCCAGTAGCTCCTGGACGTAGTTCTCGGCGATGGCGTCCCAATCCACGCCCGCCCGGTCCAGGTTTGGCGCCGGGGCGAGAATGCTCACCGGCTCGACCGTTCGGCCATCCTCGGTGTGGATCAGCCGCTCGGGGGTCGTCACCGCTGGGCGGGTTACTAGCAGCGATGGGTCCGACATGAGTCCCGCTCGACCGCGTGAGGCGGTGAGCTCGGCGAAGGTCTCGTCCCACGCCTCGCCGAAGCTGATGGTGTGGTGGTGGCCCCCTGTGCCTGCACCCGGCCATGCCGCGGCGACGTCCACCGGGATGCTGCCATGTACGACGACTGCGGAGGGAGACCAATTCGGTTTCCGTCCCGCCAGCCGTGCCGGGGAGCCCAACAGTTCCTCCACGACGGGCAGATCCGCAGTGAGGATGACGGCATCCGCGGCCATCTGCTCGCCGTCGGCTGTTCGGATCCCCGTGGCACGCGCACCGTCGTGGATGATGCGATCCACCCGGGTGTTGCAGCGCAACTCTCCGCCGGCCAGGCGGAAGGCCCTGGCCAGTGCCTCAGGAACGTCCCCCGTGCCGAAGCGCGGGTAGAACACACCCATGGTCGTGTCCATATGAGAGATCACTCCATAGACCGCCCGGGCCTTCGCTGGGGCCACGCCAGCGTAGAGAGCCTGGAAGCTGAACACCCGGGCTAGCTCTTCGTCCCCCAGGTGGCGGGAGGCACGCTTACCCAGGCTGCCGAATGCCCCGAGCTCCACGAGGTCCGCCATGTCATTGGCGGTGGCAGGGGTCGCAACGGCGTCGAGGGCGGAGTCGAAATCCGCGCCGATGAAGGACTCGAATGAAGCGTCGAAGATCCTGCCGATCCACTGGCGGTGCTGGCGGTATCCCCGGGCAAGCCGGTCGATATCCGTGCTGTCGGCGCCGTACTTCCCGGCGGCGAAGCGCCGCACCTCGTGCTCCATCGTGTCGCCATCCGGGTAGACATCGAGTTCGCGGCCGCTGGCGAACATCGCGTGATACGCCGGACGCAGCTTGCGGTATGCCCATCCGACCTCCTCGGCGCCCACCCCCAGGTGCAGCAGCAGGTTATCCACCAGATCCGGCATCGTCAGCACCGTCGCCCCGGTGTCGGCGTAGAACTCGCCATGGTCGCTGCGCAGTCGCTCTGTCCGGCAGCGGCCCCCGACCTCGGGGTTCGCCTCAAGCAACGTCACCTGCTTGCCCGCGGCCTGTAGCCGGCACGCGGCCGCCAGACCGGATAGCCCCGCACCCACGACAATGACGGACTTGACATTCCCAGGAACCCGGTCGCGGGTCGTTGGGCGGGTGGTTGGAACCACCATCCGGCGCGTGGCGGCGAGAACCTGGCGAGGGGAGGGGATCGCGCTAAAAATCGGCATGCCCTAGAACCTCCGGTCACTCAACAAACGTGCGAAGGCCACGAGCTCCTCGCTGATGCTGTCTTCCAACCAGGACTCCTCAACCAGGGAGATGGCCCGCTCGGACAGGTCGTTGATCTTGTCCTCGATCTGCTGCGCTGCCCCGCAGTCCTGAATGATCTGGCGCATCTGGTCGATCTGCTCCGCGGTGTGCTCCGCCGCGCCGGGCAGCGGACCGAAATCTTCCCGCAGGCGGGTCAGCTGCTCAGGGCCGCACTCCGCGAAAGCGGTGTTCACCAACACCGTTCGCTTCCCGGTGCGTAGATCGTCCCCGCTCGGTTTGCCGGTCACGGCCGGGTCTCCAAAGACTCCCAGCTGGTCGTCCCGAAGCTGAAAAGCTTGCCCCACCAGCGTTCCATACTCCAGGAGCAGCTCGATCGTGCGCTCATCAGCGCCCGCTAGGGCCGCTCCGATGTGCAGCGGGCGGGCGACGGTGTAGCTGGCGGTCTTGAAGTTGATCACCTGCATGGCATCCGCGATCGACTCGCTCCCGTTGTTCTCTAACGCTATGTCGAGCTGCTGACCGGCGATCACCTCGGTACGCATCGCGCGCCACGGGCCCCGTACGCGATCGACAATCGATGGGCTCAGACCGGCGGTGGCAAGCAGGTCATCCGCCCAGCTCAGCGCGAGGTCACCCGCCAGAATGGCCTGGCTGATGCCGTAGTGCTCCGAGGACCCAAACCAGCCGCGTTCACGGTGCTGGCTTTCGAACACTCGGTGGGTAGTGGGGTTACCTCGGCGGGTGTCGGACTCGTCGATGATGTCGTCGTGGATCAACGCACATGCCTGAACGAATTCGAGGGCGCTGAGCGCCAGCAGCACGCTCGCCGGGTCGACGTCCTGAATACTGCTACCATCGGCCCCGCCGCCTTCCAACCCGGCGCGGAAACCAGCCCAGGCGAAGGTTGGTCGGACGCGCTTTCCGCCACCCATGACGAAGCCCCGCAACACCGCCATGGCGTCATTGAACTCGGGCGCGATCGCGGAAAACTCGGCCGCACTGTGGTCAAAGTAGGCGTCCAGGGCGCGGTCGACAGCAGCCGGAACGTCCTTCAGCGGCGAACTTAGTTCCCAACCTAGGGGATGGCTCGCGACGGGTGGCTGGGAGATCGTCGACAGTCCATGCGGGGAGGACGGAGTGGTCACAGGGAGCACACCTTTCGGGGCGGTGGGCAGGGCGGGTCGTGGACGTCGAGTAAACGTCGCACGCAGGGCCCTGCTTCTAAGGTTCGATCTTGTGCTTCATAGTCTAAAGGTCGCTGCAGACACCGGCGAACAGGCGCAACCAGGGCGGGGGTCGGATAGGAGAGTGGGGGGGTGGGGGAACCCGACAGCCCGCGAGTGTTAGCCCAGAACGCAACCTAGACAGAGATGTCTACTATGATTTCCTTCATGTCTGCATCCAAGCCCCACGATCACCACGAGAAGGCCTCACCGCTGCCGGGCACGCCACCACAGCCCACGCTGCAGGTTCCAGTGAGTGAAGCTATCCGCGGCTACAGCCCCGGCAAGATCCCGTTCTCCGTCGAATTCATGCCACCGCGCGACGACGCTGCCCAAACCCGGCTGTGGAACGCTGCGGAGGCCTTTCACGACCTCGGCGTGAGCTTCGCCTCCATCACCTACGGGGCCGGTGGCTCCACCCGGGAGCGCACGATGGAGGTTGCCCAACAGCTGGCGGCTAAGCCGCTGACCACCCTCATGCACCTCACCCTGGTGGATCACTCGGCCGAAGAGCTGCGCGCCATGCTTCAGGACTACGCCCGCCGTGGCATGACGAACGTGCTCGCGCTGCGCGGCGACCCGCCGGGTGACCCACTCGGGACATGGCAGCCCACGCCTGGCGGACTGAACTATGCTTCCGACCTCATTGAGCTGATCCGAAACACTCCGGCGTGCGAAAACTTCGATATCGGCATCGCCAGCTTCCCAGAGGGGCACTACCGCGCCGAGGATCTGGAGCAGGACACGCAGGTGACTCTGCACAAACTGCGTCTGGGTGCGGATTATTCGATTACCCAGATGTTCTTCGACGTGGAGAACTACCTCCAGCTGCGCGATAGGCTCGCCGCCGCCGACCCCGTCCACGGGGCAAAGCCTGTGATTCCGGGACTCATGCCGATCACTTCGATCCGCTCCGTGCGCCGCCAAATGGAACTGGCGGGCGGCGAGGTTCCCGTGAAGATTCTTGAGCGCCTGGAAAAGGTCGCTGCTGGCGATGAAGTTGCCAACCGTGATGCGGTCCGCGAGGTCGGCATTGAGATCACCACCGAGATGAGCGAGCGTCTCATTGCGGAGGGCGCGCCGAACCTGCACTTCATGACGATGAATAACGTGCGAGCGACCCAGGACGTGCTACACAACCTGGGGATGGCGCCGGCGTGGGGGCCGGGCTACGGCCAGGATATGGTTCGCTAGCTGGCGGGGGAGCGTCTACCGGCGTGGCTGCCCCGCGGGGGTGGGGGAGTCCAGGCCCGGCTGATCTGAAACGGTGGGTGGGGCTAGTCTGCTGCTCGGTCTTCGCCTGACGCTGGCTCCCGCACCGTGGTGGGGCCGACTTGGGGGTTGTGCAGGCGCTTGCGAAGAATGCCGAAGGGGCGGGGATCGCCGGGGAAGCGGTGCTCCCGCAGCAAATCGGTGAACCCCAAGCTGCGGTAGAGGTGCCACGCATGATTGTTCTCACCGGGCACTTCCGGGGTGGAGAGCATCGCGTCGCGGGTCGGCAGGATGCCCAAGACCTCCGTTAATAGCCGCGTGCCGATGCCGGATCCCTGGAAGCGCGGGAGAACGTGAATCTCCGAAATCTCGGTGTAGCTCGCCAACGTCTCGGTGACTTCCTCGGGCGGCATGCCCGTTGCCAGCAGACCGTAGCTGACCTGCTGGTACCACCAGGTTCCTCGGCTGCCTTGGAATCCAAAGCACACACCCACGATCTTCTGAGCCGGGTTGGATGGATCCGGCTCTTCCTGAGGTGAATGCAGGAGCGCCACCAGGCTCGTGAAGTGTGGGTGGTTGGCGTTGCTGAGCCACAGGCTGCGGCGTTGTCTGAATGCCTCCGGTGGATAACCCATGGCTTTCAGATGCAAAGCAATAAGTTCATCGAGGCGTCGCAGGAAGAGTGCGCGGCTGATGGGTGCGAGGGAGACGATGCGGTCCCGGTCGGGTTGCGGGATGGGCTGGCTCATAAGGTTATCGTCCCACGTATCGAGCGCGGGGGTGTGCAGTGGGCGACAGTAAAACACAATTAGAACAAATGTTCGAACAGTGGGCGGAGGGTGTCTGCAGCGAGCTCTAACGTCAGGGGTGAAAATTTCGATACGGAAACTCTAGAAAGGTGGGAGTAGCGATGGCTGTGATGCCGAAGACAAGAGGGGCGCTGCGCCCCAGTCCAGTGGAGTTTTTGATGCGTGCGGAGGCACAACTGGCGCTAGCGGGCGAGGCGTCCGAGCAGGGGGATCTGCCGCGAGCTGTGGTCTACGCCTATCGGGCCGGGCTGCGTGCTGCCGGCGCTGTTATCGACGCCGAGCGGCCAGCTCGCCGCAGGCTACCGGCAGGTTCGGCGTGGCTGCGTCTCCGGGCGGTGCGTCCCGACCTCGGTGGCTGGGCTGACTCCTTCGAGCAGCACGCCAGGCTGGCGGAGCGGGCGGATATTGGGCTCGAGCGCGATGTAGCAGACTCTGAGTTCCGTCGGGTCTACTCGGATTCTGTCGAACTCCTGGAGCGCGCGCGAATGGAGCTGGGGCTTGGTCTGCAGGCAGCTTAGGGTTTGGGGGCTGACTTAATCCTGCTCATTGGTTAGAGTGGGAACTTGAGTAGTAACTAAAACATGGGGAAGTCTCGCTGCGGCGGGGTGGCTTCCAGCAGACTGCGGCGTTGGCGCGATCTTCCGCCGGAGTAAATGAAGATCTAAAGCGCGCTACAGTGGGTTATTAGGTTGCGTGCTGCATTTTTGTGGCCACGCGGAGGATCAGTAGAGGGAAACGAGGACTGTCATGGCTCTCTCGGAACAAGAAAAGCAGATGCTCGCAGAGATCGAGCGGGCTTTGATCGCGGAGGATCCGCGCTTTGCTCAGGGCGGTGATGACTCGGCGCCAACGGGGGTGCGTTTCGATATCCGCTCGATCTCGCTAATCATGCTCGGCATCTGCCTGCTGGTCGGCGGTATTGCTTTGGCGCAGGCCTCCCTTTGGTTCGTGATTCTGAGCGTCGCGGGCTTCTTGGTCATGCTGGGTGGCGGAATGATCGCCCTGAATAACGGCGAATCGCCGGCTGCAGCGAAGAATACGAAGTCTCGTCGGGTCTCTGCGGGCGGAGCTGTCCGTCAGGGGGATAACGGTTTGGGGGACCGCATGGAGGATAAATTCCGTAAGCGTTTCGAGCGCTAAGTCCCGCTAGTGACGTAACGCGACCCGGCCTGACAACCCTCGCCATATGGCGAGGGTTTTTTCGTGCCTTTTCTGAATCCCCACTTTCACCCACTCTTCGCTCGATCGGGTTCGGAATGGCACATTTTCAGGGCAAAGTCGCCGAATAAGGCCTCATTCTCGGCGGGTGCGGCCCATCTTTCGAAGGTGGGAAGTTCACGCTCCCCACCAGCCGCTGTGGTGAACCCGCAGGTTGTTTCGCTAGCCTCAGAAAAAACACGCCTAAAAACGCCCACTGGGTGGTTAAGGTGGCGCAAGGTGGGGTAAAGTGGGGCATGTTGGCGATTGAGGGGGCTTCCTGAACTCGGGTAGCCCGCGGGTCCAGGTCGGACTCACCGCAAAACCCACAGACAACTTCACAGCGAAAACATGGCATGGCTGCACGAGAAAACGGCGAAAGGGGTCACAAGACATGTTCTTTGGCACCTTCACGCCGAAGCTCGATGACAAAGGGAGGCTCACCCTTCCCGCGAAGTTTCGCGAGGAGCTCAAGGACGGCCTGATGGTCGTTAAAGGGCAGGATCACAGCCTCGCGATCTATCCCCGCGAGGAGTTCCTCCTCCGCGCCCGCAAGGCCGCAGCCGCGAGCCGTAGCAACCCGCAAGCCCGCGCCTTCGTGCGAAGCCTCGCAGCAAGCGCGGACGAGCAGGACCTCGACTCGCAGGGGCGTATCTCCGTCTCCGCAGCGCACCGTGAATACGCGGGGCTGAAGAAGGAGTGCGTCGTCATCGGTTCGGTGGACTTCCTTGAGATCTGGGATGCCCAGGCCTGGGAGGAGTACAGCGCAGCCCACGAGGCAGATTTCGCCGCAGGCGACGACGAAGCCTTCGCAAATTTCCTCTAGCCCCGCCATGCCACATCGACCGGCTGCGATCACGCCGGCGATGCCAGTGATGTGTGCAGGCCCTTGCCTGGGCGGAAGACGTGACCGTTTGATGCACTTCCCCAACATCAAGCCCACGCCCGCGCAGGTAAGGCCCTGTTCATATCAACTCAAGACAACCCCCACCAGAATGACGGCGCCCGCCCTACAGGTAGGCGACCAACCCCGATACACACCGACGAGCCAAAAGGAGCGTGACCGTGGCAGCGAACTCCCCCCACGATCCGGCCAATCCGGGCCACGTTCCGGTCATGCGGCAGCGCATGGTGGAGCTCGTTGGCATTGGTGTGACCGCAGAAAGCGCTCCGGACCACCCCATCATCGTGGACGGCACCCTGGGGGCCGGCGGCCACACCGAAGCCTTCCTTGAGGAGTACCCCAACGCCATCGTCATCGGGCTGGACCGGGACCCCAACGCCCTTGCTGAGGCCCGGGACCGCCTGGAGCGCTTCGGCCGTCGCTTTTTCAGCTACCAGACCCGCTTCGATGGAATCGCTCAGGCGCTGGAGTACTTCTCCGAGAGCCCAGACTTCCCGGTCGACATCCGCGAACAGGGGATCTCCGGGTTCCTATTCGACCTTGGGGTGTCCTCCATGCAGCTGGACCAGGAGGCTCGCGGTTTCGCTTACCGCGTTGACGCCCCTCTAGACATGCGTATGGACCCCAGCAGCCGGTTGACTGCTGCGGAGATTCTCAACACCTACGAGCACGGCGAGCTTGCCCGCATTCTCAAGCGCTATGGAGACGAGAAGTTCGCAGGCAAGATCGCCTCCGCTGTCATCCGCGAGCGCGAGAAGCAGCCCTTCGAAAACTCCGCGCGTCTCGTAGACCTGCTCTACGCAACCATTCCCGCGGCTGCGCGGCGGACCGGCGGGCACCCTGCCAAGCGGACCTTCCAGGCGCTGAGGATCGAGGTCAACGCGGAACTAGAAAGCCTCGAGCTCGTCATCCCAGCAGCCTTCAGCTGGCTCCGCGTCGACGGCGCCGGAGTATTCATGAGCTACCAGTCCCTCGAGGACAAGATCGTCAAACAGCAGCTCAAGGGAATAACCGAGTCCTCAACTCCGCCCGGGCTGCCAGTCGAGCTGCCCGGCACAGAACCGGAGTTCGAGCTCCTCACTCGCGGGGCCGAGAAAGCCAGCGAGCAAGAGATCGCCGAAAACTCCAGATCCGCCCCTGTGAGGGTCCGGGCAGCCCGGCGAATAGGTGCCCACGCTTCGGGGACAGACGGGCCACGGTACCCGCTGGCGTCGACGCACTAAGCAGCCCCCACCCCGATAGAGATCTCCACAACAACCGCACATCGCACCACGTAGCCGACAACGAGCCGGAAAAATCAGGCAAAGGACAGGATATGACCAATCCCGGAATGCTGAAGGAGCGCCCCAGGACCGCTGCAGAGGCGGAGCGAGCAGAGCTGCGCACCAGCGCACCCCGATCGCTCAAGCGGCAGCCGGCCAAGCCCCGTCGCAGCCTGCACCGAGCTCCGGCCTACCGGGGCCGCCTCGGCTCGCAGCAGCGCGTATCGGAACGCGGCCGTCGCTTGCAACCCATCAAGCAAGAAAACTCCCGGGTCTTCCGCTTCGTAACCTTCGTCGTCGCCGCGTGCATTATTAGTACCGTCGCCATCATGCTGCTTGCCGGCATGACGACGGAAAAGACCTTCCAGATCACGGACGCAGAGGCTAAGTCCAAGACCCTCGCCAACGAGATCACCACGCTGGAACGAGACGTCGAAAAGGCGAAGTCCGCGCAGAACCTTTCCGCGAAGGCTGCCGAGCTGGGCATGGTCGCCCCGGGCCAGGCAGGAATTCTCGAGACCAAGGGCGACAAGGTTGAGCAGCGCCGCGAGGCCGATAACTCCAAGGACCGCCGGATCGTCGACGTCACCGGGAATAAGCGAACTCGCGAGGCGACCTCCTCGCCGGAGGAAACCCGCAACATCCCGGGGCTGGCCCCGTCAAGCCCGGCGGGCGCGGCCGCAGCCGGCAACATGAACTCTGGGGACCTGCCATATGCCAACCAGGGCCAGGGCGCTCCGGCACCTGCCCCAGCTCCAGCACCGGCGAATGGCGAGCAGCCCGAGCAGGAGGCGCCACGCGCAGCGCAGCCCGAGCAGGCGGCCCCAGCCGAAGCGAATCCGGCTCCACCGGCCGCGCCGCGACCGTAATAGGCCGCACAGCGCCTAAGATTCTAAGCGCTAAAACCTCCGGGACACGGCGCGTCCCGGCCAGTGAAGATCTGCGTCTCCAACCCAAGAACCATGCCGATCTTGCAACTGCGAAGACAAAGATCGAGGAGGACACACACCGTTGGCTCAGCAGTGGAACCGTCGGCCGGCAGACGGCTCGCGGAATACGCGAGCGCTGCTGCTCCTCGACAACAGCCCGCAGCGCTATAACAAGCGCCTGCGGTTGTCCCTGTTAGCTGTCGTTATCGTTGTCCTCGCCCTAATCCTGCGCCTGACCTGGGTTCAGCTCATCGCGGGTCCATCGCTCGCGGAACACGCAGCTGCGCAGCGCACCGCCGTCATTGCAGAACCGGCCCACCGCGGCGCTATCGTCGACCGCGAGGGCCGCAATCTCGCCTACACGATGGAAGCCAAGTCGCTTTCCGTGTTGCCGAACAAGCTGCGCGGCTACATGGACGAACGGCACAAGGCCAACCCGGATGAGGTTCCGCCAGCCGACGAGCGCATCGAGCAGATCATTGAGGAGCTGCCAGACATGATCCCGGCATCCGAAGGCCGGGTGAAGAAGGAAGACCTCCGCAAGAAGCTCACCGACGAGAAGGTCACCTACACCGTCCTCGTCCGCAACGTCGCCCCCGACGTGGCGCAGAAGGTCACCGAAAAATTCCCGGAGATCACCGCGGAACGCCAAGACATCCGCCAGTACCCCAACGGAGCGGTGGCCCAGAACATCATCGGCAAGATCAGCTCCGATAATCAGGGCCAATTCGGCTTGGAGCTCTCCCAGGACAGCCGACTGCAGGGTGTCAACGGCTCTAAGACCCTGGACATCGCTGGTGGCATCACTATCCCAGGCTCCGCCCGTGACGAGCACCCGCCGGTTAATGGCGATAATTTCGAGCTCACCCTCGACCTCGACGCGCAGGCCTTCATCCAGCAGCAGGTGCAGCAGGCGAAGGATAACTCCAAGGCGGATTCCGCTTCAGCCGTCATGCTGGATGCCAAGTCAGCAGAGGTCATCGCGATGGCCAGCTCCGACACCATCGACCCCAACGGCGACCTGCAGAAACAGCTGCGGAACAACAAGGCCTTCGGAGACCGCAACACCGCGGAGACCTTCGAGCCGGGCTCCATCGCCAAGATCATGACGGCCGCCGCCGCCATCGAGGAGAAGAAGACCACCCCGGACGAGGTGCTGAAAGTTCCCGGATCCATTGAAATGGCTGGCGTCACCGTCCGCGACGCCTGGGAGCACGGCGTGGCCCCGTATACCACTACCGGCGTGTTTGGGAAGTCCTCCAACGTCGGCACCCTGATGCTCGCCGAGCGCGTCGGTCAGGAGAAGATGTACGAGTACTTCCGAAAGTTCGGCGTCGGGCAGGCCGCAGATGTGGGCATGCCGCACGAGGCCGCGGGCTACATGCCTGAGCTCTCCCAGTGGTCGGGCGGTACCTTCGCAAACCTTCCCATCGGACAGGGCATGTCCATGAATCTGCTGCAAATGGCCAGCATCTACCAGACGATTGCCAACGACGGCGTCCGCGTCCAACCACGCCTGATCAAGTCCATCACCAACTCTGATGGGGAGGACGTCGCGCAGCCAGTCCAGAGCGAAACGCGCGCCGTGTCTGCGGAGACGGCGAAGACCGTCCGCGCTATGTTCCAGTCCGTCACCCAGGGCGACCCGAACGGTGTGCAGAACGGCACCGGTGCCGCGGCTGCAGTCGAGGGCTACCAGATCGCCGGCAAGACCGGCACCGCCCAGCAGATCGATCCAGACACCGGCGCGTACTCGAACTCCAATTACTGGATCACCTTTGCCGGCATCGCCCCGGCGGATAACCCCCGCTTCGTCGTCGCGATCATGCTGGACAACCCGCAGCGCGGCACCGAGGAGGGCGGTGGCGGCGGGGGCTCGGCTGCGCCGACCTTCCACAACATTGCATCCTGGTTGATGGATCACTACAACGTACCGCCTTCCCCGAAGGCACCACGGCTCATGCTGGAGGCTCGATAACATGGCAACCCACAAGGCCACTGACAATTCCGACCGCAACACCGGCGGGGTAACCCTCCGCGAACTCGCGGTACTTTCCGGCGGTACCGTCGCCGACAACCATCAGGACGTCACCGTCGACTCCGCCGCCGTCGGTTCCGCGGACGTCCAGCCCGGCGGCCTGTTCTGCGCCGTTCCGGGTAGCCGCGTCCACGGCGCGACCTTCGCAGTCGACAGCGGGGCCGCCGCCGTCCTCACGGACGCCGAGGGGGCAGAGATCCTCGCTGGTACGGAGCTCCCGTTGCTGATTGTCGACGACGTCCGGCGCTGGATGGGCCCCGTCGCCGCGGCCGTGTACGGCCACCCGAGCCGCGACCTACGCGTCATCGGCATCACCGGCACCTCGGGCAAGACCACCACGACGTACCTCATCGAGCGCGCCCTGATGGCCAAGCACAGCGTCGGCATCATCGGCACCACCGGCACCCGGATCAACGGCGAGCAAATCCCCACGAAGCTCACCACCCCCGAGGCGCCGACCATGCAGGCCCTGCTGGCGCAGATGCGCGACCGTGGGGTGACGCACGTGGTCATGGAAGTCAGTTCCCACGCGCTCGCACTGGGGCGGGTGACCGGGATCGAGTTCGACGTCGCCGGCTTCACCAACTTGAGCCAGGACCACCTGGATTTCCACCCGACGATGGAGGACTACTTCGAGACGAAGGCCCAGCTGTTCCTCCAGGCCCAGACCGAGGGCGCGCAGCTACCCGCCGCCGTTGTCTGCGTCGACGACAAATGGGGCCAGCGCCTCGCTGGGATGATTGCGAACTCTGGCCACCAGGCGCTGACCGTGGGGACCGCGATGCAGTCCGGTGCAGACTGGCAGGTCACCGACGTGCACGTCACCCCGACCGGCCGCCAGGAGATCACCGTGGCTGCCGAGGGCGAGGAATTTAGCTACGACATCGGTCTCGTCGGCTCTTTTAACGTGGCCAATAGCCTGCTCGCCATCAGCTGTGTGGCGCAGTTGGGGGAGGACCCGCACGCCGCAGCAGCGGCCATTGCGGATGTGCAGGTGCCGGGCCGCATGCAGGCCGTGGATGCCGGGCAGCCCTTCCTCGCGGTGGTGGACTACGCCCACAAGCCGGGGGCTGTCGCCGCCGTGGTCCGGACGCTGAGCGACTACCTGCCATCTCCGACAGGTCGCATCGGCATCGTCCTGGGCGCTGGTGGCAACCGCGACCACGACAAGCGTCCCATGATGGGCGAGGAGGCCGCGAAGATCGCCGACGCCGTCTTCGTCACCGACGACAACCCGCGTGACGAGGAGCCCGCCCCGATTCGGTCGATGATCCTGGACGGGGTGCGCAAGGCTGCTAAGGCCCGCGAGGCGAATGGCGAGAAGGTTTTCTATGACGACTTCCCGGGCCGCGCGAACGCCATTCGCGCTGCGGTGGCATGGGCCCGCCCAGGCGATGCGATCGTGGTGGCAGGTAAGGGCCACGAGACGGGCCAGGAGGTTCGCGGGGAGATTCACCCGTTCTCCGACCTTGAGGAGCTTGCCGCCGCGCTTGAGCAGCAGCCGGGCGTTGACCAGCAGGCAAACACGAAGATCCCTGACTAACGAGAGGCGACGAAGCAATGATTGAGCTTTCAGCAGGAGAGATCGCCGCCATCACGGGTGGCGAATTGATTGACGGCGCCGCCGACGAGACCCAGGTGACGGGACCCGTGGAGTTCGACTCGCGCAAGATTGTGCCGGGGAGCATCTTCATGGCACTGCCCGGGGCTACTGTGGATGGGCACGACTACGTGGCTGCCGCAGGCGAGCAGGGCGCGGCCCTGGCCATCGTGGGCCGCCCCGCTGGCTACCCGGCGCTGCTAGCGCCGGCTAGCCAGCGGGCCGCTGGCACCGATAACTCCGCGGTTTTCGGCGCAGATAGCGATGGCTACGGGGCGGCGGTGCTCGCTGCCGTCGATAAGCTTGCGCGCCACAACACCGACGTCCTCGCCGACGAAGAAGGCATGGTCGTCGTGGGGATCACCGGCTCTGCCGGCAAAACCTCCACGAAGGACCTGATCGGCGCGCTGCTGAGCGACCTGGGGGAGACCGTCGCCCCGCCGGGTAGCTTCAACAACGAGATTGGCCTGCCCTATACCGCGCTGCGCGCCAACCGGGGCACGAAGTTCCTGGTCTCCGAGATGTCTGCCCGCGGTGTGGGCCACATTGCCCACCTGACCACGATCACCCCGCCGAAGATCGGCGTCGAGCTGAATGTGGGCAGCGCCCACCTCGGGGAGTTCGGCTCCCGGGAGGCGATCGCCCAGGCCAAGGGCGAGCTCGTCGAGGCACTTCCCGCCGCGGAAGACGGCGGCATCGCGATCCTCAACGCGGACGACGACGCGGTGATCGCCATGCGGCACCGCACGCGTGCACGGGTCGTGACCTTCGCGCTTGACGAGCGTTCCAAGACGGGGGAGAAGGCTGACTACTGGGCCAGCGATATTCGCTTGGACGAGGTCGCCCGCGCGTCCTTCCGCCTGCACTACCCATACGGTGAGCCGGTGGATATCCGCCTGGGCGTATTCGGCGCCCACCAGGTCTCCAATGCACTCGCCGCCGCTGCGGTGGCGATCGAGTCCGGCATGCTGCCGGCAGCGGTCGCCCGCGTGCTGGGCAACCACGTCGCCGCCAGCGCCAACCGCATGGATGTGCGAACCCGGGGCGATGGTGCGACTATTATCAATGATTCCTACAACGCCAACCCAGAGTCCATGCGTGCCGGCATCGACGCCCTGGCCTACACGGCCGGCGGTCGCCCGGAGGCCAGCAGTTGGGCGGTGCTGGGGCAGATGGGCGAGTTGGGTGAGGAGTCCGCCGAGGAGCACACCGAGCTAGGCAAGTTCCTCGGAACCCGGGGCATCGACCACGCCGTGATCGTTGGCACCGGGGTCAACCAGCGTGCCATCGCCGATGCGGCGCGGGAGCACGGTGTGGATACCCGCAGCGTCGAGGACGTCGACGCGGCAGTGAATTTTGTGGATCAACATGTCAAACCCAAGGATGTTGTGCTCGTGAAGGCGTCTTACTCTGATGGTCTCTGGGCGGTCGCCGAAGGGCTTTTGGCGGACGAAGGAGCATAAGGAAAACCCATGATGCAGATCTTCATCGCGGGCGCCGTGGCGTTCCTCGCGGCTGTACTTTTTACCCCGGTTCTCATCCGGAAGTTCTCGGACGAAGGCCTGGGACAGGAGATCCGCGAGGAGGGGCCAAAGTCCCACCTGAAGAAGCGCGGCACTCCCACGATGGGTGGCATCGCCATCCTCGTGGGCATCACCCTCGGCTATATTGTCGCGGCGCTGGTCGGGCTAATCTTCACTGGCACCGGCCCCGGAGTGTCCGGCTGGCTGGTGCTGGGACTGACCCTCGCCCTGGGCGGGGTGGGCTTCGCCGATGACTACATCAAGCTGGTCAAGGGCCGGAACCTGGGGCTCAACGCCCGGGCGAAGCTCATCTGCCAGTTGGTCATTGCCATCGCCTTCGGCGTGCTGATTCTGCAGTTCCCGGACTCCAACGACCTCACCCCAGGCTCGACGTACCTCTCCTTCGTCCGGGAGATGCCGACGTTCAACATCGCCGTGGGCGGCACCGTCATCGGCATGATCCTGTTTTTGATCTTCATCAACATCGTCATCTCCGCCTGGTCGAATGCCGTGAACCTCACGGACGGCCTGGACGGGCTGGCGTCCGGAGTGACCGCCATCGTGATGGGGGCGTACGTGCTCATCACCTTCTGGCAGTTCCGCAACTCCTGCGCTGATGGGGCGGCGGCCGGGTGCTACGTCGTACGTGATCCGCTGGACCTGGCGATGCTGGCTTCCGCCGCACTGGGTGCCTGCCTCGGTTTCCTGTGGTGGAACGCCTCACCCGCGAAAATCTTCATGGGAGACACCGGCTCGCTGGCCCTCGGCGGCCTCGTCGCTGGCCTGTCCATCACCTCGCACACCGAGCTGCTGATGATCATCGTGGGCGCGATCTTCGTCCTGGAGACCGTCTCCGTGGTCATCCAGGTGACCTACTTCAAGACGACCGGCAAGCGTGTGTTCCGCATGGCGCCGATCCACCACCACTTTGAGAATGGCGGTTGGGCTGAGACCACCGTCGTCATCCGCTTCTGGCTGCTCGCAGCCCTGGCTGCAATGACCGGCTTCGGCCTGTTCTACGGCCAGTGGTTGACCGCCACGAGCTTCTAAACCCGCGAAAGAGGGCCCACCATGTCCATCGATTCGATCCTTCAACCCCAGTCCGCCGTTGACATCATGCGTTCGCGGACGGTCTTCGTCGCCGGCGCTGGCGTGGCGGGGAAGGGCATCGTCGCGATGCTTGAGGGCATCGGTGGTCGCTTCAAAGTGGTTGACGACCGCGCCCAGACTGCGGACCTCAATACCGTCGAGGCCATCGCCGCGGTTTCTTCGACAGAGACTGCGCCCGCGCTGCTCATTACTTCGCCGGGCTGGCGCCCCGACTCCGAGTTGCTGCTCGCAGCCCAGGCCGCGGGCGTGCCGGTGATCGGGGATATCGAGGCGGCCTGGCTTGCGGACCAAGCCGGAGCCTTCGGCGCCCCGCGCACCTGGATTGCGATCACCGGCACCAACGGTAAGACCACTGCGACCGCGATGGCCACGGCCATGCTGCAGGCAGCAGGTCTGGCCGCCGTCTCGGTCGGCAACATCGGGACCCCGCCGGGGGCCGCGCTGGTCGCCGACGAGCGGGCGGACTACCTCGTTGCTGAAGTTTCCAGCTTCCAGCTGCACTGGGCGCCCAGCTTCACCCCGGACACCGGCGTGGTGCTCAATCTCGCGGAGGATCACCTGGATTGGCATGGCTCCATGGCGGGCTACGCCGCCGATAAGCTCCGCGCTCTTCGGGGACCTCGCCCAGTGGTGGCGGTGGACGAGCAGCTCGTCCGCGAGCTCGCTGACAACAACGGCATCCCTCCTGTAGTGGCCTGCAGTATGCAGGACCCTGCCGAGGTGCTCGCTCAGGCACATTTCCCGCTCGTGGTGGGTGTGGTTGAGACCGAGGAAGGCTCGGTCATCACCGAGGTGGCCACCGCCGAGAACGGTGAACTGCAGGTCACCCCCATCGGATCGGCGGAGGCGATTTCTCCTCCGGGCCCAGCGGGCATCGCCGACGCCGTGGCAGCCAGCGCCCTCGTGCGAGCTTTCGACGTGCCGCCAGTAGCCATTTCGCAAGCACTGCACGGCTTCGAAGTGCAGGCGCACCGCGGCCAGGCCGTGCACTTGGCAGAAGGGGTGATCTGGATTGATAACTCCAAGGCCACGAACCCGCACGCAGCCATTGCCGCGCTCGGCGGGTTAGAAAACATCGTGTGGGTGGCCGGCGGCCAGCTCAAGGGCGCGGAGGTCCATGACCTCATCGCCACCGTCGGTCCCGGACTGCGGGGTGCGGTCGTGCTCGGCTGTGATCGGGCGGAGATCATTCGTGAACTGGCGGCACAGTTCCCAGACCTGCCTGTCACGGAGGTCTCGAACACCGACCCGGAGGAGGCCATGGCCGAGGCTGTGGCAGCCGCCCGCACCCTTGCTGCACCAGGGGACAGCGTTGTCCTTGCACCCGCGGCGGCGTCCCTGGACATGTACACCGGCATGGCACAGCGTGGCGACCTTTTCGCCACCTACGCTAGGGGCACGGGTGCCGAGGCTGGCACCAGCGAACGGGAGGGCGAGAGCTAATGACTATGACTTCACACCACGGCTCAGACCGGGATCGTCCCCGGCGCCAACCCACCCGCACCGAGTACCCTCGCCGCCGCCCGGATCAAACACAGCCGAAGTCCAGCGGTAGCGGGCAGAACTCCACCGCAAAGGGCGTGGGCGCCAAGATCAAGGCGGTGCTGGACGCTCCGCAGCTGAACTACAAGGTGATTCTGAGCGTCACCCTGATGCTCACGGCCATTGGTCTGACGATGGTGCTGTCCTCCTCGATGGTGACGGCACGCACCCCGGATACCTCCGTGTGGTCCGTATTCCTCAACCAGGCTCTCTACGTCATCATTGGCCTCGTCGTTGCCTGGCTTGCCCTACGGCTGCGCGCGGACACGATCAAGACCATCTCCCCGTGGCTACTCGGTCTCGCGCTGTTTTTGCAGGTCGCGCTGTTCATCCCGGGGGTTGGTGTCGGCGCAGAGATCGGATCCCACTCGTGGATCCGTATTGGCTCCTTCGGCATCCAGCCCTCCGAGCTGTCCAAGGTGGCGCTGGCTGTGTGGGGTGCGGCGGAGATCAGCTCCAAGAATCGCCAGTCCGACGAATTCCGTCCCGTCCTTGGCCGATTCCTGGCCGCGGGCACGGCCATGGTGCTTCTGGTTCTGCTGCAGAAGGACCTCGGCATGATGCTCACTGTCGGCATTGTGTTGCTCGCTTTGTTCCTCTTCTCCGGTGTCTCGGCCCGCCTCATCGCCATCGTCGGCGGTGTCATCGCGCTGCTGGCTACCGGTGCGACCATCGCCCAGGCCTACCGAAGCGACCGCATCACGACGTGGACCGACACCCTGTTCCTCAACTTCCGGGAGGGCAGCACCAGCGGGCCGTCGTACCAGTCCTATCAGGGGCTACTGAGCCTCTCGGACGGCTCCTTGACTGGCGCCGGGCTGGGTCAATCCCGCGCCAAGTGGTACTACCTTCCGGAGGCGAAGAATGACTTCATCTTCGCAATCATCGGGGAAGAGCTCGGCTGGGTTGGGGCCAGCATCGTGGTCGTGCTCTTCGCGGTCCTCGGCTGGTTCGGCATCCGAACCGCCCTGGCGCAAGCAGACCCGTTCCTGTCCATGCTCGCCGCAACGCTGACCCTGGGCATCGTCGTGCAGGCGCTGTACAACATCTCCTACGTCGTGGGTCTGATGCCGATGACGGGTATCCAGCTGCCGCTGATCTCTGCGGGTGGTACCTCCATGGTTATCACCCTGGGTTCGCTCGGGCTCCTCGCCAATTGCGCGCGCCACGAGCCCAAGGCGATCTCCTCGATGCAACACGAGGGACGCAGCCTCTTCGACCGGGTGTTCCTGCTGCCTGAGCCACTGCCGTACCGGGCGGGGGAGGAGCGCCGCATCGAGCGTCGCAACACCACTCAGCGTTACGGCCGCCCGGTGACCCGGCGGGAGTCCACCGCTGGCACCGCGGGGCAGGATGTCCGCCGCGAACGTGACCGGAACCGTCGCGCGCAGCAACGGCTGCCGCACCGCGATCGCGTGCCGGATTACGATGGCACTAACACCTGGCACCGGCAGGAACCACTGCCACAACGTCGAAGCCGTAGTAGCGAGAACCGCTACTCGCCGAGGAGGAAGTAGAAACCCATGGCCCACAGCACACACCGGGAGGATCATCCGGCAGGCACGAGCATCGATGCCGCACCGTCGGTGGTCGTCGCAGGAGGCGGTACCGCTGGCCACATCGAGCCAGCGCTCGCGGTCGCGGAGGCTGTGAAGCGCCTGGCCCCGAACGCCCGGGTCACCGCACTGGGAAGCCCCAAGGGATTGGAAGCCTCGATCGTGCCCGACCGTGGCTTTGACCTGCGCATGATCCCGCCGGTTCCGGTCCCGCGGAAGGTGAATAAGGACCTATTCACCCTGCCGCTTCGTCTGAAGCAGGCCATCGACGAGACCAAGGCCCACCTCCGCGACGTCCAGGCGGACGTGCTCATCGGCTTTGGCGGCTACGTTTCCGCTCCGGCCTACCTCGCCGCCCGTTCGCTGGGAATCCCGTTCTTCGTGCACGAGGCCAATGCCCGTGCCGGCATGTCGAACAAGCTGGGCGTGCGCCTGGGCGGGACTGCGCTGGCCGCGGTGCCGGGCTCGGGGCTGAAGGACGAGAAGATCGTGGGCATCCCGGTCAAAGAATCCGTATTGAACCTCGACCGTGCAGCGTTGCGCGCCGAGGCCCGCGAGTTCTTTGGTCTTGACCCCGAAGGTCCGGTCCTGCTGGTCACCGGCGGTTCCCAGGGGGCGGCCAGCATCAACCGCGGGGTCGTCGACGCTGCCGATGCCCTCCACGAAGCGGGCGTGGGCGTCCTTCACGCCTTCGGTAAGAAGAACGAGATCACTGCACCTAACTTCGACACCGCACCCCGCTACCAGGCGGTGCCATACATCGACCGCATGGACCTGGCGCTCGCCGCAGCCGACGCAGTATTGTGCCGCGCAGGCGCGATGACCGTCGCCGAGGTGTCCGCCGTGGGCCTGCCCGGCATCTACGTCCCGCTGCCGCACGGCAATGGGGAGCAGGAGCTTAACGCCCGTCCCGTCGTCGACGCTGGTGGTGGGGTGATCGTCCCCGATGCGGAGCTCGACGGCGCGCGCGTCGTCTCAGAGGTCACCGCTCTGCTCGGCGACGAGCAGCGGCTCGCCCAGGCCAGCGCGGCCGCCGAATCCGCCGGTCACCGCGATGCGGCAGACGAGATTGCCCGCGCTCTGCTATCAGCAGCCGGCTAGGCACCCAGACGCGTTTCAACCGGATGCTGAGCACCGGCTCCAGCAGGTGACCTTGCCCCGGCGAGGCCACCACGACCCCCGTTTCAAGGCAACAGCCTTTCCACAGAGATTGAGGATCCCATGACCACGCAGCCTGAACAGATTGATCTGAGCCGCACCCACATGGTGGGCATCGGCGGGGCCGGGATGTCCGGCATCGCCCGCATCCTGCTCGCACGGGGCTACAGCGTCACCGGCTCTGACATGAAGGACTCCCGCAGCGTTCTGGCGCTGCGTGCAGCCGGGGCGGAGGTCGCTATCGGACACGACGCCGCGAACGTCACCGGGGGCGCGGAGCTGCCGACGGTCGTCGTAACCTCCTTCGCCGCGATTCCGCAGGATAACCCGGAGCTCACGGCCGCCCGCGAGGCCGGGATTCCCATCCTCCGCCGCTCCGACGTGCTCGCCGCACTCATGTCCGATCGCCGGGCATTCCTGCTGGCGGGTACCCACGGGAAGACCTCGACGACCTCGATGGCGGTAGTGGGGGTGCAGGCCGCCGGCCTCGATCCCTCGTTTGCTATCGGCGGGCAGCTGAATCGCGCGGGCACGAACGCCCACCACGGCACCGGGGAGATCTTCATCGCCGAGGCCGATGAATCCGATGGTTCTTTCCTCTCCTACAACCCGGAAGTCGCGGTGATCACGAACATCGAGCCGGATCACCTCGACTACTACGGCACCGAAGAGGCCTATGCGGCGATCTTCGACGAGTTCGCAACGAAGGTCACCCCGGGTGGTTACCTGGTGTGCTGTCTCGACGATCCGGGCGCTGCCGCGCTGGCAGCCCGGGTTCGCGCCGCGGATTCTGCACCCACCGTGTTGGGCTACGGCACCCGCGCGGCGGCCGATCAGCACCCGGATATCCCGGCCGCCGCGATTATCGAGGAAATGACTCCCGATGCGCGTGGTACAGCCGCGAAAGTTCGGTTCAATTTGCCCGGCCAGGAGGAACGCTATGAGGACATCCGCGTGGCCATTCCAGGTGCCCACATGACGCTCAACGGGGTCGCCGCGATCACCGGCGGTGCGCTCCTGGGCGCGGACCTGCAGAAGGTCATCGCTGGTGTCGCCGACTTCGACGGTGTGCGTCGCCGTTTTGAGTACCACGGTGAGGCGGCCGGAGTGCAGGTCTATGACGATTACGCGCACCACCCGACCGAAGTCACCGCAGTGCTCACCGCTGCTAAGGAACTCGTTAAGGCGACCAACGCTGGGCGCATCATCGCTGTATTCCAGCCCCATCTGTACAGCCGCACCATGAATTTCGCCTCTGAATTCGCCGGTGCCCTGTCGCTGGCTGACGAGGTTGTCCTGCTGGATATCTTCGGCGCGCGTGAGCAGCCGGTGGAGGGAGTGGATTCCCGCATCATCGGTGAGAAGCTGACCTGTGACTGGCATTTCCAGCCGGACTTTTCCGCCGTGGCGGAGCAGGTCATCGGTATTGCGAAGCCGGGGGACGTGGTGCTCACCATCGGCGCCGGCACGGTCACCATGCTCGCTGATGAGATCCTGCGCTGCGGCCGGGAAGCGCAGGGGGAGTAGGGGTCATGTCGGAAGATAAGACCACTCGCGATCGCCGCCGCCCCCGGAGCGCGGGTGCGCAGGCTCGGGAACGACGCCGACGGAGCAAGCACGCGCGCCGTCGGTGGGCATTCGTGGCGGTGCTAGCCGTCGTCGCCGTGTGGGCGGTGCTCTTTTTCTTCCCGGTGCTGACGGTCAAGAACGTCGATGTCCAGGGTGCGAAAAACGCCGATGTACAGCAGGTCAGCGAGGCGAGCGGGGTGGGCCAGCAGAGCAACATGCTGCGCCTGGATACCGAGCAGGTCGCCCGGAACGTCGCTCCGACTCCGTGGGTGAAGAAGGTGACGGTCTCGCGCAGCTGGCCGAACACCGTGACGATTAATATCACCGAACACGAGGCCGTCGGCGTGCTCGACGAGGGCGGGGAGACATCCCTGATCGACCGAGACGGCAAGGTTTTCCTTAAGGGGCCGGCCCCGGAGGGCGCGGTGCCGTTTACCAAGGTCAAGGACGGCGACACCCGCGCACTGGCTGCCGGTGCTGCGGCTGTGGATGCGCTGCAGCCGGAGAACCGCAAGCAGCTGGTGGAGGTCGCGGCCCCCAACGCCGAAGCGGTCGAGATGACCTTCGAACTGCCCGCCCCGGAGGGGGAACAGAAGCCACGCAAGGTCGTGTACTTCGGAGCTGCCGAGCAGCTGACGGAAAAGGCCGAGGCGGTGCGCGTGGTTCTGCAGCGCGAGCAGCCCACGTGGAACGTGTCTAATCCCGCCATGCCGACAGCCCGGGATTAACAGGGATTTTTTCGCTGCGTTGGGGTTGGCGCGGCGCTCCTGAAGCGCGTGTGACTGGTGTGACTCATGTGCCGATATTCGCAGGTCGGAACCTTAAAGTAGAACTTTAAAGATACGACACGCTCCTGAAATGTGCGCCAAATGTTTGGCCCTACGGGTCAAGATGGAAGGCAACGAAAAGGCTCCACGAAAAAGCACGGATCTTTCCCCGAAGATTCGCGCACAAGGAAGGCGGAAAACTTTATGACAACTCCTGGAAACCACCTCGCAGAAATCAAGGTGGTTGGTGTCGGCGGCGGCGGAGTCAACGCCGTCAACCGCATGATCGACGAGAAGCTCCAGGGTGTGGAGTTCATCGCGATCAACACCGACGCGCAGGCTCTCATGCTCACCGACGCGGACGTGAAGCTCGACATCGGTCGCGAGGAGACCCGCGGTCTCGGCGCTGGTGCCAACCCGGATGTCGGCCGCAAGTCCGCTGAGGACCACAAGGACCAGATCGAGGAGATTCTCGCTGGTGCGGACATGGTCTTCGTTACCGCCGGTGAGGGCGGTGGCACCGGCACCGGTGCCGCTCCGGTCGTTGCAAACATCGCGAAGAAGCAGAACGCCCTGACCGTCGGCGTCGTCACCCGTCCGTTCACCTTCGAGGGGCCGCGTCGCACCAAGCAGGCCCTGGCGGGTATCGAGGAGCTCCGCGACGTCTGTGACACCCTCATCGTCATCCCGAACGACTCCCTGCTGAAGCTCTCCGACGAGCAGCTGTCCATGATGGACGCCTTCCGCAAGGCGGACGAGGTTCTGCTGTCCGGTGTCGAGGGCATCACCAAGCTGATCACCACCCCGGGCGTGATCAACGTGGACTTCGCGGACGTCCGCTCCGTCATGACCGACGCCGGCTCCGCTCTGATGGGTATCGGTACCTCCCGGGGCGAGCAGCGCGCCGTCAAGGCCACCGAGGCTGCCATCAACTCCCCGCTGCTGGAAAACACCATGCAGGGTGCCAAGGGCGTGCTGCTCTCCTTCGCAGGTGGCTCCGACCTGGGCCTGATGGAGGTCTCCGAGGCCGCATCTCTGGTCCAGACCATGGCCGACGACGACGCCAACATCATCTTCGGCACCATCATCGACGACCAGCTCGGCGACGAGGTCCGCGTCACCGTCATCGCCACTGGCTTCGACGACTCCCCGTCGGCATCCTCCAGCGCTCAGCGCGGCGGGGCTGCCCACGCTGCCGAGAGCCGCGGCGCCAGCATCTTCGGCGACTCCGAGGCCCCGCGCGTCGAGGCTGAGCCACTGCAGGAGGCCGCACCGGCCCAGCCAGCGACCCCGGCAAGCGAGCCGCGCCAGGAGCGACAGAGCTCCTTCGCCGCCCGCGAAGGTCGCGCAGCTCAGAATCCCGCACGCGGCGGTGGCCTGTTCACCTCTGACGAGCCGGCTCGCCCGCGCCACGAGCGCACCGACGGCCCGGATGAGGGCGACGACCTCGACCTCCCGTCCTTCCTCTAAAAACGATGGTCACGGCACGCGCGAGCGAGCGCTCCGTCCGGATGGTGTTCACCACCCGCGACGGCGGCGTGTCCGATGCTCCCTACGGCAGCTTTAACCTGGGAGAACACGTCGGGGATGACCCGGCGGCGGTCGCCGCCAACCGCGGACGGCTCGCCGAGATCCTGGGGCTCGACGCTGATCGCTTCATGTTCATGGAGCAGCTGCACACCCCGACGGTCACGGAGGTCACCGCAGACATGGTGGGGGCGGGGCCAGTGCCAGCGACCGACGCCCTCGTCACAACGCTGCGAGACGTCCCGCTGGTCGTCCTGACTGCTGACTGCGTCCCCCTCTTGCTCGCGGATCAGGACGCCCGCGTCATCGCGGCGGTCCACGCCGGGCGGATCGGTGCCCGCAACGGCATCGTTCGCCGGGCCGTGCAGCGCATGGTGGAGCTTGGCGCCAACCCCGCCGCGATCCACGCGGTGATGGGGGCTGCGGCCAGCGGCGAAAACTACGAGGTTCCGGCCGACATGGCGGCGGACGTGGAGTCCCGCCTGCCTGGGGCGAAAACCCGTACGAAGCAGGGAACCACCGGGCTCGATATCCGGGCGGGCATCGCCCGCCAGCTCGAAGGCCTCGGCGTGGGTGCGGTGGACATCGACCCACGCTGCACCATCGCCTCCGAGAACCTGTTTAGCTACCGCCGCGAGGGAACCACAGGTCGCCAAGCTGGCGTAATCTGGATGCCATCATGACAACCCCAGATGGAGACAAGGCCCGCGCCCAGCGGGCGGAGCAGCTGGCGGAGAACCTCCGAGCCGTGCGGCAGCGCATCGCCGTGGCCGGGGGAGCAGACCTCCTGCCGATCACGAAGTTTCACCCGGTAGAGGACATCGAGCTCTTGCGCGCCGGCGGTATCCACGCGGTCGGGGAAAACCGCGAACAGGAAGCCAAGCGCAAGGCCGCCGAGCTGGCGGGAAGCGTCGAGATCCACATGGTGGGTCAGATCCAGACCAACAAGGCTAACTCCGTGGCCCGGTGGGCAGCCGCCGTCCACACGGCGGACTCGGAGCGCCTCATTACCGCTCTTGAGCGGGGCGCCGGTCTGGCGCTGGAGCGCGGCGACCGAGCGGAGAAGCTGCCGGTGCTGGTGCAGTTCAGCGCCGACGGCGACCCACAGCGCGGTGGCGCCCCCGAGGGCCAGATCGACCAACTCGCCGATCTGGTTGCGGGTTCGGAGCACCTCGAGCTGCGCGGCCTAATGACCGTTCCTCCCCTGGGTAGTGACCCGGCCGAGGTCTTCGCCCGAGGTCGCGCGCTGCTGGACGGCATCAGCGACCGCGTTCTGGGGGCACCGGTGTACTCCGCGGGCATGAGCCACGACCTGGAGATCGCGATCGGCGAGGGCTCCACGTTGGTGCGTGTCGGTACGGACATCATGGGCCCGCGACCAGTACGTTAACGAACAACGAATACCGCAATAAACAGTGATTGCAGCAAGCGAAAGGAAACCCAAGCATGGCTGAGGGCTTTGGCGATAAGTTCAAGGAGTTCTTCGGGCTCGGGGGCGTAGAGAGCTACGAGGACCCTTATTACCGGGATAACTTCGAAGAGCGCCCCGAGCGCACCGAGCGCCACGAGCGCGAGGACCGCGCGGCCGGTCGCTACGACTCCGATCACTACGGTTCTTACCGCTCCAGCGAGCGGCGCTCCGAGGCCGGGGCCTCC
Source organism: Corynebacterium sp. (assembly GCA_043426695.1). Classification (GTDB taxonomy): domain Bacteria; phylum Actinomycetota; class Actinomycetes; order Mycobacteriales; family Mycobacteriaceae; genus Corynebacterium. The sequence continues at coordinate 16,236 of JBHWRM010000006.1, read as the reverse complement.
CATGGCTACGGCTCCGACCGGGAGCACGTCGCCGCCCCGGCCCGCTCCCGCTACGGTGCTGCCGAGCGCGAGACCGCCCCGGTGCAGAAGAACCCGATGGTTATCCGCTTGGCTCTGAATGAGTACAACCAGGCGCGAGAGATCTCCGAAGCCCTGAAGACCGGCGACGTCGTCGTCTTCAACCTGGGCGGGATGGAGAAGTCCGCCGCAACCCGCGTGCTGGATTTCGCCGCGGGCCTAAGCCTGGGCCTGGATGCCGAGCTGAAGAAGCTGGGTGGGGTGCGTAACTTCGTTCTGATCCCGCACGGCATCGAGCTTGAGCAGTCCCAGCTGGACCAGCTGACGGAGGGCTGATCCCGAGTGGTCAACCTCATCGGAGCACTCATCCTGCTCGTCCGCCTTTTCACGCTGCTCCTTATCGTGCGGATCATCGTGGAGATGGTGCAGTCCTTCTCCCAAAACTGGCGCCCACAGCGCTGGTTCATCATGATCGCCGAGCCGATTTTTGCGATCACCGATCCGCCGGTCAAGGGGCTGCGTAAGCTCATCCCGCCGCTGAATATGGGTGGGGTTGCCCTGGACGTATCTGTCCTGGTGCTGTTCTTTGGTCTGCAGATTCTGCAGACGATTCTGCACTCCCTCCTCTAACGAAGAATCCTGGGAGTACCCGGTGAGGGCGAAGGTTTTTCAAAACTGGTGAAGAAAACCAGCTCTAGATGAGAACAAAGCCTTTTCGCGCTGGTATGGTGGACTACAGTCTTTCTGAAGAATAAAACCATCCTGCAGACAGGCTTTGCCGAAAATATCCGAGAGCGAAGGGAAGTATTGATGGCGCTCACACCAGCTGACGTTCACAATGTCGCGTTCAGTAAGCCCCCAATTGGTAAGCGAGGCTACAACGAGGACGAGGTCGATCAGTTCCTCGATCTCGTTGAGGACACCCTCGCCGAGCTCCAGGACGAGAACGCTGAACTTCGCAGCCAGGTGGGCGACGGCGGCCAGTCGGCCGCTTCCGCAGCGGGCACCAAGGTCGACGAGGAAGCCCTGCGCAAGCAGATCCGCTCCGAGGTCGAGGCCGAGGTCCGCGAGGAGGCTCGCCGCGAAGCGCAGAACACCCAGTCCAAGGGAGCTGCCGAGGTCTCCGGCCTGCAGTCCAAGCTGAAGGAGGCGGAGCAGCGTGCCGAGGCCGCTGAGCGCCGCGCTCAGGAGGCCGAGCAGAAGGCCAAGAAGGCTCAGCAGGACGCCGAGGCCGCGAAGTCCCAGGCTGGCAAGGCTGCCCCGCAGGCTTCCGGTGTTGCCGGTGGCACAGCTGCCAAGGGCGCTGCCACCGAGGACACCCACATGCAGGCCGCTCGCGTGCTGTCCATGGCTCAGGAGATGGCCGACCGCCTCACCAACGAGGCGAAGTCCGACTCCAACGCCATGCTGGATGAGGCCCGCGCAGAGGCGAAGAAGACCCTGGATAATGCGGACTCCACCGCGAAGAGCCAGCTGGCGGACTCCCAGAAGCGCTCCGAGGAGCAGCTGTCTGACGCGAAGACCCGCTCCGAGAAGATGCTGGCCGACGCGAAGCAGAAGTCCGAGACCCAGCTCTCTGACGCGAAGCAGAAGTCCGAGACCCTGATCTCTGACGCCAATGCCCAGGCAGAGGCCACCGTGCGCCAGGCGCAGGAGAAGGCCAACGCTCTGCAGCAGGACGCCGAGCGCAAGCACACCGAGATCATGACCACGGTGAAGAAGCAGCAGACTACTCTCGAGGCACGCATCGAGGAGCTGCGCACCTATGAGCGCGAGTACCGCACCCGCCTGAAGACCTTCCTCGAGTCCCAGCTTGAGGACCTCAACAGCCGCGGCACCGCAGCGCCGAAGGCCGTCGAGGGCGAAGGCGAGCGCAACTAGCGATCATGCTCGTGGCCTCACTGGGCCTCGCGGTCCTCGGATTTGCGGCACTCCTGGTGGCGCTCTACCTGGGCTCAGTCACCTGGGCCTGGGTCTGCGTGATTATCGCAGCCGTCGGAGTTTTGCTCTCCATCGCGGAGGCCATCCAGCACCGTAAGAGCAGAAAATAACTACATAGCTTTACCCCTAGGGTTGGCAGCCACACCAAGCCAACCCGCCGCTAGGACCCGGCCATCACCGGCGAGCGTCTCGGAAGAACAGCCCCCACGAGGGATGCCTAGTAGAACCGAGCGGAGTCGCGTTCCGTACAACAACGCAAGATAAGAGGAAGCCTTTCCAACGGGCGAGTGGCGCCCACGGCAGGCTTCAAGCAGGGTGGTACCGCGAATCCTCGTCCCTGTGCTTGAAAGAAATTTCACTTTAAGCACCAGAGACGAGGATTTTCTTATGGCTACACCAGCTGGCGGCGTCTACCCCCGCGTGGACATGAGCGGCGGGGGCAGCAACTTCCCGGCCATGGAAGAAGAGGTACTGAAGTACTGGAAGAAGGACAATACCTTCCAGGCCAGCCTCGAAAACCGCGAGGGCAACGAGGAGTACGTCTTCAACGACGGTCCTCCGTTCGCCAACGGCTTGCCGCACTACGGCCACCTGCTCACCGGCTACGTCAAGGACATCGTCCCGCGCTACCGGACCATGGCCGGCTACCACGTCCCGCGCGTCTTCGGCTGGGACTGCCACGGCCTGCCTGCCGAGCTGGAGGCGGAGAAGCAGCTCGGCATCACCGACAAGGGTGAGATCGAGTCCATGGGGCTGGACCGCTTCAACGAGTACTGCGCCAAGTCCGTCATGCACTACGCGGACGAGTGGGAAAACTACGTCACCCGTCAGGCTCGCTGGGTCGACTTTGAGAACGGCTACAAGACCATGGACCAGGACTACATGGAGTCCGTCATGTGGGCCTTCAAGGAGCTCTACGACAAGGGCCTGATCTACCAGGGCTTCCGCGTGCTGCCGTACTCCTGGGCCGAGCACACCCCGTTGTCCAATCAGGAGACCCGACTCGACGACTCCTACCGCGACCGTCAGGATCCGACCGTCACTGTGACCATGCCGTTCACCGGCGCACGCGAGGGCTACCCAGCTACCAAGACCTGGGAAGCCCACCCCGAGCTGCACGATGCCGCAGCCATCGCCTGGACGACGACCCCGTGGACGCTGCCGTCCAACCTCGCCCTGGCCGTCGGCCCGGAGATCGAGTACTCCCTGGTCAAGGTCGGCGAAGACGGTGCGGAGGGCTTCGCTGGCGCCAAGCTGCTGCTGGCCACCGCGCTGATGGGTGCCTACGCCAAGGAACTGGGCAAGGAACCAGAGATGCTGGCCACCTTCACGGGTGCTGAGCTCGAGGGCCTGGAGTACACCCCGGTCTTCGATCACTTCGCGGATCAGGAAAACGCCTTCATGGTCCTCGTCGCGGACTATGTCTCCACCGAGGACGGCACCGGTGTCGTCCACCAGGCCCCGGCCTTCGGTGAGGACGATATGGACGTCTGTAAGGGCTACGGAATCGACTTGGTCATCCCGGTGGACGCCGATGGCAAGTTCACCTCCCTTGTGCCCGAGTACCAGGGCACGCTGGTTTTCGACGCCAACCGCGACATCATCCGCGACCTGAAGGCCAAGCAGCGCGTCCTACGCGATCAGACGATCGTCCACTCCTACCCGCACTCCTGGCGCTCCGGCGAGCCGCTGATCTACATGGCTCTGCCCGGCTGGTTCGTGAATGTGCTTGAGATCCGCGACCGCATGGTTGAGCTCAACCAGCAGATCGAGTGGATCCCGGAACACATCCGAGACGGCCAGTTCGGTAAGTGGCTGGAGGGCGCCCGCGATTGGAACATCTCCCGCACCCGCTACTGGGGTTCCCCGGTCCCAGCGTGGGTGTCTGATGATCCGCAGTACCCGCGCGTGGACGTCTACGGCTCCCTCGAGGAGCTGGAGGCCGACTTCGGTGTCCGACCGAAGTCCCTGCACCGCCCGGACATCGACGAGCTGGTTCGCCCGAACCCGGACGACCCGACAGGCAAGTCCATGATGCGCCGCGTCCCGGACGTCCTCGACTGCTGGTTCGAGTCTGGCTCCATGCCTTTCGCCCAGTATCACTACCCATTCGAGAACGTGGAGGCCTTCGAGGAGGAGCAGCCGGCGGACTTCATCGTCGAGTACTCCGGCCAGTCCCGCGGCTGGTTCTACGTCCAGCACGTGCTCTCTACCGCGCTATTCGACCGCCCGGCCTTCAAGAAGGTCGTCGCCCACGGCATCGTCCTGGGCTCCGACGGGCTGAAGATGTCCAAGTCCAAGGGCAATTACCCGGACGTCAATGAGGTCTTCGACCGCGACGGCTCCGACGCGATGCGCTGGTTCCTCATGTCCAGCCCGATCCTGCGTGGTGGCAACCTGATCGTCACCGAGCAGGGCATCCGCGAGGGCGTGCGCCAGGCGCTGCTGCCGATCTGGAATGCGTACAGCTTCCTGCAGCTCTACGCATCCGAGGAGGCGCGCTGGTCCGTGGACTCCGATAACGTGCTGGACCGCTACATCCTCGCCAAGACACACGACCTGGTGGCCAACGTGGACAAGGCTCTGGCCGATACCCGCATCGCGGACGCCTGCGATGAGGTGCGTCAGTACGCCGACATCCTCACCAACTGGTACGTGCGCCGCTCCCGTGACCGTTTCTGGGCTGGCCAGGAGGCCCACCCGGAGGCCTTCGACACCCTGTACACGGTGCTCGAGGTGGCCACCCGCGTGACCGCGCCGCTGCTGCCGTACATCTCCGAGGTCATCTGGCGCGGGCTGACCGGCGAGCGTTCCGTCCACCTGGCGGACTACCCGAAGGCCGAGGACTTCCCGGCCGACGCGGAGCTCGTCGACGCGATGGACGCCACCCGCGCGGTCTGCTCCTCGGCCAGCTCGGTGCGCAAGTCCAATAAGCTGCGCAACCGCCTGCCGCTGCCGAAGCTCACGGTCGCGCTGCCGGAGTCGGCCAAGCTCGCGGACTTCGCCGCCACCATCCGCGACGAGGTCAACGTCAAGGACGTGGAATTGACGGACGACGTCGACTCTGCGGGCAGCTTCGAGGTCGTCGTCAACGCGAAGGTCGCCGGCCCGACGCTCGGCCGCGACGTCCAGCGTGCGATCAAGAACGTCAAGGCCGGTAACTACGTCCGCGAAGGCGAGAACGTCGTCGTCGACGGCGATATCGTCCTGACCCCGGAGCTCTACACCGAGCGCCTGGTGGCGGAGAACCCGGATTCCACCGCGCGCGTCGCGGGTCCGGGCGGCGTCGACGGCCTGGTGGTCCTCGACACGACCGTCACCCCGGAGCTGGAGGCCGAAGGCTGGGCAGCGGATGTCATCCGTGGTCTGCAGGATGCCCGCAAGAACGAGAGCTTCGAGGTTTCCGACCGCATCCGCCTGCGTCTGTCGGTGCCGGCGGATAAGAAGGACTGGGCCGACCAGCACATCGCCCACATCGCCGAGGAGGTCCTCGCCGTGGAGCACGAGGTGCTCACCCGCGAGAAGCTGGGCCACGAGATTGTGGACGGCGTGACCGCCGAGGTGGCAAAGGTGGCTCGCTAAGCCGCCATGCGCTGGGTCGCTCACATCGACATGGACGCCTTCTACGCGTCCGTGGAGCAGCTCACCCGGCCGACCCTGCGTGACCGGCCCGTCCTCGTGGGCGGGATGTCCGGACGCGGGGTCGTGGCTGGAGCAAGCTACGAGGCGCGCGCCTACGGGGCGCGTTCAGCCATGCCGATGCACCAGGCGATCCGGCTATGCCGCAACCGGGCAATCGTGATCCAGCCCAGGTCGGTGCTGTACAAGACGATCTCCCGGCGGATCTTCCAGGTCATCGCAGAGCACGCGGGTGTGGTGGAGCAGCTCTCGGTCGACGAGGGCTTCGCCGAGCCACAGGGATTGGCCGGCGCTGCCGCTGCCCGGCGGTGGGCCGAGGACCTCCAGCGCGCGGTGGAGGAGGCCACGGAGCTGCCGTGCTCTATCGGGATGGCGAGCTCCAAGCTGGACGCGAAGATGGCCAGCGACCTAGCCAAGCCCCACGGGATTTTCGTGGTGGAGGACCGGATGGCCACCTTCGGCCCGCGCCCCGTGGGCGAACTGTGGGGAATTGGGCGGGTCGCCCAGGCCAAGCTGGCCGACGTCGGCGTGTACACGATCCAGCAGTTCGTGGACATGGACCCCACCGACGTGAAATCACTGCTCGGCAAGGTCGGCCTGGAGGTTCAGGTCATGGCCGGAGGCGATGACCCCCGCCCCGTGGCCCCGCGCGCGGAGGCCAAACAGATCAGCGCCGAACAGACCTTGCCGGTGGATGCGCGGACCTACCGGGACGTGCTGAACATCATGGAGCTCTCCGCCCGGCAGGCCTATCGGCGGCTACGCAAGGACGGCCGGGCGGCCCGCACCATCACCGTGAAGATCCGTACCAGCGACTTCGCGTTGCATACCCGATCGACCACGCTGCCTGCGCCAACGGATGACTTCGAGCAATTGCTGCGCGCCGCCCGCGCGGTGCTGCCCCGCCCGGAGGACTCCGGCGCGGTGCGGCTCGTGGGCGTGGGCTTTTCCGGGCTCAGCCACGATCGGCAGGAGATGCTCTTCCCAGAGCTCAGCCATCCGACAGTGCAGCACCCGAGTACGACGACGGTGACCGGCCCGGGAGTGGTTCCGGAGGAGTCCGGTGCCGCTGGCGAGTCATATCCCGGGGGAGCAGGGGAGCAGTCGGACAGCCGGTGGAAACAGACCCAGGACGTCTGGCACCCGGACTACGGACATGGCTGGGTGCAGGGAAGCGGGGTGGGTGTGGTGACCGTGCGCTTCGAGACTCGCGAAACCGGTCCGGGGCGCATCGCCACTTTCGACACTGACGACCCGAAGCTCCAGCCCGCGGACCCGTTGGACAGCCTGGCCTGGGACACGGCTGCGGACGACGGCAGCGGGCAACTGAAACTTGGTGGGGAAGACCAGACTGAGCCCCGCCCGGAGTGAGATCCGGCGCACACCAACGCCTGCGGAGGCGGGCTTTGGCGCCCAGGCGAGTAGGATCAGGGCTTTGACACCCCCGCGTCGAAGGAGAATGTTGACCGTGAAGATCTGGAAGTCCGTGGCCGTGGCAACCGCTGCCGTCGCCGGCCTCACGCTGACCGCCTGCGGCTCGGAGGATGCGGATAACGCAGCCACCACCGAGCAGACCACCGCCAGCAGCGCACCGTCCTCCACCGCGCCGGAGGAGAAGCTGCCGACCCCGCAGGAACTGCAGGAGGTCCTACTCAAGGCGGTTGATCCGCGCGTCCCAGCCGAGGAGAAGGTCAATTCCGTCGTGGACGGCGACCAGGCCCCGGAGATCTTCGAGGCGCTGACCCGCAGCCAGAGCGAGGCCCAGGCGAAGCTCGAGGTCGTGGACCCGGTGCTGCCAGGCGTGCTGCCGGATATGGCCGAGGCCACCATCAAGCTGCAGGCCCCGGAGCGGGACCCGCAGGTCGTCAGCGGAGTGGAGTTCGTCCACGAGGACGGCAAGTGGAAGCTGGACACCCGCTGGGCTTGTACCCTCGTCGAGACCGTCCTGCCGGAGCAGGTCCCGCCGATGTGTAAGGAGCTCTAAAAGCCCCTACACGCCCCGAGCTGCTGAAGCCCCAGGGCTTTAAGCGGCCTACTTCCATTCGCTGCGCGACGTAATGGTTTGCAGCACACGCAGCGGGGCGTCGTCCTTGCCGTAGGTGACGGTCGTGTCCACGCGGACCGTGCCCTCGGCAGGCAGCGGGCGGGACAGGTCGACGGTGATCCGCCCCTCGGAGGTCGAATCCGCCTCCAGGACCTTCAGGTCCGTATCCGCCAGGCTTGCGACCGCCGGTCGGCGCTTAGCCGCGACGTCGAGAACGACATTGTCGCCGTCCCGTTCCACGAGCGTGTAGGTCAACTCCTGGCGCAGCGAGACCCCTTCGTCCACTCGCCCGCTGACCGTCCACTTCGCGCCCGGGCCCACTGCCTCCTCGGGGAAGACGATCGGCACATCCGTCATCTGCGTCAGCGCCTGCTCGACGCTGGCCCGTGCCCCGTCCGTGGCCCCTTCTGGGGCTCCGAAGGATCGGGTCTTCACCCGACCGCTGGGCTCCATCGTCTGGTGCATCTCGAAGCCCTCGACAGATGCCATGTCCTCGTTCAGCTCCGCGTTCGTCCCGTCCGGGCGCCCCACCACGACGGTCGTGGCGATCTCCTCGCCCTTTTGCTTCGCCGTGGCAGTCAGCGGAAGGTCCATCGTGACATCCCCGTAGGGGACGTCTTCGCCCTCACCGTGGGCGGTTTTCTGCTCCAGCCCCTGGGTTGCCGAATAGGTCAGCTCCTGGGAGCTTTCCTCCTCGCCGATGTGGTAAGCGAGGGGCTCGCGGGGGCCGCGGCCGGGCTCAAGGAGCTGCACGCGTACACCCTCGACTGGCGCCTCGACGGCCTCCGGCCCTGCAGGTTCGGAGGAGCATGCGGCCGAGCCCAGGAGGCCGAGGGAACACATGAGCGCGGCGACCGCGCGCCGCCCAGTGCGGTGGGATGAGGGACGTGGGGGAGTAAACACGGTCATAACCGTAGCAGTTTGGGCCTCAAGCTAGACTTGCTGGAGTGAAGCAGCAGAGTAACCGAGGAACCCGGACCGGCGTCGCCCTGGCGACCCTGGCGGTTGTGGTGATCGTCGACCAGCTGAGCAAGTGGCTGGCCGTGGCCACCCTGCCGCCGCGCGAACCCGTGCCGGTGCTGGGCGATTGGTTCCGTTTCTTGTTGGTCCGCAACCCGGGGGCGGCATTCTCGATGGGCACGGACGCCACCATCGTGCTGGCATTCATCCAGTTCATCGCGGTGGGCGTTGCGGTTTTCCTGGCGTTTCGGGCCCGCTCCGGGCTCAGTGCCCTGACCATCGGCCTGATCGGGGGAGGAGCGGCCGGCAACCTGATTGACCGCATCTTCCGGGAGCCGGGCGGCATGCACGGCCACGTCGTGGACTTCTTCAGCTTCTGGAACTTTGCGATCTTCAACGTGGCGGATATCGGCATCACCGTCGGGGTCGTCCTCTACCTCGTCATCGTTTTCATCGTCGAGCCCCGGGCAGAAAGGGAGGCACAGCAATGACCGAACGTGAACAGCGGATGATGCCCGTGCCGGATGGCCTGGCGGGGATGCGTGTCGACGCGGGGCTGTCCAAACTGCTGGGGCTGTCCCGGACGGTGGTGGCCGACCTCGCGGCCGCGGGGGACATCAACTCCGAGGGCAAGCCCCTGGGCAAGTCCGACCGGCTTGTTGCCGGCCAGTGGTTGGATGTCACCTTGCCTGCCCCGGAACGCGACTTGGCTGCCGAGCCACCCCAGCTCGTCGAGGGCATGGACATTCTCTATTCTGACGACGACGTCATCGCCGTGAATAAGCCCGTCGGTGTCGCCGCACACCCAACCTTGGGCTGGGAGGGCCCCACCGTGACCGCGGGCCTGGCGGCCGCAGGTTTCCGCATTTCCACGTCGGGACCGCCGGAGCGCAAGGGCATCGTCCAGCGGCTTGATGTGGGTACTTCCGGGGTGATGATCGTCGCCGCCAGCGAGCGGGCCTATACCCACTTGAAGCGAGCCTTCCGTAACCGCGAGGTGCAGAAGATCTACCACGCGCTGGTGCAGGGCCACCCCGACCCGACCTCTGGGACTATCGATGCCCCGATCGGGCGCCACCCCTCGGCGGGCTGGCGTTTCGCCGTGCGCGACGACGGCAAGCATGCGGTCACGCACTACGACACCCTGGAGGCCCACCGGCAGGCCAGCCTGCTGCGAGTGAACCTGGAGACCGGCCGGACCCACCAGATCCGCGTGCATTTCTCTTCCCTGCACCACCCGTTGTGCGGCGACCCCATGTATGGATCCGACCCTGCGCTCTCCGAGAAGCTGGGGCTGATCCGCCAGTGGCTGCACGCGGTCTCCTTGCGCTTCGAGCACCCCACGGGCCGAATGATGCAGATCGACAGCCCGTACCCGGAGGACCTTCAGCAGGCCCTCGATAGGCTGCGGGAGGCCAACGATGGAATCTAGGTCTCCGCAGGTGGTCAAGCCCAACCGCGCCCGCCAGCGGGAGCTGGACTGGGAAGACACCCGCCAACCCGCGTGGGTCGCGTGGCTCGGCGGGGTCTGTGCTGTCGCCCTGCTCGTGGGAATCATGGTCATGGCCGAGTCGGATCGTACGAGCAAACCGATGCACATTAATGGTGACCAGCTGGGCCCGTTCTATATGTCCGACCAGGCATACGAGGAACACTCCCGCACGCTCCTCGACGAGGCCGACGGCGACGAGCCCCGCTGGGCGCTGGTCTCGCCTGCCGAGGTGATGGTGCCCAAAGACTTCGCCAAGGTCTTCGACATCCCGCATGCGGAGCGGGTGCGCGTGTCCACGCTGCTGATCGGCCCGGTGGTCCAGCGCCCGATCCCGGAACCGGCGGCCGGCCTGCGCCGCGAGGACGTCTTCACCATCGCCACCGAAGGGCTGGAGGGGGAGAACGTCGCAATCAACGGCGCCCTTGTCTACGCCGCGCCCGCGGAGCTCAAGGCGATTGCGGAGAACCCGAAAGTCATGGCCGTTGAACCGGCCCCAGTGGATGCCGCCTATGGTCGCATGGGTATCCGCGCCGTCACACACGAGGAGGGGTAGCCCATGCTGTGGGGCTTTGCCGCGTACATCATGTGGGGATTCTTCCCCGCGTTCTTCCCGCTGCTGGAACCCGCCGCGCCCATGGAGATCCTGGCGCACCGCTTCATCTGGACCCTCGTCTTCGTGGTGCTACTCCTGCTGGCGCTGCGGCGCATCAAGCTGCTGCGGCAGATCACGGCACGCGAGTGGATCCGGGTGGCGGTGGCCTCTCTGCTGATCTCCGTGAACTGGGGACTCTATATCTACGCGGTCAACAGCGGGCACGTTGCGGACGCCGCCCTGGGCTACTTCATCAACCCTCTGGTCTCTGTCATACTCGGCGTTCTGCTGCTGCGCGAGAGCCTACGCCCGATGCAGAAGCTCTCGGTGGCCATCGCCGCCGTGGCGGTGGTGATGCTCACCATCGCGCTCGGCCAGCCGCCGATCATCTCCTTGGGACTGGCGCTGAGCTTCGGCTTCTACGGGCTGGTGAAGAAGCGGATGCGGCTGGAGCCATTGCAGTCCCTGGCCGCCGAGACGATGGTGCTCGCCCCCATCGCCGTGATCTACCTGCTGTGGCTCGGCCCAGCGTCGACCTTCACCACCGAGGGCGGCGGGCACACCGCCCTGCTCATGATTGCGGGCGTGGTCACTGCCCTGCCGCTGCTGGCCTTCGCCCGAGCCGCCCAGGAAATGTCTCTGACCTCGCTGGGCATGATCCAGTACCTCACCCCGGTGATGCAGATGCTCTGGGCCGTGTTCGTTACCAAGGAGCACATCGAGCCGATGCGCTGGGTTAGTTTCTCCATCATCTGGGTGGCAGTGGTGATCTTCATTATCGACATGGTCGTCCAGACCCGCGCTACCCGGCACAGAGCTTCCCTCAAGAAGCTCGGTAAGCTCACTCCAGCCGAGGCAGAAGACTAGACGAAGGCCCGGCCCTCGCCCCGGTAGGTCGGCCACCGGTCCACGATCTGACCGCCGGACACGACGATCACCTCGTCGAACCACTCCGCCTGCTCACCGGCCTTCGCGTGGCGGAACCACACGTGATCGCCCAGCTGCAGGCTCTTGGCCGCAGGCCCCTTCAGCGGGGTCTGCACCTCACCCGGCCCCTCCAGTGGTGCCATGCGCAGCCCCGCGGGGTAATCCACCGTTGGCAGCCGGTCTGCCCCCGGTGGCCCGGAGGCCACCCGGCCGCCACCCGCCACCGTCACCACATCCGGAGCGGGGCGGCGCACCACCGGCACCACGAACCATTGCGCCGGATCCGGCTGGAAGCGCTTATAGCGGTCGAATAACCCGGGGGCCAGCACGCCCGAGCCCGCGCCAATCTCCGTGATCACTGTTTCCGACGAGGTGGTCTCGATCGACCCGGTACCCCCGCCATTGACGAACTCCAGTGGTGGTTGCCCCGCGCTGGCCAGCAGCTGCTCCACCGCCCGCACGATCTTCCCGCGCCGGGCGGCCAACTCCCGGGTGGAGATTCCCTTCATCACCGAGATCGCCGGCGAGCTATCCGTGGTCCCGGCGATCTGCCCCTCGTAGGCCATGAGCCCCACCAGCCGGAAACCCGGCCGGGCGACAACGACCTCCGCAAGGCGCCGGACCTGCTCCACGGAATGAACCGGGGAGCGCAACGCGCCCACGTGCACCGGCCCCATGGCCAGGCTGGCGTCCACGTCGATGCACACCCGAATCTCCCCGCGCTCAGCACCAGAGGCATCCTGATCGGCCACCGTTTCGTCGATGAAGTCCAGGTGGGCAGGGGAGTCCACCATCACGGTGATGGATTCCCGGAGTTTCGGGGACGCGGCGAGCTGGCGCAGCGCCTCGCGGTGGGTGGTGGGGTAGGCCACCAGGACGTCGTCGCTGACCCCGGTCTCCACGAGCCAGATCGCCTCGGAGAGGTGGAAACCCAGCACCCCGGCGTAGCCGGGCAGCTCCAGCACGCGGCGCAGCATTTCGCGGATGCGCACCGACTTGCTCGCCAGCCGGATCGGGGTGCCATTCGCGCGGCGAACCATATCGCGGGCGTTGACAAGCGCGGCGTCGAGATCCATGACCGCAATTGGGGCGTCCAAATGGGCAACAGCAGACCTGGTCAAATACTTCACGGGGCAAAAGCTTAGCGCCCGAGTTTCGCGGTGTCCGGAAAACGATAGGATATCCAGTTATGAGCCGCTCGTCTTTCGTCCACCTGCATAATCACACGGAATACTCCATGCTCGACGGCATGGCGAAGGTAGACATGCTCGCCGAGGAGGTGGCCCGCCAAGGGATGCCCGCGGTGGGCATGACCGACCACGGCAACATGTTCGGCGCGGATGCCTTCTACCGCACGATGACGGCGGCCGGGATCAAGCCGATCATCGGCATCGAGGCCTATATGGCCCCGGACTCTCGCTTCAACATGAACCGCGTGCGCTGGGGTAACCCGGAGCAGAAGAAGGACGACGTCTCGGCCTCCGGCGCGTACCTGCACCAGACCATGCTCGCCGAGAACGCCACCGGCCTGCGCAACCTCTTCTACCTCTCCTCGATGGCCTCCTACGAGGGTCAGCTGGGTAAGTGGCCCCGCATGGACGCCGAGCTCATCGCCGAGCATGCCGAGGGCGTCATCGCGACCACCGGCTGCCCCTCCGGCGACGTGCAGACTCGCCTCCGCCTCGGCCAGTTCAACGAGGCCCTCGAGGCCGCGGCTATGTGGCAGGACATCTACGGCAAGGACAACTTCTTCCTCGAGTTGATGGACCACGGACTGGAGATCGAGAAGCGCGTCCGCGACGAGCTCATGGAGATCGGCCGCAAGCTGGACCTGCCGCCGCTGGTGACCAACGACTGCCACTACGTGCTGGAAAACCAGGCCGCCGCCCACGAGGTCATGCTGTGCGTGCAGACCGGCTCCACCATGGACGAGCCCACCATCGACGAGGGCGGTAAGCGTTTCGCCTTCAGCGGCTCCTCCTACTACATCCGCACCGCGGAGGACATCCGCAACCAGTGGGACCACGTCGTCCCGGATGGCTGCGATAACACCCTGTGGATCGCCGAGCGAGTCCAGGACTACGGCGAGATCTGGGAAGAACACCCCTACGACCGCATGCCGGTCGCAGAGGTTCCGGAAGGACACACGCCGACGTCCTGGTTGACCCACGAGGTCACGCGCGGCCTGGAGGAGCGTTTCAACGGCGGCCCGGTGCCGCAGGAGTACCTCGACCGCGCCGAGTACGAGATCAGCGTCATCGACATGAAGGGCTACCCTTCCTACTTCCTCATCGTCGCCGAGCTGATCAAGTACGCCCGCTCCGTAGGTATCCGCGTCGGCCCCGGCCGTGGCTCCGCCGCAGGCGCCCTGGTGGCCTACGCCCTGACGATCACGAACATCGATCCCATCGAGCACGGCCTGCTCTTCGAGCGCTTCCTCAACCCGGAGCGCCCGTCCGCACCCGATATCGATATCGACTTCGACGACCGCCGCCGCGGCGAGATGATCCGCTACGCCGCCGACCGCTGGGGCGAGGACAAGATCGCCCAGGTCATCACCTTCGGCACCGTGAAGACCAAGCAGGCGATTAAGGACTCCGCCCGCGCCTGGTACGGCCAGGCCGGTTTCCAGATGGCCGACCGAATCACCAAGGCCCTGCCGCCGGCGATCATGGCCAAGGACATCGAGCTCAAGGGCATCAAGGACCCGGAGCACCCGCGTTACGCGGAGGCCGCCGAGGTCCGCCAGCTCATCGACACCGACCCGCAGGTCAACAAGATCTACGAGGACGCCCTCGGCCTGGAGGGGGTCGTGCGCCAGGCGGGCGTGCACGCCTGTGCCGTCATTATGTCCAGCGTGCCGCTGCTGGACTGCATCCCAATGTGGAAGCGCAAACAGGACGGCGCGCTCATCACCGGCTGGCCCTACCCGGCCTGTGAGGCCATCGGCCTGCTGAAGATGGACTTCCTGGGGCTGCGCAACCTCACCGTCATCGGTGACGCGATCGACAACATCAAGAAGAACCGGGGCGAGGACTTCGACCTGGAAGGTCTGGCCACCGAGGACGCGGCCACCTACGAGCTGCTCGCCCGCGGCGATACCCTGGGCGTGTTCCAGCTGGACTCCGGCGGCATGCGCGAACTGCTGAAGCGCATGCGCCCCACCGGCTTCAACGACATCGTGGCGGCGCTTGCGCTGTACCGCCCGGGCCCGATGGGCGTCGAGGCGCACTGGGAGTACGCCGACCGCAAGAACGGCCGCAAGCCCATCGTGCCCATCCACCCGGAGCTCGAGGAGGCGCTGGAGGAGATCCTCGCGGAGACCTACGGCCTCATCGTCTACCAGGAGCAGATCATGAGGATCTCGCAGAAGGTGGCGAACTACACGGCCGGCCAGGCCGACGGCTTCCGCAAGGCCATGGGCAAGAAGAAGCCGGAGGTGCTGGAGAAGGAGTTCATCACCTTCGAGGCCGGCATGAAGTCCAACGGATTCTCGGATGCCGCGATCAAGACGCTGTGGGACACGATCCTCCCGTTCGCCGGTTACGCGTTCAACAAGTCGCACGCCGCCGGCTACGGCCTGGTGTCCTTCTGGACCGCGTACCTGAAGGCCAATTACGCGCCCGAGTACATGGCCGCGCTGCTGACCTCGGTGGCGGACAACAAGGACAAGTCCGCCATCTACCTGTCGGACTGCCGCCACCTGGGCATTCATGTGCTGTCGCCCGACGTCAACGAGTCGGCCCTGAACTTCCAGTCCGTCGGCGACGACATCCGCTTCGGCCTCGGCGGCATCCGCAACGTGGGCCGCGACGTGGTGGACTCCATCATCGCCACCCGCCGCGAGAAGGGCGCCTTCAAGGACTTCTCCGATTACCTCGACAAGATCGACACGCTGCCGTGCTCGAAGCG
Organism: Corynebacterium sp.; assembly: GCA_043426695.1. Classification (GTDB taxonomy): domain Bacteria; phylum Actinomycetota; class Actinomycetes; order Mycobacteriales; family Mycobacteriaceae; genus Corynebacterium. The sequence goes on along the minus strand of JBHWRM010000006.1, from coordinate 711 downwards.
CGTCACCGAGTCGCTGATCAAGGGCGGCGCCTTCGACTCGATGGGCCACCCGCGCAAGGGCCTCGCCCTCATCCACGAGGACGCGGTCGACGCGGTGCTGCCGACGAAGAAGGCCGCCGACAAGGGGCAGTTCGACCTGTTCGCCGGATTCGGCGGCGGCGACGAGGACGAGGAGGTCAACGTCTTCCAGATGCCGATCCCCGAGGAGAACTGGGAGCGCAAGCACGAACTGGCCCTGGAGCGCGAGATGCTGGGCCTGTACGTCTCGGGCCACCCGCTCGACGGTTTCGAGGAGTCGCTGGCGCAGCAGACGGATACCGCCATCACGACGATCGTCGGCGGCGAAGTGCCGCACAACTCCAACGTCGTCATCGGCGGCATCATCTCCAGCGTCGACCGGCGCGTGAACAAGGACGGCCTGCCCTGGGCCATCATCGGCCTGGAAGATCACAACGGCGCCTCCGTCGAGGTGCTCGCGTTCCCGCGGACCTACGCGATGGTGTCGACCATGGTCGCCGAGGATGCGATCGTGCTGGTCAACGCGCGCGTTCAGTACCGCGACGACCGACTGTCCATCGTCTGCGACGACCTGAAGGTGCCGGACCTGGGCCTGAACGGTTCGGGCAGCCCGATTCGCCTGACCATGCGCACCGACCAGTGCACCCCGGACAACATCACGAAGCTCAAGCAGGTGCTGCTGGCCAACAAGGG
>JBHWRM010000005.1:0-15661 GCA_043426695.1 Corynebacterium sp. | reverse complement strand
GCCAACCTCCACGGAGCCAACGATGTGGCTGATGCCGTGGGCGATGGCCGGGTTGATGGTGTACTTGGAGACGTAGCGCTTGATGCGGTTGTTGTCGTTGCCCTCGGAGTCGCCCTCCAGCGGGCCGCGCTGCTGCTTGTTAATGTGTGCCACCTGCCAGGTGCGCAGGACGACCTCACCGACGCGGCCCATGGCCTGGGAGTCGGAGGAGGTAATGGAGAACACACCGAGGTCGTGCAGCACGTCCTCAACACCAATCGTCTCGCCGCGAATACGGGAGTCCGCGAACGCGACATCCTCCGGGATGTCCTTGTTCAGGTGGTGGCAGACCATGAGCATGTCGAGGTGCTCATCGACGGTGTTCTTGGTGAACGGCAGGGTCGGGTTGGTCGACGCCGGGATCACGTTCTTCTCGCCAGCGATGGCGATGATGTCCGGAGCGTGGCCACCGCCGGCACCCTCGGTGTGGAAGGTGTGGATCGTGCGGTGGTCGATAGCCTTAATCGTGTCCTCGAGGTAGCCGTACTCGTTCAGGGTATCCGTGTGGATAGCGATCTGGACGTCGAGCTTGTCGGCGACCTGCAGGGAGGTGTCGATGGAGGAACGGGTTGCACCCCAGTCCTCGTGGATCTTCAGGCCGATCGCGCCGGCGCGGATCTGGGACTTCAGTGGGCCCGGAACTGCCGCGTGGCCCTTGCCGAGGAGACCGATGTTGATCGGTGCATCGGAGGTGGCCTCGAGCATGCGGTGGATGTGCCACTCGCCCGGAGTGATCGTGGTTGCCTTGGTGCCATCAGCCGGGCCGGTGCCGCCACCGATGAAGGTGGTGGTGCCGTTCGACAGTGCGGTGTCGAACTGGTCCGGGGAGATGAAGTGGATGTGGGTATCGATCGCGCCCGCGGTCACGATGGTGTGCTCACCTGCGTAGGCCTCGGTGTTCACGCCGACCGGGATGTCGATGTCATCCTGGACGTCCGGGTTGCCGGCACGGCCGATGGCGTAGATGAGGCCGTCGCGGATGCCGATGTCGGCCTTGTAGATGCCGGAGTGGTCGACGATGATCGCGTTCGTGATGACGGTGTCGACGACGCCCTCGTCGCGGGTCATGCGGGCGTTCATGCCCATGCCCTCGCGGATCACCTTGCCGCCACCGAAGCCAACCTCATCGCCCTTGGCGGTGAGGTCCTTTTCGATGCGCAGGACCAGGTCGGTATCAGCAAGACGAATGCCGTCACCCGTGGTCGGGCCGTACAGCTCCCCGTACTGCTGACGAGAAATCTCGTAAGCCATGAATGCTCTCCTTAGGAGTGAAGTGTGAGAAGTTCTTCGCTGTGTTTTTAAACGGCGCTAGTCCAGCTTGCCGTTGACCTGCTGGTTGAATCCGTAAACTTCGCGGTGGCCGCCGAAGTCAATCAGGTCTACGGTGCGCTTGTCGCCTGGCTCGAGGCGGACAGCGGTGCCAGCGGGGATGTCGAGGCGCTTGCCAAAAGCGGCCTCGCGGTCGAACTCCACAGCCTTGTTGATCTCGTAGAAGTGGAAGTGGGATCCGATCTGGATCGGGCGGTCGCCGGTGTTGGTGACCTCGATGGTCGTGGTCTCGCGACCCTCGTTCAGGATGATCGGCTCGTCGCCGATGAAGTACTCACCGGAAATGGTCATTGAGAAAGTCCTCTCGAAGCGTGCCGGTTGCGCGGTCAAACGTGAAGGTTTGGACGCTACTTAGCGGATCGGGTTGTGGACAGTGACAAGCTTCGTGCCGTCCGGGAAGGTGGTCTCCACCTGGACGTCGGAAATCATCTCCGGGACGCCTTCCATGACGTCGTCGCGAGTCAGGTACTGCTGGCCCTCGCTCATGAGCTCGGCGACGGTCTTGCCGTCACGTGCGCCCTCCATGAGCTCGGCGGTGATGTACGCGACCGCCTCCGGGTGGTTCAGCTTGACGCCGCGCTCCTTGCGACGACGCGCCACGTCGGCGGCGACAACAATGAGAAGCTTTTCCTGCTCTCGTGCTGTGAGGTGCATGTCTCTCCTGTGGTCAAAAAATGGTTGGGTGAACCCTTATTGGGCCACCGCTCTGCCGATTAATGCCTATTGCTATTCATCACTGCGGCAGGAGCCATGACACCCCGCAGTCTACCAGTTTTAAGGAGGGGGTAAGGGGGCCAATATGAAGCAACAAAGTAATGGTCAAACATCTGAAAGACAGTTCGCTTAATAGGCGCGTGAAAATGTGATTAGGGCCATTAGCTTCGTGACGGTGATTGATATCACTAAATACATTCATTGCCCTGAAAGAAGTAATTCAGGCAATAAATAAAGGTCGCCGCGGATCATCCACGGCGGCCTCGTCTGGGGCCTACTTTTCCAGCGCCCCCAGGTATTCCGCGAGCAGCTGGCCAGCAGCCACGAGGTTATCCAGGAACCACTGCGGGTCCTCCGCGCTCTCGCTGTAGCTCACCAGGTACTCGATGTGATCCTGATCCGGCGTGTAGTTCACACCGAAGCCCTCGGCGACGGTCGGCGCGAAGGCATAGCGAATCAGCTGATCCGCCGAACCCACCGACGTCGTGGAGAGGAAGTCCCGCAGCGCGAGCGCTACCCCCTCGTCCTTGAGTAGTGCGATGTCGTCCGCACCCTCCTCGGACTTCCGGGCAGTGAAGTTCAGTGCCCACAGGTGGCGATCGATGCCCGCACCCGCCTTGCAGCTCTTCACCCATGCGCGGTGGGCGGCCAGCACCGCATCCAGCTTCTCGCGGAGCTCCGCATCCGCCGCGGCGGACTCTGCGTCCTCCGCCGTGATCAAGGCCTTAGCGAAGGCAACGGCCTCCGGGGTCGCGGCACGCAGGCACTCCGTACGTCCGGCCTTGTATTCCCGCATGTCCACGGCCTCGTAGACCCCGCGGGTGCGGCCAAAGGTCAGCTCCTGAGCCAGGGTGAGGATGAGCTGGCTCATCGCATCGGCGCTGAACTTGAACGGAATCTCATCCTGCGGCAGGCGAGGGGCATCCACGATGCGCAGCACCGGCTCCGCACCAACGCTCGCCCCACCCGGGGTACCCACGCTGGCCAGCTCTTCAGGTACCCGAACCCAGGTCAGCTCCTCGGGGCGGGCCAGTGCCGGCGAACCCGGGGCCTCGTCCTTGACCTTGACCTCCTGGATGCGCCGCAGCGCCGTGACCAGGGTCGCGCCGTCCACCGTGGAATGCTCCACGTGCATCGCCTGGAAGTTCTGAACAGTGCTGATCACGTAGGTGATCGGCTTATAGACCCAGGCCACCCCGGTGCCAAACGCAGCGCGGCGCAGCAACTCCTCCTCGGAGCCACGGGTCGAATCGAGAGAGACGTGGAAGAGCTGGTCGCGCAGCTGGTCATAGGTCTCGGCATTGTCCCGGTCGCGGATCATCTCGTTGAAAGGCTCCGCCAGCAGGCCCGAGCCAAGGTAGCTCATGTCCGCAAAACCCGGGCGCGCGGCGAGCGCCGCGTCGCTGCCCTCTTCGGCCTCCGGGGCCGGTGCATCGACGATCTTGCCGAGCGCGGCACGGATCGTGGAGATGGACAGGGCGTGCCCGCTGCCGTCCGAAATGGGGACATCCCACATGCGCCCCTCGTGAAGAACACCGATCCGGCGGCTGCGCGCCCCCTTGGTGCAACGCAGGATTTCGTCCCGATCAACATTCGGGTGGCGCAGGCCACCGTTGAAGCAACGCCACTGCGTCGAGCTCAGTGGGTTATCGCGGAAGTCGCGCTCCTCCGGCATCTGGCCGCGCGCCTGCATCAGGTGCACCTCTGCAATGCGACGGATGACGCGAGCAACCCGATCCAAACCTTCACCGGCGACGTCGATGCGTGCCTGGAAACCAACGTTCGTGGTCACCGGGAGGGAGGTACGGACGTCGAGGTAATCATCCAACCACTGCTCGGCCAGCCAGCTGGAGTTCTCGGCCTCCTTCTCCTCAGCGAACTCCCGCAGCTGAGCCTGCAGGCGCGGGCCCTCCTGCTGCTTGAAATCGGCGATGGCCTCGTCGGTGTGGGCCAGCTGATCGTTGCTGGCCACGGCACTGACCACATGCCGCAAGCGACCCAGGGTGTCCTCTAGCTCCGGCAGCGGCAGAGGCTTCAAAATTGCAGCATTGGATACCGGGTTATTCGTCATGAATTTAATCCTAATGGCTGTGGATATGCGCGTGCCCCGTATCCCTGCTGTTTGGGTCCGCGGTCACTGCCGCGATGGCGGTAGTCAGCGGAATCGCGAGCAGCAGCGCAATCGCGCCCGTGACGGAACGCAGCAGCTCGGTGGCCATCACATCCGAGGTAAGCACCTGCTCGATCGGCCGGCCGGAGATGCTCAGCAGCAACATCATGGGGATCGCCACACCCGCATAGCCCAGCACCAGGGTGTAGACCATCGAAGCGATGTGATCCTCGCCGACGCGCATGGCGTTGCGGAAGAGCTGCCAGGGCGAGGCATCGGGTTCTGCACGCTTGAGCTCAGTGATCGTGGAAGCCTGCGCGATCGTGGCATCGTTAAGCACGCCCAGCGCGCCGATAATCATCCCGGCCAGCATTAGCCCGGTGATGTCCAGCTCCGGCAGATAGAGCAGGATCTGCAGATTCGATTCATCCCCCAAACCCCGCAGGGAGGTGGAGTCGATAGCCAGCCCCGATAGCGCCGTGGCGATGGCCACCGCCACCAGGGAACCGCCCATCGCGGCCGCGGATTTCCAGTTCACCCCGTGGACCAAGAAGACGACGAGGAGGATGACGGTCGCCGCCGTCGTCACTGCCAACCACAGCGGGGACCCGCCCCGCAGCAACGCGGGCAGCAGGAAAGCGAGGATCATCACCATCGTGATCGCCAGCCCCACTAGTGCCCGTAGCCCGCGCCAGCGGCCGACCGCGATGATCAGCACGATCGTGGCCAGCACCCATGCCCACAGTGGGCCCGTGCGGTCGTAATCCTGGAAGGCGTAGGTGCCGTGGCTGTGGATCAGCTTGATGCTATCGCCCTCATGCAGCTCCGGTTCGCCGGGCATGTGGCGGGACTCTAGCGCGGTGTATTTCCCCTCGTCGGCGCCGTCGGTGAGCCGGACGATGACTTGCGTGCAGTGCTTCTCCGCGAAGGGGTTCTTATCCTCCGGGATGGCTTCGCTGGTCACGCCGATCTCTGTGGCCCCGCACTTCGCGGCACGGGTGAAGAGTACCTCGCCGCTGGTCAGCGGTCCCGCATAGCCGGAATTTTGGTAGGCCGGGGTGACCTTGGGCTCCTCGCTGCTGTGTGGCCACTGCACGACGAGGGCGGGAGGGTGGCGATGGCGAATACCGCCAGTCCGATGGCCAGCACCCACTGGGGTGTGCTGCACCGCGGTGTTGTTTTCTTATGGTGCTTGGCCACGGGTTATCCCTCGCTAAAAATGGCGCGCGGGCGGTCGAGTGCGCGCCGGGTAAAAGAAAAGTATTCCCATTAACTGTGGTGTACCTTACCCGGCGGCTGGGGTGATCGGTAGCGTGAGAAGTTGTGAGCACATCTTCCCTGACAGTCGTTGCCGACGTGGACACCGGAATCGACGATGCCCTGGCCCTGATCTACCTCTACCGGGTTCATCTAGCCGGCCGGATCGACCTCTCGGTGACCACTAGCGCCGGCAACTGCACTGCCGAGGACGCCGCCTGTAATTCCGCGGAAGTCTTCCGGGTCGCCGCGGATCAGTGGGGACCTTCTTCTTTAGGACGTCACCGCGCCCAACGCGGTGGGGGTTCGGATGTTTCAATCCCGAAGATCACGATCGGCGCCGCGCAGCCGCGGGTGCTGCCTCTGGTGACGACGCCGGAAACCCACGGACCGCGGGGGTTGGGCTACTGGCTGGGAGAAGCCGGCGATGCCCGGCGGGCGCAGGCAGCAGAATCGCCAGGACAGGCCGAAGAATCTCCCGCGCCAGGCGGCGGCACATCGGATGGTACCGCGGCTGCAGCGGTGGCCCACTGGGCAGAAGCTCAGCCCACCCACCTGCTGGTGTGTGGGCCTGCGACGAACCTGGCCTGGGCAGTGGAGCATGCCCCGGAGGTGCTGCGGGGTTGCCAGGTGGTCATTATGGGCGGGGCATTCGGGTATCCCGGCAACACCACCCCGGTCGCGGAGTGGAACGCCTGGGTGGATCCGCACGCACTGAAACACGCCCTGCAACACTGGCCCACGGGTGCGCCCTTGCCGGTGATCGCCCCGCTGAACATGACCGAGCAGGTGTTGCTCACCCCGGAGCGGCTGCGCAGCTGGGTTCGCTCCCTCGACGCTGGGCAGGACATTGGGCAGGACATTGGGCAGCAGGCGGGTCGGCAGGCTGACAGGCATGGCGACTGGGAAGGCACGCAGGCGATGTCACAGCTCGGCCAACTGCTGACCGCCGCGGTGGAGTTCTACTTCGAATTTCACGAGCAGGTTGGGGTCGGCTACCAGGCGCAGATCCACGACCTTGCCGCCGCGATGGTGCTGCTTGAGGACGTGGACTGTGCCACCCGGGAGTTCCACGTGGACGTGGAAGCCGACTCCGAGCTCACTCGCGGTGCGACCCTGGCCTTCGACCCAAAACCGCCCTTCGGGCAGCAGCTCACCCCGAATGCGCGAGTGCTGGAGCGCCTGGACGCCGCCGGGGTGCTGGAGCGCTTTGGCGAGCTACTTGCCGGGCGGCCTTGAGACTTCCTGTCTGGCATGTCCGAGCCGGTTGGTAGACTTTGCACCGCGAGGTATCAGGTCGCTGGCAGTCAAGGGCAACGCATTCAGACTCAATAGCGCGTGTTCAACGGCGAGGGCGCAGCTGAGAAAAGATACGGACGAGAAACAACACGGTGAGGAGCAGTTCCTAGTGCGAGTAAGCCACAAAATTGCAGGAATGCTGGGAGGCCTCGGGTTACTCGGTGCCCTGGTCGCCCCGGTGGCGAACGCAGAACCACAGCAACTTTCCTGGGGCGATTGCCCAGCGGACGTCTTCGTCACGAAGCGGGCGAAATGCGCGGAGTTCCAGGTGCCGATGGACTACTCGAAGCCCAATGGGCAGAACATCACGCTCACGATGAGCAAGATCCCGGCGACCGGTACGAAGCGCGGCGTCATCGCCGGCAACCCGGGCGGCCCGGGCGGCAGTGCGCTGGAGATGTTCGCGGACACCGCCGCCCCCGACAAGCTCACCGGGCAGCGGGTCAAGCTCCCCGCCGATGTGCAGGAGCACTACGACCTCATCGCAGTCCAGCCCCGCGGCCTGGCCCACGGGGAGACACTGAATTGCAGCTACGGGCACCTCGCCAGTGGCCTTATCCCGAACCTCGCCGCCGGGCTCTTCCGGGACCTGTGCAACCTCGAGCAGCCCGGCTACTCCCAGCAGGTCACCACCGCAAACACCGCCCGAGACCTCGACCGGGCCCGCCAGCTGCTGGGGGAGGAGCGACTCAACCTCTACGGCGTCTCCTACGGCGGAGTGCTCATGGGCACCTACGCCACGATGTTCCCGCAGCACACCGGCAAGGCCCTGATCGACAGCTCCGCGAGCCCCGAGAGCCTCTGGTTCAAGACCGGCCGCGACCGCGAATCCTGGCGCCGCGACGGGCTGCACGATGTCTTCCAGTGGATCGCCGACCGGGACGACGAGTACCACCTGGGCACTACGCCGCTGCAGGTCTACCAGCGCTGGTCGGCCGTCATTGATAAGGAAAGCGGGGCACCCGCGCAGGTGACGCCGCCGCCGGCTGAGATCGGCGACCTGCCAGCAGGCTTGAAGGAACACGCCAACGTCGTGCTGCCCGCCGCGAACCAGGCGCTGCCGCCGGCGTGGCGACTCGGCTCAGCCATGGCCACCCTCGCCAAGGGCAAGCAGCAGGCCACGCTGGCCTCCCCGCTGTTTACCTTCACCTACTTCGGGGCGCTGTATAACCCGGAGATGCGACCGAAGCTCGCCGAGTACATCCGAACCGGCAAGCAGCCGAAGATGGCAGGCCAGGAGCTGGGGCCGAACGGTCGACCGGTCAACCCCGTGACCGGCAAGGAACTCTCCGAGGAAGAAACCATGGGCCTGCTGGAGCAGATGACCTCCCTGGGGTCCGTGGAACGCTCGATCGTCTGCAACGACAACGCCACGCCGACCAAGCCCGAGATGCTGCCGCAGCTGTTTATCGACGAGCTCACCGGCGGCGATTCGATCTCCGCGATCGAGGGCAATCTCGGCTCGGGCCGGGTGTGCGCGGGCTGGCCACTGCCACACCCGGGCGCGCCAATCAACGGTGAGAAGCTGGAGACCAAGCCCCTGCACGTAGGGTTCACCAATGATTCGGCCGTCACCGGTGACGCCATCTGGCAGATGCAGAAGGCCCTCGGCGGCGAGGCCGTGCAGGTACCGGGCCACGCCCATGGCGTGATGCTCGCGGCTCCGGAGAAGGTTGCCGGAAAGGTCAGCGCCTACTTCAACGGCTAGTTACCCGCGCCTTGAGCATGGCAACGGCCCCGCGCCGCAGGAGACACTTCCTGCAGCGCGGGGCCGAACGCTTATCCCAACGTAAGGGTTTAAATCGCGGGATTTAGAGGGTGGCGCGTGCCTTCTTCGCCGCGTCGACCAGCACCTCGAGGCTGGCGGTGGTCTCCTCCCAGCCACGGGTCTTCAGACCACAGTCCGGGTTGACCCATAGCAGCTCTGGGGCGACGTTAGCCAGCGCATCGGCCAGCAGCTGGTCGACCTCCTCCTGCTTCGGGACACGCGGGGAGTGGATATCCCACACGCCCGGGCCGACGCCCAGGTCGTAGCCCGCCTCGTGCAGGGCGGCGAGCACCTGCATGCCGTTGCGGGCAGCCTCGATGGAGGTCACATCCGCGTCGAGATCGCCGACCGTGCCGATGAGCTCGTTGAACTCGGAGTAGCACATGTGGGTGTGGATCTGAGTCTTCGGAGCCACGCCGGAGGTCGCCAGGCGGAAGGAGCCCACGGCCCACTTCAGGTACGCCTGCTGCTCAGCCTCCCGCAGCGGCAGCAGCTCGCGGATGGCCGGCTCGTCGACCTGAACAACCTTCGCACCAGCGGAGACGAGGTCGTCGATCTCGTCGCGCAGCGCCAGGGCAACCTGGTCAGCGGTCTCGCCCAGCGGCTGGTCGTCGCGGACGAAGGACCACGCGAGCATCGTCACCGGACCGGTGAGCATGCCCTTGACCGGCTTGTCGGTGAGCTTCTGGGCCTCCTCGAACCAGGAGACGGTCATCGGCTCCGGACGGCGGACGTCGCCGAACAGGATTGGCGGACGGACACAACGGGAACCGTAGGACTGCACCCACGCGTGTTCGGTGGAGTGGTAGCCCTCCAGCTGCTCGGAGAAGTACTGCACCATGTCGTTGCGCTCCGGCTCACCGTGGACGAGGACGTCCAGGTCCAGCTTCTCCTGGCGCTCGATGACGTCCGCGATCTCGTCGCGCATCGCCTGGGTGTACTGCTCCTCGGTGATCTCACCCTTGCGCAGCTTCGCGCGCGCCTGGCGGATCTGGGTGGTCTGCGGGAAGGAACCGATCGTGGTGGTCGGCAGCGGCGGGAGGTTCAGCTCCTCCTGCTGGGCCGTGCGACGCTCCTCGATATCACCGCGGTGGCGGTCCTCCTCGGTGATCTTGGCGGTGCGCTCGCGGACCTCGTCGTTGTGGGTCAGCTTGGAGGTCGCGCGGGACTGCACGGCCTCGCGGGCCTCGGCCAACGCCTTCTCGTCGGCCTCGGTGCCCTCGCCGCGCAGGACGCGGGAGAGGAGGGCGACCTCGCGGATCTTTTCCTCGCCGAATCCCAGCCAGCTGCGCAGCTCGTCGCTCAGGGTGGTCTCGCGGGACAGGGTGTACGGCACGTGCAGCAGGGACGCGGAGGTGGAGACGGCGACCGGGCCGCGCTCGGCCAGCGCCTTCAGGGTCTCCAGGGCGGCGTCCAGGTCGGTGCGCCAGATGTTGCGGCCGTCGACCACGCCGGCGACCAGCAGCTCTTCGCCGGTCCAGCTCGGCAGCTCCTTGCCACCAGCGACGAGGTCGGCGCCGAAGGCGTCGATGCCCAGGCCACTGAGGGTCTTGATGGCCTGGTCGGCATCGCCGTAGTAGGTCTGGACCAGCAGCTTCAGGCCGGCGTCGTGGGCGACCTGGGTGAGCTTCCTGTAGCCGGCCTTGACACGGGACAGGGTGGCTGGGTCGACGTCGGTGACCAGGGAAGGCTCGTCGAGCTGCAGCCAGGTGACACCGCGGTCAGCGAGGCGTGGCAGCAGGCGGCCGTAGGTCTCGAAGAGGGACTCCAGGTGCTCCAGCGGGTTCGAGCCGTCGGTGGAGCGGGCGAGTGCCAGGTAGGTGAACGGGCCGACCAGAACCGGGCGGACCTTGTCGCCGTGACGGTTGACCTGGTCGCGGATGTCGTCGAGCCAGGCGCCGTCCTCGAGACGGAACTCTTGGTCAGCGGAGAGCTCCGGGACGATGTAGTGGTAGTTGGTGTCGAACCACTTGGTCATCGCGGAGGCCGGCAGCTCGGCGGTGCCGCGGGCGGCGGCGAAGAGGCGGTCGATGAACTGCGGGAGGCCGTCGTTCTCGTGGTCGCTGATCTCGGCGACGCGCTCCGGCAGGGCGCCGAGGATCGCGGAGGTGTCGAGGATGGCATCGTAGTAGGAGCGGCCCTGGAAGGGGGCGGAGTCGAGGCCCTCGTTGACCAGGCCGTCCGTGTAATCGTTGACCAGGCGGGTGGCGGTGCCAGCGAGGTCACGACCGGTGGCGGAGTCCCGCCAGTATGCCTCGAGTGCCTTCTTGAGCTCGCGATCAGGTCCGATGCGTGGGACCCCGGCGGTGGTTGCGTGGAAAGTCATGTTTTCCTTCTTCGTGGTTGGTGTTGGTGACTCACACAGCGGTCGTGCCCAACCCGAAGACGCAAGAAAGCATGAAACCCCGGGTGATATTCCCTAGCGGCTGCGGCGGTGGTGGCGCACAGAGTGGTGGCTAGGTGGATATCTCAGGCAAAACCAACGGTTCCTACCGACCGTGTCCGGGGCTCCAGGGGTCGGCAGGTGCTCGCGGCGAACCGTTGTGCGTTGAGTGATATAAAACACTAGACAGCTTGGTCTGTCAACTGATGTTTAAAAAATAGCGCCCGACCAGTCAGGTTGAAAGCAGCACCAACTCCGTGTGACTGGCTAGGGCGCCCTGCGCGATCATTTGACGAAACTTAGGTCCATCGACAACGATGTTGGGCGACTTTCCACGTTTCCCGCGCCGAGGTGACATAGGCTTTTCGGGGATCACGTCAACCCTGTTTGGAATAGCTATGTCACGCATGCAAAAAAGCCTTCTTGGCCTGGCGGTTCTCATCATCGCCGCGACGTGGTTGACCCTCGTCATCTCCCAGCCCACGGACTCGAATTGGGAGTCGCTGGCTGACTCCCGCAGCTCCACGATCGCTCTCGTGGGCTTCCTTGTCCCGGCGATCCTCGCCCTGATCGCGGTCGTGCCGCAGCTGCCAGTGCGCACCCTCTCGCTCATCCCGGTGGCCCTGGCGCTGAACATCATCACCGGCCAGGTTATCGGCACCATGGGCCTGCCACTGCCGCTATACATGGACTCGATCGGAACCGTCCTGGTGGGCGCGCTCGCTGGCCCTTGGGCGGGCCTGGTCACCGGTGTGCTGAGCTCCCTGGTGTGGGGAACCTTCAACCCGACCGTCGTCCCCTTCGCGGCGGCCTATGCTTTCGTGGGCGTGGCTGCTGGCCTGCTGCGCAAGCTCTTTGTCGGCGCGTGGTGGCGCGTGGGTGGGGCGGGCGTCGTCGTCGGCTTCATCACGGCCTTGCTCTCCGCGCCGGTGGCCTCCTTCATCTTCGGCGGCACCGCGGGCACCGGAACGGGTCTGCTGGTCACTGCCTACCGCGGCCTCGGTTTCGACCAGCTGACTGCCGTGTTCCTGCAGTCCTGGACTTCCGACCCGATCGATAAGCTCATCGTCTTCACCATCGTGTGGCTGGTGCTCCGCTGGCTGCCGAAGCGCACTCGCGTGACCTTCAGCCCCGAGAGCAAGTGAGAAAACTTCATCCCTATACGCCGCTGACCGCCGCCATTTGCGCGGTGGTCGTGGTGTTGCTGGCCCACAAGCTGGTTGTTTCGCTCACCGCGCTGGGGATTGCTGCCCTGTTCGCGGTGTTTTTCCGGCCCGCTCGTGGTCCGCTGTTCGCGGCGGTGCTGCTCGCGATTCCGACCACCGTGGGCCTGTTTTTGATGCACGCCCCATTCGGACGTCACCCTGTCTTCGGTCCGCTGACTTCAGACGGTATGCAGCTTGCAGGCTTGCTTTCCCTGCGCCTCTTCGGCGCCGCGGCGGTTGGGCTGACCCTCGGGTCCTTCGTGGATGGGGATCGGTTGATGCGGGCGATGCAGGAGCAGTTCCCCGCGAAGATGGTCTACGTCGTGGGCTCCACCATCCGGCTGTATCCGATGGCCCGGGCCCGGGTGGAGACGCTGAACCAGATGTTCACCGCCCGTGGGGTCAATACCGCAGGGGCGCGTGGGAAGTTGAACTTCGTGATGCCCCTGATCGTGGGGCTCGTGGATGATGCCGCGCAGCGCGCCCGGCCTCTGCAGCGCACCGGGATCGGGGAACCCGGCCCGCGCACGGTGCTGAACCCGGTGGCAAACCCTCCCGGGCAACGGATTCTGCGCTGGGTTTTGGTTGCCGCCACGTGCGCGGCCATCGTGTGGATTGGAGTGAGCTAGCGCCATGCCAGTGACCCGTTTTATCTGGGGCGATGGGCTCTCGGACCATGCTTGGCAGACCGCGGAGGCCACCGGGGCCGCGTGGGTGGGAAACAATGCTTCCGCCCACATCTCGCTGCTGCGCGCCACGGTGGCCGAGGAGCTGGCCTTCGGCATGGAGCAGCAAGGCGTGCCGCGGGAGCAGATGCGCCCCCGCGTGGATCAAGCCCTTGAGACCTGGGGCCTGCAGCATGTCGCGGTGCAGGACCCGATGCGGCTGTCCACAGGGCAGACCCGCCGCATGGCGATCGCCCAGGCGCTGCTGACCCGGCCCGGGGCCCTCGTTCTCGACTGCCCGCTGGACGGGTTGGATACGGCTGCGGTCAACCAGCTCGCCGAGGTGCTGGACGCCTACCCAGGCGAGGTGACCGTCTACGATCGCCGCCCGTCTGCGGTTTCGGAGGCTGCGGCCCAGCAGTTCCAGCTCTCCAACGGTGAGCTGTGTCAGCGGCCGATTCCGGAGTTCGACCTGCCGAGTTTTCCTCCCCGTATCAGCGACGACGTCGCCGCGCAGCGTGTTGCGCTGTCCGCCCGCGACGTCCGCGTCCGTGGCCTGGGGCCGTTTACCGTCGACGCCCCGGCCGGCCAGGTCACCCACATCGCCGGGCCCAATGGCTGCGGCAAGACCTCGTTGATGCTGGCAGCACTTGGGCTGGTGGACTACGAGGGGGCCATCACGGCCGGCCGGTGCGGCTGGGCCCCCACTGCGCTGGACCAGTCCTTCCTTCACCGCCGGGTGATCGATGAGGTCGCTGGCGACCGGGAGGCGTTGGAAATCTTCGGCCTGGAGAAATGGGCTGAGGAACATCCCCTGGACGTTCCCACCTCCGACCGCCGACTGGTGCTGGTGGCAGCGACGATGGCGGGCCAGCCGGACGTCCTTCTGCTCGATGAACCGACGGTGGGGCTGGACGTGGGCGGCCACCGCAAGCTGCTGGAGGGCGTGGATGCCTTCGTGCGGCAGGAGCGGAAGCCTGCGGTGCTATGGACCTGCCACGACCAACGGGTGGCGGACGCGGTGAGCGACCGCTCGATTGTCATCGCGCAGGGTTAACGCACTCCGGCCACGGTACCAGGAAGGGCAATGCTAGTTGACGACCTCGACGGCGCCGTCGCTGACCTGGACGTCGCGGGCCAGGGCCATCGGGTCGCGGGAAGGCCCTTCCACGACATCGCCGGTGGCGGTGTCGAAGACCGAGCCGTGCTTTGGGCAGATCGCGACGGTCATACCGTCCTGCTCGGCGATCTCGTCAATGCGGCCGCGGGCGTGCGGGCATTCGGTGGAGTATGCCATGAACTTATCCTTCTCCGGCTGCGCGATGATCCAGTTATCGATGATCTTCGCCCCGCCGACCGGAATGTCGGTTGTCGCGGCCTTCGCTACGGTCTCCTCGCCCGCGCAGGCGGCGAGCAACGCGCCCGCGGCCGTGGCTGCCGTGGCCAGTGCTGCGCCGCGCAGTAGGCTGCGGCGGGAGCAGGAGAACTGGCCGGCACCGGCGGCCGAATCAGAAGTGGGCTGGGGGTTCGAAAACTGCGAGCTCATAGCTCCATTATGGGCGCGCCACGACCCCAAATCCACTAGCAGGCCCTGGCGTGGGTCGCGCTGATTCCGGGGCTGGAAACGTTGCGTAGCTGCGTGATGATCGCGAAAGCGGATTAGACGCGCCCACGTTGCCAGCTAGAATTGCGCTTCATGTACACCCCACAAGCGATCGGCACCCCCAACAGTGACTGCGCGACAGTCGTCATGATCCTGGGAGCCGGTGAGCTCGGCCGTGAGTTGACCATCGCCCTCCAGAGGTTCGGCGTGGAGGTGCACGCCGTGGACCGCTACCAGGGCGCGCCCGCCCACAACGTGGCCAATCACGCGCACGTGTTGGACCTCATGGACGGCGATGCACTGCGCGAACTCATCACTGAGATCCGCCCGCACATCGTGGTTCCGGAAATCGAAGCGTTGGCGGTGGACGTCCTCGCCGAACTGGAAGAGGAGGGCACCGTCACCATCGCCCCGACGGCGCGGGCCGCGCAGCTGACGATGGACCGCGAGAAGATCCGCACGATGGTCAGCGAGGAGCTGGGCATTCCCACGGGCGTGCACCGCTTTGCGTCCACCCCCGAAGAGCTCACTGCCGTGGCCGAGGAAATCGGGTTCCCGTGCGTGGTCAAGCCCGTCGTGTCCTCCGCGGGGCGGGGTCAGAGCTACGTGGCCAGCGCAGACGAGCTCGACGCCGCCTGGGACTTCGCGCTTTCCGATGTCCACGTGACCTGCGAAAAGGTCATCGTCGAGCAGTTCGTCCCCTTCGACTACGAGATCACCCTGCTCACGGTGCGCAGCATCGACCCGGTCAGCGGCCAGCCCGCCACCTGGTTCTGCGAGCCCATCGGCCACCGCCAGGACCTCGGCAAGTACGTGGAGTCCTGGCAGCCCGCGACGATGGGGGACTCCGCGCTGGATAATGCCCGATCTGTGGCGGCGCGCGTGACCAACGCCTTGGGCGGCCGGGGTGTGTTTGGCGTGGAGCTATTCATCAAGGGCGACGATGTGTATTTCTCTGAGGTCTCCCCGCGGCCACACGACACGGGCATGGTGACCATCGGCACGCAGCGCTGCAGCGAATTCGAGCTGCACGCCCGCGCTGTGTTGGGCCTGCCGATCGATACGACTCTGATCTCCCCGGGAGCCTCCGCCGTGATCCTCGGCGAGGATCTGCCGGAAGGTGCAGCGGTGGAGTACCACGGCCTGGCCGAGGCACTCGCCGTCCCGGAGACGAAGGTCCGTCTCTTCGGAAAGCCGGCCAGCTACAACCGACGCCGCATGGGCGTGGCGGTCTCCACCGCGGAGACGATCGAGGACGCCCGGGACCGGGCCGCCGACGCCGCCGGGGC
>JBHWRM010000004.1:0-16515 GCA_043426695.1 Corynebacterium sp. | reverse complement strand
CCGCTGGCCACCAGCGCGGTGCCGATCAGTTTGAACTTCCTCACGATTCCTCCCCTTCCGGTCGCGGGGCGTCATCACCGCTGATAGGGCCCGGCGCGTGGTCCGTCGCCTGCTCACCAGGCTGATCCGCCGCATTCTCGGCTGCCTGGGGTCCTGCCTCCCCGTTGGCCTGAGCACCGGAATCTCCGGAGCCCTCGGCCTGAGCTTCATCGTCTTGGGGCTCTCCGTGCGCTGGCTCGTCTGCGTCGTGCTCAATCGCCGCCTGCACAGCCAGCGGCAACGGCGACGTCCCCACCTTCGAGCCCGACTTACGTGGCACGGTCAGTCGGAAGCAGGAGCCCACCCCGGGCTCGCCAATGGCGTCCAGTACCCCGCCGTGCAGCTTGGCGTCTTCCCTGGCGATCGCCAGGCCCAGGCCCGTGCCACCGGTCCGACGTTCGCGGGATGGGTCCGAGCGCCAGAAGCGGTTAAACACCATCTCTTCCTCGCCCAGGTTCAATCCCACCCCGTGGTCCGTCACGGTGACCGCCACATTGCGCTCCGTGGCTGCCAGGGCCACCTCCACCGGATGTCCCTCAGAGTGATCCACCGCGTTGGCCAGCAGGTTTCGCAGAATGCGCTCCACGCGGCGCGAATCCACCTCGGCGGTGACTGGCTCCTCTGGCAGGTCAAGGTGGAACTCCACGCCCAGGTCCTCGGCGAGGCCGCGGACCTGCGCCAGCGCGGAGTGGACGACACCGCGCATATCGATTTTCTCCGCCGAGAGGTTGGCCTGGCCCGCATCGTGGCGCGAAATCTCCAGCAGGTCGCCGAGCAGCATCTCAAAACGATCGAGCTCGTTGTCCATCAGCTCGGCTGCACGGGCGGTCATCGGGTCGAGGTTCTCCGCGTTGTCCTTGATGAGGTCTGCGGCCATGCGCACGGTTGTCAGAGGGGTGCGCAGCTCGTGGGAAACATCCGACGTGAACTGGCGCTGCAGGGACCCGAACTCCTCCAGGTTACGGATCTGCGCGGACAGGGACTCGGCCATCTCATTGAAGGAAATGGACAGTCGTGCGACCTCGTCCTGGCCCTCCACGACCATGCGCTCGCGCAGGTGACCGGCGGCGAAGCGCTCGGCAATGCGAGAGGCAGAACGCACCGGGACGGTCAGCTGCTGGGCGAAGACCCACGCGATAACGACCAGGAGAACCAGCAGCACGATCGCACCCGCCAGCAGGAGGCCGCGCATCAGGTTCAGGGTGGTCTCCTCTGCATCCAGCGGCATCACGAGGTACAGCTCGATACCGGAGACGTCGCTGGCCACGGGCGTGCCGATGACCAGAGCCTTGTAGGTCTGCGTGCCCTCCGTCATCGTCGTGTACTGGTACGAGACCTGCCCTTGCTGCACGAAGTTACGCAGCTGCGGCGGGATCACCGCCTCCTGCGGCACCCGGACTTCCTCCCCCGCGGAAGAGCTCGCCATCAGCACCGGCTCGTAGACCGCGGAACTAGCCTTCGCGGTGGACCCGGAGTCCGCCAGTACTGCTCGTGCGGCACTGAGCCGCACGGGCAGTGGGTTGGAGGTATCCGTGGCGGCGATCTGCTCCTCCACGGTCGCACGGGCCCGGTGAATCTCCTCAGTTGCCGAGGAGTACTTCGCATTCAGAAGCTGCTGGTTCATAAAGCTGGTGAGCACGAAGCCCAGTGCCATGATGACCAGCACCGAAGAGAGGAACACCGAGCCAATCACACGCACCTGGATCGAGGTACGCCACTTGAACAGCAGGCGGTACCACAGGCTTTTCGCCGTGGCGGCGGGGTGCCGCAGCGCGGAGCGCCACGTGGGCTTTTCCGGGCCAGATGCCGGCGCGGCGTCAAGCTCCAACGAAGAATGGACGGCACGAGGGTCGGACGCACGGGACTCTGCCGCGCTGGCCCCCGCCGCGGCAGCTCCTCCAGCCGCCTCTGAGGGGTGGGTGCCCTCCCCAACGGACGCCGCTGCCACGGTGCTCTCCCCCGGCGGCGCTGCACGGTTCACACCCATACTTGGAGCCGAGCCACCCCCGTCCGCGCGCGCTGGCGACCCAGCCGAGCGGCGCGACTCGGTATCAGTCAGCGCATCAGGCTCGGCCGGGCCATTCGGCGGGACAGGGTTGGGCATCAGCTATTCGCCCGACTTATAACCGATACCGCGGACGGTCAGCACCACCTGCGGATCATCCGGGTCGCGCTCCACCTTGGAGCGCAGGCGCTGAACGTGGACATTCACCAGGCGGGTGTCGCCGGACTTGCGGTAGCCCCAGACCTTCTCCAGTAGCTCCTCGCGGCTGAACACCTGCCCCGGCCGGGAGGCCAGGGTCGTCAGCAGGTCGAACTCGATCGGGGTCAGATTGATGACTTCCCCGCCCCGGGTGACCTCATGGCCAGCCGTGTCGATCTCCACCTCTCCCAAGCGGATGGTGGTGGACTCATCGGCCTCCTCCGGGCTGCGACGCAGCCGAGCACGCACGCGGGCGATGAGCTCCTTCGGCTTGAAGGGCTTGGTGATGTAGTCATCCGCGCCGGACTCCAAGCCGAGCACGACATCCACCGTGTCCGTGCGGGCGGTGAGCATCACGATCGGCACCGTGGAGAACTCGCGCACCGTGCGGCAGACGTCGATCCCGCTCATTCCGGGCAGCATGACGTCCAGCAGGATCAGGTCAGGATCATGCTCCTGGGCTGCGGTGACGGCGTCGTTGCCGTCGCCGACCACGACCGTGTCGAAACCTTCGGTCTGCAGCACAATGGTGAGCATCTCCGAGATCGCCGGATCGTCGTCGACCACCAGAATCTTGGCTGTCATGAGCGCAGTGCTTCCTTCACTTTTCTTGAGTTTAAAGTCTTTAGTTCTTTGTACTATGCCGGGCAGACACGCCCGTGGGGTTTAGTGCTCCAGCTCCCGGTACTCGCCCTCAATCCGGTCAGCGAGCTGGCTGGCCCGCTCAGCCACGCCCCCGGCCTCGGAGGCCACGACCTGCCACGGGCCCAGCCATTCGGCGGCAGCCAGGCTGCGGTAGGCCTCGAGGGTGCGCTGCTGCAGTCCGCCGTCGGACTCGTAGGCATCGCGGGTGCGGGCGGCGTCCTCCTGCTCCCGGGACTTCGCCCGCTCGCCGGCGACCTCCGCGCTGGCATCCACCAACACCTGCAGGTCCGGCACCGGGGAACCTAGGTCATCGACCTCGAGACTGCGAACCCATTCCACTACTGGATGCTGGGCAGGCTCAGCCCCGTCGGTCGCTTCCTCAGCCAGCCGCGCCGCGGAGTACGCCGCGTTGGAGGCCACGAAACGGTCCATCAGCACGATATAACCATCGGCGTCCAGGTCTTCGAGCTGCTCGGCGACCTCCGCACGGTCCAGGGCGAAGAGGGTTGCCATGCCGTGGACCGAGTCGATGAGATCCCCCATCTGGCCGGTCAGCGCCCGCTGTGCGAGCTGGGCGTGCACGGAGTCCTCGTAGCGGGGGAAGCTCACCCGCGCGACGGGCAGCTCCCTGGCCAGCAGTTCGGTCTCTAGCGCGGTGACCAGGGTGTTCTTCCCCGCTCCGTCGATACCCTCAAAAGCGATGATCATGGGTTCTTCTCGGTCTCTACTTTCCTAGCGTTGCCCACCTGAGCTACGGCCGGGGCAGGCCTTTAGTAGCGGTAGTGCTCCGGCTTGTACGGGCCTTCGACGTCCACGCCGATGTACTCTGCCTGCTCCTTGGTCAGCTTCGTGAGCTTGCCGCCGAGCGCCTCGACGTGAATGCGTGCGACCTTCTCGTCCAGGATCTTCGGCAGGCGGTAGACCTCGCAGCCGTACTGGTCGGTGTTCTTGAACAGTTCGATCTGCGCGATGGTCTGGTCCGCAAAGGAGGTGGACATGACGAAGGACGGGTGCCCGGTGGCGTTGCCGAGGTTCAGCAGGCGCCCCTCAGACAGGACGATGATGCTGATCTGCTCGCCCTCGGCGTTCGGGAAGCTGAACTCGTCGACCTGCGGCTTGATGTTCACGCGGGTGACATCGTCGCGGTGCAGGAGGCTGGCCATGTCGATCTCGTTGTCGAAGTGGCCGATGTTGCCCAGGACGGCGTGGTCCTTCATCTTCTGCATCTGCTCGAAGGTGATGATTCCCAGGTTGCCCGTCGCGGTGATGATGATGTCTGCCGCACCGATGGCGTCATCGACGGTGACGACCGGGAAGCCGTCCATTAGCGCCTGCAGCGCGTTGATCGGGTCTGCCTCGGTGACGACGACGCGCGCACCCTGACCAGCGAAAGCCTCGGCGCAGCCCTTGCCGACATCGCCGTAGCCGCAGACCAGGACGGACTTGCCGCCGACGAGCATGTCGGTGGCGCGGTTGATGCCGTCCAGGAGGCTGTGGCGGGTTCCGTACTTGTTATCGAACTTGGACTTGGTGACCGCGTCGTTGACGTTCATCGCAGGGAACGGGAGGGTGCCCTGCTCGGCGAAGTGGTACAGGCGGTGCACGCCGGTGGTGGTCTCCTCGGTGACACCCTTGATCTGCTCGGCGTTGTTGGTCCAGAAGGTGTTATCGCGCTGGAAAACGCGGTTCAGCATGCCCAGGAATTCGCCGTATTCATCGGAGTCACCCTCGCCCGGCTGCGGAACCAGGCCGGCCTGCTCGAACTCCTTGCCCTTGATGACGGCCATGGTGGCGTCGCCGCCGTCGTCCAGGATCATGTTCGGGTAGACAGCCTCACCGCTGGCGTCGGTGCCCCAGGTGAAGATCTGCTCGAGGCACCACCAGTACTCAGCCAGGGACTCGCCCTTCCACGCGAAGACGGGCACGCCCGCCGGCTGCTCCGGGGTTCCGTTACCCACGACGATGGCCGCTGCGGCCTCGTCCTGCGTGGAGAAGATGTTGCAGGAAGCCCAGCGGACCTCCGCGCCCAGGGCGGTGAGGGTCTCGATGAGGACGGCGGTCTGGACGGTCATGTGGATGGAACCGGCAATGCGGGCGCCGGCCAGGGGCTGCTCGGCGGCGTACTCGCGGCGCAACTCCATCAGGCCGGGCATCTCGTGTTCCGCCAGGCGGATCTGGTGGCGGCCGGACTCAGCGAGGCTGAGGTCGCGAATCTTGAACTCGAGGTCTCCGATGCTGTCTGGAGTCAGGGTTGCCATGTTCGAATGCTCTCCTTGGGGTGCTGAATGATTTAACTTGCCCAAGTCTAGCCGTCCTGCCCGACACGGTGCCGACCTGGGCGCAGGTGCTGCGGGAAACTTTCCCGCGTTGGGGGTGGCGTGAGCTGTCGAGATCAGATAGCGTAATAAAAACGTTATAAATGGTGCCGAGCGGCGCCCTGCACGATCACACGCAGAATAATCGCACGCAGGACGAACGCACGCGGCACAAGCACGCCCAGCGGCAGAAGACGAAGGAGGACAGCGCCGTGACTAACACGGACGAGCCACGCTCTGGTTCCAAGGGCATCCTCAGCTTCGCCGCTGCCGGTTTGACCCTCGCGGTGGGCATCACCGCCTGGACCTGGAATTCCGCGGTATCCAACACCTCGGCCAACCCAGATGAGATGAGTACCTCGGAGACGAGTCAGCTCGCCAGTGAGCAAGCCTCCCGGTCGACCGCCACGAGCACCAGCTCGAAGGCCACCCGATCCACCTCCTCCCCCGCGCCGGAGCAGGAGCAGGATGCCAACGGCAACGGCGCCCCGGCGGACCCGACCGAGAAGATCGACGCGCTCGCCCGCGGTGGCAATCTCGCCCCGCTGGGTAACGACCCGCTGCTGCCGCCGGACACCTGGCGTGGTGGCTACCAGGCGCCCTCCCCACAGCAGACAGTCGTGGAGGACGCGGAGCCCGCCGACCCATCCGCATCATCGCCGCAAAGCCTGCCGAACCAGCCTCAGATTCCGGGCATGGATCTCCCTCCTCTGCCCACCGAGTGGCCATCCACGCTGCCTGGGCTCCCCGGGAAGCCGCCATCGAAGGGTGATCCGAAGCCGTCCACTCCGACGACTCCGAAGCCAGGCGTGCAGGACGGCACGACTACGACGCCGGGCGCCGGTGATGCGGGTCAGCAACCCACCCCACCGAACGAAGGCTCGAGCGGCACTGGCCAGGGCGATACGCCCGCCTCGTCTACGAAGCCGAATAAGGGCACCAAGACGGACATGGAAGCAGACAAGCAGGGCGACTCACAGCCTGAGGTGGCCCCAACCCCTGAGCCGACGCCCCGCCCACAGCGCTAAAGCGCAGGGAAAGACGCCTTTCCCGCATACGTCACGCGACGTCTCGCATCCAGCGCAATCCCCCCACAAAGCTGAAGCGCAGCAACGTGGCGAGATTAATCGAGCGCGGTCACATCCGCCACGGTCACGATAAAAGCGGTGGCGTCGAACCCCGATGCACGGGTCCCCTCCCCGCGAGCAGTAACGGACACGCGGCCGTCAGCAGCACCCACCCACACCGCAAAGCCGGAAGGCACGGGCAGTTCCTGCGTCGATGACGTTACCGTTAGCTCACCGCCAGCGGCCAGAACCACTGCTGGTTCCTCAACCATCATGCTCGCCCCCGGCCGCAGGGTGCGCACCCGAAAGTCCGCAACCGGGGTGCGATACTCAGCCGGAGACTGGCCATCGCCAGCGCACACCTCGCACCGCGGCTCCGCGAGAGGCGAGGCGTCCAAGATAGTGAGCAGCTCGGCCACATCCATGTGCTTAGCGGTCAGTCCACCGCGCAACACGTTATTGGAGTTCGCCATGACCTCCACGCCCATGCCCTTCAAGTAGGCGTGCAGCTGACCTGCGGCAAGGAACACCGCTTCCCCAGGTTGCAGGGACACGCGATTGAGCAGCAGGGCGACCAGGATGCCCGGATCGGAAGGGTAATCCTGCTGCAGTTCCACCACCGTGCGGGCTGCCTCACCCACGATGCCTGGCTCTTCACACAGCTGTTCACATCGCTTGAGCAGGGCGGCGACATACTTCTCCGCCTCGGCGGGCGTAAGCCTCAGCCACTCGCCAAGTACCTCACGCAGAGCAGCCGACTCGGTGACCTCGGCAGAGGCCCCATCCGCCCCCGGCAGGGCGGCTGCCAGCGCCTTACACTGCGGAGCCAGCTCCGGCACGTTCAGGTCGCGCAGCAGCTCCACGGTCTGCGCCAGCGGCCGGAAGCCGGCGAGCGCATGGAACTCCGTCAGCGCGACAAGCAGCTCCGGTTTATGGTTTTTATCCTGGTAATTTCGCGTCGGGTCGCCCGCGGGCAGTCCGGCGGCGTTCTCTGCTGCGAAGCCGGCCTCGGCCTGCGCCTTGGAGGGGTGCGCCTGGATACTCAGCGCCTTATCGGCTGCCAGCAGCTTCACCAGGAAGGGCAGCTGCGCCAGGTTTGGTCCCAGCTGGCCTGCCGGGTCATCGGCGATGGCCTCGGCCAGGTCACTGGGCACCCCCGCCCCTGCACCGGGAGGGCCAGCGAGGATTTCGCTGGGTCCGCCCGGGTGCGCACCAAACCACGCTTCCGCCTCGCGTTTTGGCGTGGGCGAAGGACGCCCCATGACCCCCGCAAGGAGTTCAGTGGAGCCCCACTCGAAAGAGTGGATATTGCCCTTCAGTAGATACACTTTCCTCAGCCTTCAACGCTCGTCGACCGCTCACCGCCGCGGGGTCGGCCATTCAACTAGCCGGCTATTCTAACCTCAAACCCGCCCGCCGGCGGTAATTCCCGGGGCGTGGCCGCGGCATTCCCGCAGCTAGCCACGGATGTGGCCCAGAGCCTCCTCGACGATCGCGTCTACTTCTTCCTGGGTCGCCGCCTCGGCATTGAGGCGCAGCAGCGGCTCGGTGTTCGACGCGCGCACATTGAACCACGCCCCGCTGGTCAGCTCGACGGTCACGCCGTCCATGTCGTCGCTGCTCTCCGTCCGGTCCGCGAAGGCCTCCACGACCGCGTTGGTGCTGGCGGCCTGGTCCGCGACCTCGGAGTTGATCTCGCCGGAGGCGATGTAGCGCTCGTACTTGCCCTTCAGCTCGGAGAGCGACTTATCCTGCGCCCCGAGGGTGGCCAGCACGTGCAGCGCGGCCAGCATGCCGGAGTCCGCGTTGAAGAAGTCCGAGAAGTAGTAGTGCGCAGAGTGCTCGCCACCGAAGACCGCGCCCGTCTCGGCCATCTTCGCCTTGATGAACGAGTGACCCACGCGGGTTCGCACTGGGGTGCCACCCAGCTCGGAGACGATCTCCGGGACGGACTTCGAGGTAATGAGGTTGTGGATGATCGTCGCGCCCGGGTGCTGACCCAGGTAGCGTTCAGCGATCATGGCACAGACCGTGGACGGGCTGACCGCGTCGCCGTTCTCGTCGACGATGAAGCAGCGATCAGCGTCGCCGTCGAAGGCGATACCCAGGTCGCAGCCGTTATCGACGGTGAACTTCTGCAGGTCCACCAGGTTCTTCGGCTCCAGCGGATTAGCCTCGTGGTTCGGGAAGTTGCCGTCCAGCTCGAAGTAGAGGTCCTTCAGCTCCACCGGAAGCTTGCCGAACACGGCTGGGACGGTCAGTCCGCCCATGCCGTTGCCGGCGTCTACCGCGACCTTCAGCGGACGGATGTCCATCGGGACCAGGGAGAGCAGGTAGTCCGCGTAGCCGTCGAGGACGTCCTTGTCGGACGACGTCCCCGGCTCGCCGTCGTAGGACGGAACGCCAGCGACGAGCTCCTCGACGATGCGCTCCAGGCCCGTACCCTGGCCGACCGGCTTGGCGCCGGCGCGGCAGAGCTTGATGCCGTTGTACTGAGCCGGGTTATGGGAGGCGGTGAACATCGCACCCGGGCACTCCCCCACGCCCGCCGCATAGTAGAGCTCGTCGGTACTAGTCAGACCGAGGTTCACGGCATCCAACCCCTGGGCGGTCACGCCCTCGATGAAGGCGGCAGCCAGACCCGGGGAACTATCGCGCATATCGTGGCCAACGACCACGCTCTTCGCGCCCTCCGCGCGCATCAGGCGCGCGAAGGAGGCGCCGACGTCACGCACGAAGCCCTCGTTGATCTGCCCCTCCTGGTCACCGACCACACCCCGGACGTCGTAGGCCTTGATGACGGCGTTCACGGCGTCGATATCGCGCTGGGTGGACTGCTGTGCCATATATTCTCCTGATTGCAATGTTGCCCAGCGCAGGCTGGGCGGTCGGGCGGGGTCGACGTTGGTTCTAGGTCAGATTCTAGTCGTTTTCCTGCACCGCCCGCAGGTGGCGGCGGGGGCGGCTGCTCGGCAAGTTACCGCGGGCCGGGTGGTGGCCGGTGGGCAGCGGGATCTCCTCCCGGCGCACCAGGCGCGGGCCCGGGTCGTTCGGCAGCTCGCCGGACTCCTCGTAGGCCTGCTGCACTGCTTCGGCGAGGGCAAGGAGCTCTTCCTCATCGGCCTCTTCATCTGCGGCGTGGGCGGCTACCCCGGCGGTACTCGTGCCACCGAGAGCCGGTGGCGCAGCGGCGCCCTCGGTCCTGCGGACGAGGCGCCACCCCTGCGGGACGGACGTGCGCTCCACGTGGTCCTCGCAGAGATCCCAGCGGTGGGGATTCCCGGCCGGCTGCAGCGGCCCGATGATGGCGATCTGATCCGCGTAATTAAACTCCAACGTCGCCGCGGCCGGGCGTTGGCAGCCGGGGCGGGAGCAATTTCGGTGTACAGTCACGCGGAACATCTTAGCCAGATTCACCAGCTTGTACATCTGCCAGCGCGCCGCAGGGGCTGCGCCCGCCGACCGCGTAGGCTCAATATCCATGAGCCACATCCGCAGAGTGAGGAACGATCCCAGGGGCCGCGGCCCGCGCGGCATTTTGCTGCCGGACCTGCCGCGCTACCGGACCCGCTCTGAGGACTTCGACAAGGCGGTACTGGACGCCTACGAACGGATCCTCGACCGCTTCGACGATCAGCTCGTCTCGTTGGACCTGGCAGTGGACCTGGTTCCCCGCATGCGTCTCCCCCACGGCTATACGCAGTGGCCCGCGGATGTCGTCGCCGACGGCAAGGTGCCGCTGGGGCGCCTCATCCCCGCCGGCGTGGATTCCAGCGGATCCCCCACCCGCCCCCGACTGATTGTTTTCCGTCGCCCCGTGGAGATGCGGGCGCGCAGCAAGGAGGAGCGGGCGGATATGCTCCGCTATATCGTGACCCGGTTGGTCGCGCATTATCTAAATGTCGGCCCAGAGACCATTGACCCGCGCTTCGACTGGGAACGCTAGACCCCGCGTCGCTGGGCGTCACAAAGCGACATAGCGAAAAGAAAAACTCACGCGGTCCTATTCAGGATGCGTGAGGTCATTCGCGCGGTGCGGCTCTAGCCACCGAGCAGCTACGCCGAGCGCTTAGCCGAGGCGTTTCTTCAGCTTGCGCCGCTCGCGCTCGGAGAGGCCGCCCCAGATACCGAAACGCTCGTCATTAGCGAGTGCATACTCAAGGCACTCATCGCGCACACCGCAGGCCATGCAGATGCGCTTTGCCTCGCGGGTCGAGCCACCCTTTTCCGGAAAGAAGGCCTCCGGGTCGGTCTGGGCGCACAGCGCCTGCTCTTGCCAGTCCTGCTCCACAGCATCGAAGAGCTTGTCGAAGTCCTGCGTAAGGTCGAAGAGGTTGTGCTGGCGGGCACCTGTGTCCACTCGAGCCTCCCTTTCCATTGCCGCTGACCCCTGCTGCGGCGGGGCGGGATAGGCCGAGCTCGCTGGCTTATCCACGGCAATTCTCCTTACTGGTCCCCACTCCCGGCTCTTAAAAGGTATTGCCTGAGGTGAAAGTCAAGCGCCTCACCGGGTGTGTTGTTATTGCAGCTATATCGAAGATTACACACGTGTAGTTACGTCCCGTCAAACTTTCCGAAAAACCCGCCTGCCCCAAAAGTCACAGCCATCACAGGGGTCACTATATCGCCCGGAACAGACACCTAGAACAGGCGTTCGAAGGTAACGAGATATCCCGCACGCCCCCTCTGGAGCCACTACATATGGGCGCGCCACCAGCCGAAGTCGCGCCCGGCGCACAAGATATTGAAAAACTGAAGAATTTTTATTTCCACCCCCGAAAGTCCCGCCCCGGGGTGGCAGGATGCCTCCCCGGTGTCGTCGGCGGACCCTGGTTCCCCCTACCCCCTAGTGCGACCAGGCCGCGCTAGACGTCACTGCTGAAGCGGATGCCGCCGGCCGGGATCGCAACGCCCGGCCACACGCGTGCACCGGACTCCAGCTCACAGCGGGCACCGATCACAGCGCCTTCGCCGATCACGCAGTCCTCGAGGTGTGCCCGCGCCCCAATGCGCGCACCCTCTGCGATCACGCAGCGCTCCACCGTGGCGCCAGCCTCGATCTGCACGCCGTCGAACACGACCGAAGACTCCACGCGAGCACCACCGGAGATCTCTGCACCACGGCCGATCACCGAACCGCCGTACACCAGCGCACCGCTGGACACCGCGGCGGACTCGTCGACCAGCGCCTCGCCGTGGCGTCCTTCCAGCAACGGAGAGGGAGCGATCCCGCGGACCAGGTCGGAAGAACCGCGGACGAAATCCCCCGGGGTACCCAAGTCGCGCCAGTACGCCTGGTCCACATGCCCGAACACGCGCGCCCCGCGGTTCAACAGCTCCGGGAAGACCTCCCGCTCCACGGACACCGCACGGCCCTGCGGGATGGACTCAATGACGTCCCTATTAAAGACGTAGCTGCCCGCGTTGATCTGGTCCGTCGGCGGGTCCTCCGTCTTCTCCAGGAAAGCCTCGACACGGCCGGACTCGTCCGTCGGTACACAGCCGAAAGCGCGCGGATCGGCCACGCGCAGCAGGTGCAGGGTGACCTCCGCGTCCTGCTCCACGTGGGTGCGCAGGATCGCGCCGAGATCCGTGCCGCCCAGCACATCGCCGTTGAAGATCATCGCGCGGTCGTGGCGCAGCTTGCTCGCAACGTTGCGGATACCACCGCCGGTGCCCAGTGGTTCGTCCTCGACGACGTACTCGATCTCCAGGCCCATCTCGGAGCCGTCGCCGAAGTACTGCTCGAAGACCTCGGCCTTGAAGCTGGTGCCCAGCACCACGTGGGTCATCCCCGCGGCCTTGATGCGGGCCAGCAGGTGCTGCAGGAATGGTGCTCCCGCCACCGGAAGCATCGGCTTCGGCGTGCTGTTGGTGAGGGGGCGCAGCCGGGTACCCTTCCCGCCGACGAGGATCACCGCGTCAGTCTGCTCCGCCAGAGCTCGGGTATCAAGGCTGTCCTGAGGCACCTGTGCCATCGCTTACTCCCTCATATTCGGCAACTGCTGTAGACAGTCAAAAACTATTCGCTTCAACCCGGATGAGCAGCTCCCCGGCACCGTGCTGGGTGGCCGACCGATCGTGGGGTTGGTGTCCCTAGGGACGTTAGCGCGCCAGCGAGCGATAATCCCGCCTCCACGCCGGGGACCAAAGACACTGGGACAATTTTTCCCCTCAGTGCGCCGAGACCGGGCGGAGGGCCCAGCGGCGATCATTGGCAGCGCCGAAACACGGCGCAGCTCGACGCGGGGCGTTTTCGGGGCTAACCCTTGCGTTTCCGCTCGGCGAGCCACACCGACACCTTGGCGCGCACCGAAAGCCCGACCTTGAGCAGCAGGCGGATCGGTGCGTTCTTCGCGCCAGGCAGGCGGTCGGCCTGGAAGCGGTACGCGGACTCGTGATGGGCGGGCAGCATCTTCTCCGGGTGCTCGCCCGCAGCGTGTCCCTTGGCGTGGCTGATCTCCGCGGTGGGAGTGAAGATGTTCTGCCAGCCAGCCCGGCCCAGGCGATCGCCTAGATCCACGTCCTCCATATACATGAAGTAACGCTCATCGAAGCCGCCGACCGATTCAAAAGCCTTCCACCTCAGCAGCAGGCAGGAGCCGGAGAGCCAGCCCGCCTCGCGCTCACGGTCCAGGTCATCGTCGTGGCGGTACTGCTTCGTCCACGGGTTGGACGGCCACACCCCGCCCAGCAGGGCGTGCCCGATGCCGGCCCCCAGGCGTGGGACGCTGCGCGCGCTCGGGTAGGCGGAACCGTCTGCTTCGCGGATCAGAGGGCCGATGGCCCCTGCGCGCGGGTGGCGACGGGCACACTCCAGCATTGCGTCGATGGAGTCCGGGGTAAAGACGACATCCGGGTTGGAGATGATGAGGAACTCGTCGTCGATCTCACCCGCGTCGCGCAGGTCGCGGAGGTTGCGGGCGCCGAGATTCATCGCGGAACCGTAGCCGATATTGCCACCCGAATAGCGCAGCTCCAGACCCAGCTCTTTCGCGCCGTCGGCCACATCCGGGGCTGCGTCCTGAGACTCAGCTCCCGGTCCGCTGACACGTCCGCCACGGTCGGCGACGGCGGCCTCCGGCGCGCCGTCCGTCGAACCGTTGTCGACCATGACGACGTGCGCCCCCTGCGCGACGGCAGCGGGGATGGAGTCCAGGAACTTTGTGAGGTACTCGCCGGGCGAGTACGTCACCGTGATAATCGCTATGGGTGCCACGGGGGGAACGTTACCCCAGAGCCGCCCGCAGTCCGTCCTGCCACGCTGGCAGCGGGGAAAGCCCGGCCGCCTCCCAGCAGCTTGTGTCCAAGTACACCCCAACCGGTCGGCGCGCCGGGGTGGGGTACTCCGCGGTGGGGATTCGGCTCACGCGGGCCGGGTCGTAGCCGGTGGCGTCGAAGATTGCAGCGGCGAACCCCGCCCAGGTCGTGACCTCACCGCTGCCGGTGGCGTGCAGCAGTCGCGGCAGTTCTGGCGTGCGCGCATCATCCTCGCTCCCGCCCGAGGACGGCACGCTCATCTGCGTATGCTCCCCGGCCCGGCGCTGGCGCCACAGCGTGACTGCCAGCTCGACGAGCCCCGCGGCTAGGTGCCCGGTGAATGTCGGCCTGCCCCATTGATCGTCCACTACCTTGGGATCCACACCGCGTTCAGCCAACCCCGCCATCGTGTCCAGGAAGTCCCGTCCGGGGCCGGTGGGGCCACTGAATACCCAGGCTGTGCGCACCACGGTTCCGCCGGCATCCAGCACCGCGCGCTCCCCCGCCAGCTTCGTTCGGCCGTATGCATTAACCGGCGCCGGGGAATCCTCCGGGGTCACCGCCCGCGGCTGGCCCGCCTCCCCGCTGAAGACGTAGTCCGTGGAGACGTGAACGAAACCTGCCCCCATCGCAGCCGCCACTTCTGCGAGCACGCCCGGCGCGGTCGCGTTCACCCGCTCGACCGCAGCCGTGTTGGCGGGGTTCTCCGCAGCATCCACTGCGGCCCACGCAGCGGCGTTGATGACCACAACGTCCTGGCCTCCCGCCTGCTCAATAGCTGTCCGTAAGGCGGCAGCGCACTGCTCATCGCTGGCGGTCAGCTCCAGCTCGGCGCGCCCCAGAGCCACCACCGGGGCGGTGTGGTCTGCCAGCTCAACCACAAGCGCTGTACCAAGCTGCCCCCCGGCCCCCAGTACGACGACCCCGGGTGTCGCACCCCCAGACGTTTCCGTTAGCGCAGCGGTGTTCTCGTCAACCTGGGAATCCTCACGGCTGGCACCAGTGCCGCGCGCAGCGTCAGCGCCCAACGGGCACTCGGGGTTGGTCGGGAAATCTTGTGACTGTGGCATGGCTTCCAGATTACTAAGGCCCCACAGCCCAACGGGGGAAGCAGAACCCGCCCGGGCGGTCGCTGCACCCACCGTGGAGGTAGTGGGCTTGGCAGTGGAAAAGGCCTATAATTATCGGAGTTTTGTGTGCCACGAGGCCGCCCGCACCCCAGCGGATCTGCCAACCGGGAATGAGAAGAAAACCCTATGACTATGCCCCCCAATGCTGGCGACCAGCAGCCCCGCGGCTACCGCTCGCGGGCAGATCGCGCAGGCAGGGTGGATTCGGAGCCTGCCACACCGCGGCGCTCCTCCCGCCAAATCATGCCCGCCCCCGGGGATACTGCCACCCGCCAGATCGGCTCGAAGCCGGTGCGCATGGTGCTCGCCGCGGTTTCCGCGTTGGTGCTGGTGATCGGCGCGGTTGGGTATAAGGCGATCGGCCAGCTCGACGGGCGCCTCGCCCAGACCGGCGAGCTCTCCCTCGGCGATAATCAGGACGGCGCGACCGACATCCTCCTGGTCGGCGTCGACTCCCGCACGGACGCCCAGGGCAATCCCCTGAGCCAAAAGGAGATCGACATGCTCAACGCGGGTGAGGAGGAAGCCACCAACACGGACACGATCATCCTCATCCGTGTGCCCAACGACGGTTCCGGAGCGACCGCCGTCTCTTTGCCTCGCGACACGTACGTCGCCACCCCGAACGGCAACATGAAGCTCAACGGCGTCTACGGCACCGCGAAATTCGAGGAAGAACAAAAGATCGCCGAGCGCCGCACCGAACCGGCGGACGCTGAGCAGGAAAAGAGCGACGAGGAGGCCAGCAAGCAGGCCGGACGCCAGGCTCTCATCCACTCCGTCGCAGACCTGACGGGAATCACCGTGGACCACTACGCAGAGATCGGCCTGCTCGGCTTCGTCCTGCTCACCGACGCGGTCGGCGGCGTGGACGTCTGCCTAAAAGAAAAGGTCAAGGAGCCGCTTTCCGGCGCGAACTTCCCGAAGGGCCGCTCCACGCTCAAGGGATCCCAGGCGCTAAGCTTCGTCCGCCAGCGCCACGGACTGCCCCGCGGCGACCTGGACCGCATCACCCGCCAGCAGGCCTACATGGCCTCCCTGGTCAACAAGGTGCTGTCTTCCAAGACGCTGACCGACCCCTCCGCGCTAAACCGCATCAACGACGCCGTGGAGCGCTCCGTGGTTCTGGACCAGGGCTGGGACGTCATGTCCCTGGCAACCCAGATGCAGGACCTGGCCGGCGGCAACGTGAAGTTCCAGACCATCCCCGTGACCTCCATCGACGGGGTCGGTGACATGGGCGAATCCATCGTTACCGTCGACGCCGACCAGGTCCACGAGTTCTTCAATGAACTGCTCGGCGAGGATGCCCCGGCGGACGGCGGCGATGAGGCTGCCAAGGATAAGGACAAGGACGGCCCGATCGAGGACTACGACGCGAAGGACTACCGCGTGAACGTCTTCAACGCCTCCAATATCCCAGGGGTGGCCGCGAACGTCTCCGAGCTGACCCGAAACTACGGCTACAAGGAGGGCGAGGTCGGTAACTCCGAGGAGACCGGCGTCTCGGAGTCCCAGGTCAACGCCAAGGATAAGAACGACCCAGCCGCCCGCGGCCTGGCCAAGCAGCTCGGCGGCCTGGAGATCGTCGAGGACCCGTCCCTGGACGACAAGGAGCTCTCCGTCACCCTGGCGGGCACCTACTCCGGCCCGGGCTCCATCCCTGGCACCGCACCCCTGGTCGAGCCGAATGACCCGAACGCAGGCACGCTGACCGAGGGCATGCGCGACCTCGACGGCGACGGGATCCCGGACGAGGGCACGGAATCCGGCGACGAGGGCAACACCGTCGGGCAGACGGGCAGCATCGGCGGCGACGGCAACCCGGTGGAGAACACCGAGGACCCGAAGGCCAA
>JBHWRM010000003.1:0-24182 GCA_043426695.1 Corynebacterium sp. | reverse complement strand
TCCGCGGCGTCGGTGACGCGTCGCCCGGTCACCGTCGCCCGTCGGCAGGCGCAGGCACACCCCTCTGAGCGCGGCGCCGCCATCTTCGGCATCCCCGGCACCTACTCTGCGGAGTGGGCGACCTGGGCCAACGGCACCGCCGTGCGTGAGCTGGACTTTCACGACACCTTCCTCGCCGAGGAGTACTCGCACCCGGGCGACAACATCCCCGCGATCCTGGCCGCCGCACAGACCACCGGCAAGAACGGCCGCGACCTCATCCGCGGTCTGGCCACCGGCTACGAGATCCAGGTCAACCTCGTGCGCGGCATGAGCCTGCACCGCCACAAGATCGACCACGTGGCGCACCTGGGCCCGTCGGCCGCCGCCGGCATCGGCACCCTGCTCGGCCTCGACGTGGACACGATCTACCAGGCCGTCGGCCAGGCGTTGCACACCACCACCGCCACGCGCCAGTCGCGCAAGGGGCAGATCTCTTCCTGGAAGGCTTTCGCCCCGGCCTTCGCCGGCAAGATGGCCGTCGAGGCCGTCGACCGCACCATGCGCGGCGAGGGCGCCCCGGCCCCGATCTGGGAGGGCGAGGACGGCGTCATCGCCTGGCTGCTGGCCGGCCCGGAGCACGAATACACCATCCCGTTGCCCGCCGAGGGCGAGGAAAAGCGCGGCATCCTGGACACCTTCACCAAGGAACACTCCGCCGAGTACCAGGCGCAGGCGCTGATCGACCTGGCTCGGCGCATGAAGTCCACCCTGGCGGATAAGGGCGTGTCCACCGCGGACATCGACTCCATCGTCCTGCACACCTCGCACCACACCCACTACGTCATCGGCACCGGCGCGAACGACCCGCAGAAGATGGACCCGACCTCCTCACGCGAGACGCTGGACCACTCCATCATGTACATCTTCGCCGTCGCCCTGGAGGACGGGAAGTGGCACCACGTCGACTCCTACACCCCGGAGCGCGCCGGCCGCCCGGAGACCGTCGAGCTGTGGCACAAGGTCTCCACGGTCGAGGACGAGGAGTGGACCCGCCGCTACCTCTCGACCGACCCGGCGGAGAAGGCCTTCGGCGCCCGCGCGGTGATCACCCTCAAGGACGGCACCGAGATCGTCGACGAGCTGGCGCTGGCCGACGCCCACCCGCTCGGCGCCCGCCCCTTCGAGCGCGCCCAGTACGTGGAGAAGTTCCGCACGCTGGCCGACGGCGTGGTCTCCCCGGAGGAGCAGGACCGCTTCCTCGCGGCCGTCGAAGGACTGGAAAACTTGACCGACCTCACCGAGCTGAACATCACCGTGCTCGACGAGGTCCTGGCCGAGGCCCCCGACACCCCGGAAGGACTGCTGTAATGGCTGGCCTTTACTCACCGACCGTGACCCCGGCCGAGCGCCGTAAGACACTGCGCGACGGACTGAACTCCGGCACCATCCAGAAAATCCCCGGCGCGTTCTCCCCCCTGGTCGCCCGCCTCATCGAGGACCTCGGCCTGTTTGAGGGCGTGTACGTCTCCGGCGCGGTGCTGGCCAACGACCTGGCGCTGCCGGACATCGGGCTGACCACGCTGACGGAGGTCACCGACCGCTCGCGCCAGATCGCCCGGGCCACCTCGCTGCCGGTGCTCGTCGACGCCGACACCGGCTTCGGCGAACCGATGTCCGCCGCCCGCACCATCGCGGAATTCGAGGACGCCGGCCTGGCCGGCTGCCACTTCGAAGACCAGGTCAACCCCAAGCGCTGCGGGCACCTCGACGGCAAGGAGGTCGTGCCCACCGAGCTGATGGTCCGCCGCATCACCGCGGCCGTCAACGAACGCCGCGACGAGAACTTCATCATCTGCGCCCGCACCGACGCCGCCGGCGTCGAGGGCGTCGACGCCGCGATCGAACGGGCCAAGGCCTACGCCGACGCCGGCGCGGACCTCATCTTCACCGAGGCGCTCTACGAGCCGGCCGACTTCGAGAAGTTCCGCGCCGCCGTCGACACGCCCCTGCTGGCGAACATGACCGAGTTCGGCAAAACCGAACTCCTCAGCGCCGACACCCTGCAGGACATCGGTTACAACGCGGTGATCTACCCCGTCACCACCTTGCGTATCGCGATGGGTGCCGTGGAGGACGCCTTGCGCGAGATCGGGTCCACCGGCACCCAGACCGGTTGGCTCGACAAAATGCAGCACCGATCGCGACTCTACGAACTGGTCCGCTACGAGGACTACAACGCCTTCGACCAGCAGGTATTCACCTACTCCGCGGAAAGCTACAAGCCCACCTTCGAGAAGTAACGCCCCCTTTCACTTGATAAGGAGCACCATCATGTCTGACAACAACGCACCCGACATCCGCAAGGGCCTCGCCGGCGTCTACGCCGACTACACCGCCGTCTCCAAGGTCAACCCGGAGACCAACTCCCTGCTCTACCGTGGCTACCCCGTCCAGGAACTGGCGGAGAACTGCACCTTCGAAGAGGTCGCTTACCTGCTGCTGCGCGGCGAACTGCCCAACGCCGAAGAACTGGACGACTTCAAGCGCGAGTGCTGGAACGGCCGCGCCCTGGACCAGAAGACGATCGACATGATCATGTCGATGCCGACCGACTGTCACCCGATGGACGTTCTGCGCAGCGCCGTCGCCTTCCTCGGCAGCTACGACGCGGACCACTTCACCGCCAGCTCCAACCACATCCGCTGGGTCGGCCGCCAGCTGCTGTCCAAGCTGCCGACCATCGTGGCACTCGACATCCGCCGCCGCCGCGGCGACGGCTACGTCGAGCCGCGCAAGGACCTCGGTTTCACCGAGAACTTCCTGTGGATGGTCTTCGGCGACGGCCCGGACTCCCCGCTGAACAAGCCGGGCGACGTCGAATGCTTCGAGAAGTCGATGATCCTCTACGCCGAGCACTCCTTCAACGCCTCCACGTTCACCGCCCGTGTGATCACCTCCACCATGAGTGACCCGTGGTCCGCCATCGTCGGCGCGATCGGCGCGCTCAAGGGCCCGCTGCACGGCGGCGCCAACGAGGCGGTCATGCACAACATGATCGAGATCGGCGACCCGGCCAACGCCGAGCAGTGGGCCAAGGACAAGCTGGCCAACAAGGACCTGGTCATGGGCTTCGGTCACCGCGTGTACAAAAAAGGCGACTCGCGCGTGCCGACGATGGAAGCGGCGTTCAAGAAGCTCGCCACCGAGCACGAAGGCTCCGAGAAGTGGGTCGAGATGTACGACATCCTGGCTGAGACCATGTACGAGAACACCTCGATCAAGATCCGCCCGAACCTGGACTTCCCGGCCGGCCCGGCATATCACATCATGGGCTTCGACATCCCGTTCTTCACGCCGCTGTTCGTGATGTCTCGCATCACCGGCTGGTCCGCACACATTCTCGAGCAGTACGAGAGCAACTCGCTGATTCGTCCGCTGTCGGCCTACGACGGCCCGGAGGAGCGCCACCTCCAGAAGTAGGTTAGCTTCACACAGTCAGTCTCATCCCGCTGTCCCCAACCTCCGGGGCGACGGGGTGAGACTACTCTCACTCATGGAGATATGTCGAATGGACATACGTTAGGCTATCTCCGTTACCTGATTCACATTTCTTATTTCTCGGGAAGGGGAACCTCGCGTGGCCACCTCCACACTGCCGTCCTTCAACAAGGTGCTCGTCGCCAACCGTGGCGAAATCGCCGTGCGCGCTTTCCGCGCAGCATTCGAGACCGGCGCCAAGACCGTCGCCGTCTATCCGAGGGAAGATCGTAATTCCTTTCACCGGCCGTTCGCCGACGAAGCGGTCCGCATCGGTGAGGAGGGGGCGCCGGTCAAGGCGTATCTCGACATCGACGACATCATCGCCGCCGCCAAGAAGACCGGCGCCGACGCCATCTACCCGGGCTACGGCTTCCTCGCCGAGCGCGCGGAATTCGCCCGGGCGTGCGCGGACAACGGCATCACCTTCGTCGGCCCGACCCCGGAAACCCTGGACCTGACCGGCGACAAGGCCGCCGCGGTCGAGGCCGCCCAGCGCGCCGGGCTGCCGATCCTCGACGACTCCAAGCCGTCGACCGACATCGACGACCTGGTCGACTACGCCAAGGACTTCCAGTTCCCGATCTTCGTCAAGGCCGTCGCCGGCGGCGGTGGACGTGGCATGCGCTTCGTCGAGAAGCCAGAGGACCTCGCCCAGCTGGCCACCGAGGCCTCCCGCGAGGCGGAGGCGGCCTTCGGCGACGCCCACGTCTACCTCGAGACCGCGGTCATCAACCCGCAGCACATCGAGGTCCAGATCCTGGCCGACTCCGAGAACAACATCATCCACCTCTACGAGCGCGACTGCTCCCTGCAGCGCCGCCACCAGAAGGTCGTGGAGATCGCCCCGGCGCAGCACATCCCGACCGAGCTGCGCGACAAAATCTGCGCGGACGCCGTGAAGTTCTGTGAGGAGATCGCCTACCAGGGCGCCGGCACCGTGGAATTCCTCGTCGATGAACGCGGCAACCACTACTTCATCGAGATGAACCCGCGCGTCCAGGTAGAGCACACCGTCACCGAGGAAATCACCGGCGTCGACATCGTGAAGGCGCAGCTGCACCTCGCAGCCGGCGCCACCCTGGAGGAGCTGGACCTGCGCCAGGAGGACATCAAGATCACCGGCGCCGCGCTGCAGACCCGCATCACCACCGAGGATCCGCACAACGGCTTCCGTCCGGACTCCGGCACCATCACTTCCTACCGCTCCCCGGGCGGAGCGGGCGTCCGTCTCGACGGCTCCGTGGCGGTGGGCACCGAGATCACCCCGAATTTCGACTCCCTGCTGGTCAAGATGACCTGCCGTGGCGCCGACTTCGAGCAGGTCATCGCCCGCGCGATGCGAGCCCTCAACGAGTTCCAGGTCGGCGGCGTCTCCACCAACATCGGTTTCCTGCGGGCGCTGCTGCGCGAATCCGACTTCCAGACCAAGCGCATTTCCACCAGCTTCATCGCCGACCACATCCACCTGCTCGAGGCGCCGCCGGCGGAGGACCAGAACGATCGGCTACTGGACTTCGTCGCCAACGTGACCGTCAACCAGCCCAACGGGCCGGCGCCGACCCGCCAGCAGCCGTGGCGCAAACTGACGCACATTCAGCTCGACGAGACCCCGCCGCGCGGTTCCCGCAACGATCTCCTCGAACTCGGCCCCGCCGGTTTCGCGCAGAAGATCCGCGAGCAGAAGGCCCTGGGCGTCACCGACACCACCTTCCGTGACGCGCACCAGTCCCTGCTCGCCACCCGCGTGCGCACCGATACGCTCGTCCACGCCGCCGTCGCCACTGGCCAGATGACCCCGGAGCTCTTCTCCGTCGAAGCCTGGGGTGGCGCGACCTACGACGTCGCCATGCGCTTCCTCTTCGAGGACCCGTGGGACCGCCTGGATCAGTTGCGCAAGGCGCTGCCGAACGTCAACATCCAGATGCTGCTGCGTGGCCGCAACACCGTCGGCTACACGCCCTACCCGGAGTCCGTGACCCGCGCCTTCGTCCAGGAGGCCGCGGATTCCGGCATCGACGTCTTCCGCATTTTCGACGCCCTCAACGACGTTTCCCAGATGCGCCCGGCCATCGAGGCCGTCCTCGAGACCAACACCACGGTCGCCGAGGTCGCGATGGCCTACTCCGGAAACCTCGCGGATCCGAAGGAAGACCTCTACACGCTGGACTACTACCTGAAGCTGGCCGAGGAGATCGCGGGCACCGGCGCCCATGTCCTGGCCATCAAGGACATGGCCGGCCTGTTGCGGCCGGAG
This sequence comes from Corynebacterium sp., assembly GCA_043426695.1. Taxonomy (GTDB): domain Bacteria; phylum Actinomycetota; class Actinomycetes; order Mycobacteriales; family Mycobacteriaceae; genus Corynebacterium. The sequence goes on along the minus strand of JBHWRM010000003.1, from coordinate 18,406 downwards.
GCCGCCCGCACGCTGGTCACCGCTCTGCGCAAGAACTTCGACTTGCCGATTCACATCCACACCCATGACTCCGCGGGCGGTCAGCTGGCGACCTACCTCGCCGCGGCCGAGGCCGGGGCGGACATCGTCGACGGCGCCTCCGCACCGCTGGGCGGCACCACCTCCCAGCCGTCCCTGTCCGCGATCATCGCGGCGTTCGCCAACACCGAGCGCGACACCGGCATCTCGCTGGCTGCCGTCTCCGAGCTGGAGCCGTACTGGGAGGGCGTGCGGCAAGTCTACGCCCCGTTCGAGGCCGGGATCCCGGGCCCGACCGGCCGGGTCTACCGGCACGAGATTCCGGGCGGCCAGCTGTCGAACCTGCGTACCCAGGCCACGGCGCTGGGCCTGGGCGACCGCTTCGAACTCATCGAGGACGCCTACGCCGGCGTCAACGAGCTGCTCGGTCGACCGACCAAGGTGACCCCGTCCTCCAAGGTCGTCGGTGACCTCGCGCTGTCGCTGGTCGGCGCTGACGTGACTCCGGAGGAGTTCGCCAAGGAGCCCACCAAGTACGACATCCCGGACTCCGTGATTTCCTTCCTGCGCGGTGAGCTGGGCACCCCTCCGGGCGGCTGGCCGCCGATCACCGAGAAGATCCTCGAGGGCCGGGGCCAAGGCCAGCAGAGCCTGGTCGAGGTTCCGGCGGAGGAGGCGGGCAACCTCGCGGCCACCGACCACGACACCCGTCGTGGCGCCCTGGACCGGCTGCTCTTCCCGAAGCAGGCCGCCGAGCTGGCCGAGCACCACCGCAACTACGGGGAGACCTCCCGGCTCGAGGACCACGTCTTCTTCTACGGGCTGCCCGAGGGCCAGGAAGTCGTTCTGCGTTCCGGCGGCACCGACGACAACACCAATCCGCCGATGGTCGTGCGTCTGGACGCCGTCGGAGAGCCGGATGAGAAGGGCATGCGTCGGGTTGTGCTCAACGTCAACGGCCAGATTCGTCCGTTGCTGGTCCGCGACAACAGCGCCGAGTCCACCGTCGCCGAGGTCGAGAAGGCCGACTCCTCGAACCAGGGCCATGTCCCGGCCCCGTTCGCCGGCGTCGTCAACCCGGTCGTCGCGGCGGGCGACAAGGTCGAGGCCGGTCAGCCGATCGCCACGATCGAGGCGATGAAGATGGAGGCGAACATCTCCGCCACCATCGACGGCGTCGTCGAGCGGGTCGCGCTGTCCCAGCCGACCAAGGTCGAGGGCGGCGACCTGATCGTCGTCATCAAGCCGGCCTAACGACGGCGCCGGCTCGTGCCCCTCCGGATCTTCCGGAGGGGCACGCGTGTTTTCTGCAGAGTGTGGGGGAGACTGCCACGATCACCGGGCGGAGTTCTTCGACGACGTCCTGCCGGAACACGGCACGGGTGGGACTCATCGAGGGTGCCTCGTATGGGCCTCACCGCGCGGCTTCTGGAAATGACGACTCCCCAGCGGATGACCGCTGGGGAGCAGGAGAAACGAACTACTTGATCTCGAAGAGCACGTCGTTCTTGTTGACCTGCTTGCCCTCGTCGACGGCCAGGCCGGTGACGACGCCGGACTTGTGGGCCTTGACGGGGTTTTCCATCTTCATGGCCTCGAGGATGACCACGACGTCGCCCTCGGCGACTTCCTGGCCTTCTTCGACGGAGACCTTGATGACGGTGCCCTGCATCGGCGCGGCCACCGCGTCACCGGAGACGCCTGCGCCGGACCCGCCCTTGGAGCGGCGCTTCTTGGCCTTCTTCTTCGGCGACAGCCCGCCGAAGGAGAGGTTGGACGGCAGCGCGACCTCGATGCGGCGGCCGGCGACCTCCACCACGAACTTCTGCTTCGGCTCGGAGTCGTCCTCGGCGACGTCGTCCGGGTCGACGAAAGGCTCGAGCTCGTTCTTCCATTCTTCTTCGATCCAGCGGGTGTACACGTCGAAGCTCTCGCCGTCGCCGATGAACGCCGGGTCGCGGACGATCGCGCGGTCGAAGGGCAACACGGTCGGCATGCCCTCGACCACGAACTCGTCGAGCGCACGACGGGAACGCTCCAGCGCCTGCTGGCGGGTCTCGCCGGTGACGATCAACTTGGCCAGCATGGAGTCGAACTGGCCGCCGATGACGGCGCCCTCCTCGATTCCGGAGTCCATGCGGACACCCGGGCCGGAGGGCTCACGGTAGGCGGTGACCATACCCGGGTTTGGCATGAAGTTATTGGCCGCATCCTCGCCGTTAATGCGGAACTCGATGGCGTGTCCGCGCAGCGTCGGGCGGCTCGTCCGGGACAATGGGCGGCCCTCTGCGATGCGGAACTGCTCGCGCACCAGGTCCCAGCCGGTGATCTCCTCGGTGACGGGGTGCTCGACCTGCAGGCGGGTGTTGACCTCCAAGAAGCTGACCAGACCGTCGGAACCGACCAGGTACTCCACGGTGCCCGCGCCCTGGTAGCCCGCGGCACGGCAGATTTCCTCGGCGGACTCGTAGATCCGGCGGTTCTGCTCGGCGGTCAGGAACGGGGCTGGGGCTTCCTCGATGAGTTTCTGGAAGCGACGCTGCGTGGAGCAGTCGCGGGTGGATGCGACCAGGACGTTGCCGTGCTTATCGGCCAGGATCTGCGCCTCCACGTGGCGGGCGCGGTCGAGGTAGCGTTCGACGAAGCACTCACCGCGGCCGAAGGCTGCGATGGCCTCACGGGTGGCGGAGTCGAAGAGATCCGGGATCTCCTCCATCGTGTAGGCGACCTTCATGCCGCGGCCACCGCCACCGAAGGAAGCCTTCACAGCGACCGGGAGGCCGTGCTCCTTGGCGAACTCCTCAACCTCGGCGGCGCTGGAGACTGGGCTCTTCGTTCCCGGCGTCATGGGGGCGTCCACCATCGCTGCGATCTGGCGGGCGGTGACCTTGTCGCCGAGGCGGTCGATGGCCTCCGGCGGTGGGCCGATCCAGTTCAGACCCGCGTCGATGACGGCGCGTGCGAAATCAGCGTTCTCCGCAAGGAAGCCATAACCGGGGTGGACGGCGTCTGCGCCGGACTCCTTGGCTGCGGCGATCAGCTTGTCGATGTTCAGGTAGCTCTCGGCGGAGGTCTGGCCGCCCAGTGCGAAGGCCTCGTCGGCCATGCGGACGTACGGGGCGTCGGCGTCGGGCTCGGCGTAGACCGCGACGGAGGCAATGCCTTCGTCTTGCGCGGCGCGGATGATGCGGATCGCGATTTCGCCACGGTTGGCGATCATCACCTTCTTAATGGGGGTGATGCCCTCGGAGCTCGCCGTCGCAGCAGCATCTTGAGCTGGCGCGCTCGACACCTGATCCGTCTTGGCCGTCACGACGTTAACTCCTCCAATTTGGGTCCTCGTTGAACTCATCACCCTACCGCTATTCGTTGCCGAATTGTTACCTGGCGCGCGGTGTTTCGCCCAAGGTCTTCTGAACTGGGGTGGGGCTGACGTGCTCCTGGCCGGAGAACTATGAATTCTCTCACTAGCGGTCTTGAGGGAAAGCGCTCCGCGTGTCCTCTATGCAGTCTATTATGTTCGCCAAGCTAAGGAGTTGTGAGGAGGCTCATAGTGAAAAACCACGTTGTCCGTACCCGAAAGTCTGCCGAAGAGTTCCCCAGGGAAGAACACCTGGCCTGGAAGTTCGCGACGATGGTTGCCGACCCGGTCGCCGTCGATGAGGACGTCGAGGAGATGGTCGTCAACCGAGTGATTGACAACGCGGCCGTCGCGGTGGCCTCGGTGCTGCGTCGCCCGGTGTCCTCTGCCCGTTCCCAGGCCCTATCGGTTGGCCGACCGCTGCAGGGGGAGGGCGCGACCGTCTTCGGCGTGGCGGACAGGGTGTCCCCGGAGTGGGCGGCCTGGGCCAACGGGGTGGCGGTGCGGGAGCTGGACTTCCACGACACTTTTCTGGCCGCGGACTACTCCCACCCGGGGGATAACATCCCCGCGATACTTGCGGTCGCCCAGCACCGCGGGGCGGACCTGGGGCTGAGCGGCAAGGACGTGATCCGCGGGATTACCACCGCCTACGAGACCCAGGTCAACCTCGTGAAGGGAATTTGCCTGCACAAACACAAGATCGACCACGTGGCCCATCTGGGCCCGGGAGTAGCTGCGGGACTGGGGAGCCTGCTGTCGCTGGATCCGGAGCAGACCTACCAGGCCATCGGCCAGGCGCTGCACACCACGACCGCGACCCGCCAATCCCGCAAGGGAGAGATCTCCAGCTGGAAGGCCCACGCCCCAGCCTTCGCGGGGAAGATGGGCATCGAGGCCGTCGACCGAGCATTGCGCGGAGAGGGCGCTCCCGCCCCGATCTGGGAGGGGGAGGACGGCGTGATCGCCTGGCTCCTCGACGGACCGGAGGGCGAGTACACGGTTCCGCTGCCGGAGCCGGGGGAACCCAAGCGCGGAATCATGGATACCTACACCAAGGAGCACTCAGCCGAGTATCAGTCCCAGGCGCCCATCGACCTGGCCCGGCGCATGCGCGATCAGGTCGGCGACCTCAGCCAGATCGAATCCATCGTGCTGCACACCAGCCACCACACGCACTATGTCATCGGCACCGGCTCCGGGGACCCGCAGAAGTTCGACCCGCATGCCTCGCGCGAAACCCTCGACCACTCGGTGATGTACATCTTCGCCGTGGCTCTCGAAGACGGTACGTGGCACCACGAGCACAGCTACGCCCCGGAACGGGCGCAGCGACCAGAAACCATCGAGCTGTGGCGAAAGATCTCCACGGTGGAGGACCCGGAGTGGACACGCCGATACCACTCCGATGACCCCGCGGAAAAGGCCTTCGGGGCACGCGCGGTGATCACGTTGAAGGACGGCACCGTCATTGAAGACGAGCTTGCCGTCGCCGACGCACACCCGTTGGGCGAACGTCCCTTCGAACGCGCCAACTACGTCGAAAAGTTCCGGACCCTGGCGGAGGGCGTCATCGACGAGGCGGAACAGAACCGCTTCCTGGACGCAGCCGAAAACCTGCCAGCGATGAGTGCTGCGGACTTCGGGGAACTCAACATCCGATTCTCCGCGGACACCCTGGCCCGCGCGCCACAGATCCCGCGGGGCATCTTCTAGCGCACAGCGAGGCTCCGAGGGGCGCGAAGGAACCGGGAAGACCAACAGCAACCGATTCCACGCAACGCCCGCGTCGCAGCAGCGCCAAGACCAAGAGCACCACCTGAGCCACAGCAACGAGGAGCAAAGGAGCTTCCACCATGAGCACGAACACTCAGAACACCACAGCCGAACAGCCGGAGGTCCGCAAGGGGCTCTACGGTGTGGTCGCCGACTACACCAGCGTGTCAAAGGTCATGCCGGAGACGAACTCGCTGACCTATCGCGGCTACGCCGTCCAAGACCTCGTCGAGAACTGCAGCTTTGAGGAGGTGTTCTATCTCCTGTGGAACGGGGAACTTCCCACCGAAGCCCAGCTCACCGAGTTCAACAAAGCGGGCCGCTCGTACCGCAAGCTCGATGCCGGGCTGATCTCTCTGATCCACTCCCTGCCCACCGACTGCCATCCCATGGACGTCATGCGCACCGCAGTGAGCTACATGGGAACCAAGGATCCGGAGCACTTCACCCCAAACCGGGAGCACATCACGCACGTCGGCCACAACCTGCTGGCCCAGCTGCCGATGGCCATGGCGATGGACATCCGCCGCCGGAAGGGCGAGGACATCGTCGCCCCGGACCCGGAGAAAGGGGTGGCGGAAAACCTGTTGGCCATGGTCTTCGGCAACGGGCCGGACTCGCCGGCGAGCAATCCGGAGGACGTGCGGGACTTCGAGAAGTCCCTCATCCTCTACGCCGAGCACTCCTTCAACGCCTCCACTTTCACCAGCCGCGTCATCACCTCGACGCGCTCCGATGTGTACTCCGCGATCACCGGCGCGATCGGAGCGCTGAAGGGGCCGCTGCACGGTGGTGCCAATGAGTTCGTCATGCACACCATGCTGGAGGTCGACGACCCGGCGAATGCAGAGGAGTGGGTGAATAAGACGCTGGATAACAAGGACCTCATCATGGGCTTCGGCCACCGCGTCTACAAGAACGGGGATAGCCGCGTGCCGAGCATGGAGCAATCCTTCCGCGCACTGGCCGAGCGCCACGATGGGGCCAAGTGGGTGGAGATGTACGAGAACCTCGCCGCGGCGATGGACAAGCGCACCGGGATCAAGCCGAATCTCGACTTCCCGGCCGGCCCTGCCTATTACCTGCTGGGCTTCCCGGTGGACTTTTTCACGCCGCTATTCGTCATTGCCCGCGTGGCGGGCTGGACGGCGCACATCGTGGAGCAGTATGAGAACAACTCGCTGATTCGCCCGCTGTCGGCCTATAACGGGCCCGAGCAGCGGAAGGTCGTGCCGATTGCACAGCGAAGCTGACGGGAGGAGAACACAACGAAGCTGATACCGGCGGCGCGCCGGGGTAGCGACCGTATCAGCTGCCCTGGCTGCGGCTAGCGGTTCCAGAAGTCCGAGACGCTGAGCCCGAAGTGCTCCAGTGCCCGGCGCACCAGCGGGAGGGAAAGCCCAATGACGCTGGAGGGATCCCCCTCGATGCGGTCGATGAACCAGCCACCGAGTGCCTCCAGTGTGAAAGCACCTGCACAACCCCAGGGCTCGCCGGAGGCTGCGTAGGCCTCGATGTCTTTATCGCTGGCATCTGCGAAGAATACGCTGGTGGCCGAGGAGCCCTCGAACCATTGTCCGCCGTGGTAGATCGCGTGCCCGGTGATCAGCTCCGCACGCTTGCCCCGTTGCTGCTGCCAGCGGCGCACAGTTTCCTTCGCGGTGTGGGGCTTTCCCTGCAGTCCCCCGTCGAGCAGCAGCATGCTGTCCCCACCAATCAGGACGTCGCCCTCGCCGAGCTGGAGCCCGTCTTCCAGGACGGCATTCGCCTTGGCCTTGGCCAAGTGGCAGACCTTCTCGGCGGGGGTGGGGGTGCGCCCCTGGCTCGCGGCCTCGTCGATCAAACGCTGCATCGCGGCGTCCTCGTCCACACCGGAGACCTGGACTACTGGCTCCACCCCGGCGCTGCGTAGGATGGACAGCCGGGAGGGAGAGGAGGACGCCAGCACGATGCGTGGGGTGGCCAGTGAATCAGGCATGTCTCGCTCCTTGAAGGGGATGGGAGTAGTCAGCGGCGAGCCGCCACCATGAGGTGCGGGGCGCTAGGCCTGCGGCAAATTCGGGCTTCGGAAGCCCGCCGGGTTTGGCTCCGGGGCATCGGGAAAAGGCTCGGCGGCGAAGCCGTACCAGCCGCGGGTGTCCGGCTTGGCGCGGCGGCGCTCCTCGGCCTGCTCGGTGAGCTCGCCCACCAGCTGCTCCAAGGCCTGGCGCTGTTCTGGCGTGGGGTTGCCCTTCACCACTTCGACGGCTGCTTGTGGCTCCGCCTGTGATGCCTCCTGCTCAGCTGGCGCTGCGCCGGCGCGATGCGTCAACCGTGCGCTGGTGAGCTCTGTTGGCTGTACGCTGCGGCGGGCTCGGGAAAACTTTCTGCTCATGGGTGCTCCAAACGGGGGCTTGGTGGGGGACCTCGGTGCGCGGCGGGTCGCTAGAACGTGACGATGCCGTGCTTGCGCGGGTAGCCGTCCTCAACCTTGCGCTCCAGCAGACCGAGGCCTTCCGCCAGCTTCTGGCGGGTCTCGCTCGGCGGCAGCACCACATCCACCAGCCCGCTCGCCGCGGCCTCGTAGGGATCCTGGGCGGCCGCCTCGTCCGTGCCGATCTCGGCGGCGAAGGTATCAGCGTCCGCCACCGCGACCTCCGCGGTAGGCCACGCGAAGACCAGGTCCGTGCCCATCCGCTTTGCAGCCAGGGCCAGGTAGGCCGAGCCGGTGGCCTTGCGGGTGATTACCGTGATCTTGCCGACCGATGCTGCAGCCGTGGTGTGGAAGAGCTTCGCGGTGCGGCGGATCACCGGCGCGTCCGCATCCTCCGGCAGGAAGCCCGGGGCGTCGACGAAGGAGACCAGGGGCACGTTGAACGCGTCGCAGAGCTGGATGAAGTAGCTGACCTTCTCCGCGGAGTCGATGTCGATGCCGCCGGCCTTCACGGTCGGCTGGTTGGCGATCACGCCGATTGCCCGTCCCTCGAGGCGGGCGAAGCCGGTGATGATGTTCGGAGCGAAGCCCAGGCCGAGCTCCAGCAGGCTGTCCTCGTCCAGGACCGCGGCCAGCACATCGCGCACGTCGTAGGTTTCGGACGCGGAGTCCGGGATCAGGCGGTTAATCTCGTGGACCAGCGCGGCCTCATCGGCGCCCTCCTCGGCGTGGCGGTTCGCCAGCTCGGTGTTCACCGGCTCCGTGGCAGGCGCAATTGCCCGGTTATTAGAGGGCAGGTAGCTCAGCACGTCGGCCACCGTGTCCTGTGCAGCGGACTCGTCGGGAACCACAATGTGGGCGGTGCCCGGCTCCTGAATCTCGACCACCCCGCCAGGGTTGGCGTCCATGGACAGGGAACCCTGCCCGTCGACGGAGATGACGATGTCGGACATCGCGATCCCGTGCACCTGGACGCCACGGCACTCGCCGGCGACGACCGCGATCTGTGGGATCACGCCGGAGGCCTGTGACTGCAGGCGAAGGATGCGGGAGTACATGTCCAGGGCAATGATGCCCTCCTTGAGGCGGGCGCCGGCGCCGTCGTAGAAACCGATCACTGGGGTGCCGGACTTCAGCGCCAGCTCCAGTACCTTGATGATCTTCGCGCCGGTCGTCTCGCCGATCTTGCCCTCGAACAGGGTCGCGTCCTGCGAGAAGACGCAGACCGGGCGGCCGTCGATGGTGCCGTGGCCGGTGACGACGCCATCGGTCAAGGGGCGCTCTTTCTCCAGATCGAAGGCCTTAGAGCGGTGGCGGGCCAGGGCGTCGATTTCCACGAAGCTGCCATCATCCAGCAGGGCTTCCACCCGTTCGCGGGCGGTGAGGCGACCGGCGCCGTGCACCGCCCGCACCGCGTCCTCACCGGCGGGTTGGCGGGATTTCGCCAGGCGATCCTGGAGATCCGCGATCTTGCCGGCCGTGGTGGACGTGTCATTCTGAGGATTCATGGCACACAGTCTAGATCATGCGGCGGTGGAGTCCTCGTGCCACACGGGCTGGGCGGCTGCGGTCGGCGGGGTGTGTCCGCGCCGTGTTCTAACATCAAGGGCATGCAAACTTCCCGTGTTCTTCTCGACGCTGCCACCTTGCGCGAGGTGCTGTCGGCCCTCGGCTGTGGGGCCGTGGAGGTACTCGATCAGACGACGAGTACCAATAGCGTGCTTGCTGAGCAGGTCCGGGCGGCGTTAGCGGTGGGCGAGGAGGTGCCGGAGTTCTCCGTACTCTTCGCCGAAGAGCAGACGCAGGGTCGGGGGCGGCTGGATCGGGCGTGGGGTGCGCCGCGCAGCAGCCAGCTGATCGTGTCTGTGGCAGCCCGACTGCCGGGGGTGGATGTGGCGAACCGGCTGGGCCTTTTGCCGCTGCTGACCGGTGTCGCAGCGGTGGACGCGGTGCGCGCGGTCAGTGGGTCAGCCGGTGCGGAGGTGCCTGCGGAGCTGAAGTGGCCCAATGACCTGATGGTGGACGGCCGCAAGCTCGGTGGAATCCTCGTGGAGGCCGTGCAGCTCGAACCCGAACCGATCGTGGTGATCGGCCTGGGACTGAACGTGGATCTTCAGCGCTCGGAGCTGCCGGTGCCGCACGCGACCTCCCTGGTCCTGGAGGGCATGCCGGGAGACCAGGATGCGGCCGAGTCTGGCCCCGGGGTGCGAACCCGCCTGGCCATCGCGCTGATCGACGAACTGCTCAGCGGGCTGCGTCGCTTCATCCAGCTGGGCGGGGCGCCGCAAAGCGTGCTGCCGCGCTACCGGCAGGTCGTGTCCACCCTGGGCACGAAGGTGGTGGTCCACCTTCCGGACGGCACGACCACCCACGGGGTCGCCCGCGACGTGGAGGGCACCGGTGCGCTGATTGTGGACGTCGACGGTGGCGGCGAGTTGGTCGTCGCCGCGGGGGACGTCACCCACCTCCGGCCCGCGGAGGGGGAACGCTGATGGCTTTCGGGAAAATCACCTTCGAACCAGACGAGCGGATCCTCGCGGAGCTGTGCCCCAACCGCCGCTCCCTGGTCTTCCCCGTGCTGGAGCTGCTGCTGATCACCGGGGTCACCTGGGCACTGATCGGGCTGATCGACCACTTCCTCGACGCGGAGGCTCTCCGGCTGCTCGGCTATAGCCTGCCGGTGCCCAGCCAGCTGGCACAGCACGTGGGCGAACCGCTGTACGTCGCAGCTCAGTGGGGTCGGCGCGCGCTGGTGGTGCTGTGGCTCTTCTTGGCCTGGCGGCGCTGCGGGAGCCAGATGGTCTTCCGTGCCCGCAGTCGGATGATGCTCACCAACGAGCGCCTCATCACCGCCACCGGGCACTGGCGCAGCCAGACCGCGCAGGTGCCGCTGGAATATATCGTCGATGCCCGCGCGAAAGGCTCCACCGTCTCCGTGTTTGTGATGGGTACCCGCAATCCGATCGTGCTGCGGGACGTGCCTTATGCCAAACGCTTCGTCCGCCTGATCCGCAGCTACACGCGGGCACTATGATTGGCCGTGTGAAAGATTCAGCTCATTCTTCTGCACCATCCGCTTCCGACTCCAACGCTGAGGCCAGCATGACCCGCACCGCCGACTGGTCCATCGCCCGGGCTGCTGCCCACGCGCCGGGCGCCCCGTTGGTGACCATCATCGGCGACGGCCAGCTGGCCCGCATGATGCAGCAGGAGGCCGTGGAACTGGGCCTGTCTGCTCGCGTGCTCGCAGGCTCCGCCGACGCCTCCGCTGCGCAGGTCACCGCGGACGTCGTGCTGGGGGACTACACCAATAAGGCACACGTCCTGGAGGTCTCGACGGACGCCGACGCCGTGACCTTCGACCATGAGCATGTGCCGAATGAGTTCCTCGACGAGCTCATCGCCGCCGGCATCAACGTCCAGCCGCAGCCGAAGGCCCTGATCAATGCGCAGGACAAGCTGATCCAGCGCCAGCAACTCTCCGAGCTGGGCGCCCCGGTCCCAGCCTTTACCGCCATCGAGAACACCGAGGACGCCGCCGCGTTCTGGGCCACCACCGGCGGCAAGGTCTGCCTCAAGGCCCGCCGCGGCGGCTACGACGGCAAGGGCGTGTGGTTCCCGGACTCCGAGGCCGAGCTCAACGAGCTGGTCGCCGAGCTGCTGGACAAGGGCGTGCCGCTGATGGCTGAGGAAAAGGTGGAGCTGGTCCGCGAGCTCTCCGCGCTGGTTGCCCGCACCCCGTCGGGCGAGGCGAAGGCCTGGCCGATCACCGAGTCCGTCCAGGAGCGCGGCATCTGCGTGGAGGCCGTCGCCCCAGCACCGGGTCACGACGGCGAGGTACTGAACCAGGCCCGTGAACTGTCCCGCACCATCGCCACCGAGCTCGACGTCACCGGCGTGCTCGCCGTCGAGCTCTTTGAATTCCGCGACGCCGAGGGGGAGCTGGCGATCAGCGTCAACGAGCTGGCCATGCGTCCGCATAACACTGGGCACTGGACCCAGAACGGTTCCGTGACGAGCCAGTTCGAGCAGCACCTGCGTGCGGTGCTGGATCGCCCGCTGGGCAGCACGGATCTCACCGCGCCCGCCACGGTCATGGCCAATGTGCTGGGACACGATGATGCTGACCCGGCCATGCCGATGCACGAGCGGATGGACCAGGTGTGGCGCCGCTTCCCGGCGGCGAAGATCCACATGTACGGCAAGGACTGGCGCCCGCGTCGCAAGATCGGTCACGTCAATCTCTCCCTGCCCGCCGACCAGCCCGCGACCGACGAAGCGGTGGCACAGCTGCGCCGTGAGGCGCGCTTGGCCGCGGACTTCCTCGTCGCCGCCGAGTGGTCCGACGGCTGGACCGAAGCCTAAAAACCGATCAGCCCCAGGAGGCACACAACATGACTAGCAACAAGAACTCTGCCCCCACCGGCCCACAGGTCGGCCTGATCATGGGCTCCGATTCCGACTGGCCGACCGTCGAGCCCGCCGCCGAGGTATTGGCCGAGTTCGGCATCCCCATGGAGATCGGCGTGGTGTCCGCGCATCGCACCCCGGAGCGCATGCTGGACTACGCCCGCGAAGCGCACAAGAACGGGGTGAAGGTCATCATCGCTTGCGCTGGGGGAGCTGCGCACCTGCCGGGCATGGTCTCTGCCGCCACGCCGCTGCCGGTCATCGGCATCCCGCGGGCGCTGAAGAACCTCGACGGCCTGGATTCCTTGCTCTCCATCGTGCAGATGCCAGCGGGCGTTCCGACCGCCACCGTCTCCATCGACGGTGCGAAGAACGCCGGCCTGCTGGCAGTCCGAATGCTCGCGGTGGCTGACTCGGAGCTCATGGCGCGGATGGTGAAGTACCAGGAGGATATGCGCGATAGCGTCATGGAGAAGGACGCTGCCCTCAAGCGCAAGCTCCTCGGTGAGTAGTTCCCAACTGTCGCACTACTGGGTAGCGCAGCCGCCGGGCAGCGCCGCCCGATCCACAAGCAAGAAAGCGCCCCGAGGGGCGCTTTCTTTATGCTCATGACCATGGCCGGCAAGATCGTGTGCTGTCCGGCGGGCTAGGCGCTAGTACTCCCGGTAGCGGCGGTAGCCACGCCACACGAGCCAGCTCAGCAGCAGCAGGATCGCGAAGAATACACCGGGCCAGGGGGAGGGCTCGGGCTGGACGACATTCCACACTGCCTGCACCCCGGCCAGCAAAGTGAAAAAGCCCACGAAGCCCAGGGCGGACTCCCAGACCAGCTTCTTGCGCTGGCCGTCCGGGTCCACCTCGCCGGCGGGTTGAGACTGCGTACCAGCCTCGACGGCAGGCCGCTCCTCACGCGCGTCCCGCGCCGCATCCTCAGGTTTCGACATCCTCAACCAACCCCTACTTCACGCCACCGGCGGTGAGCCCGGAGACGATGCGGCGCTGGAAGACCAGCACCATCACAACCAGCGGCACCGTCACCAGCGCGCCGGCAGCCATCGTTGCCGCATACGGGAACTCGTAGGCCGAGGCACCGGAGAACCGGGCGATCGCCACGGTCACTGGCTCCACCGCGGGGGTGGACAGCTGCTTAGCGAGCATGAACTCGTTCCAGGTCGCGATGAACGCCAGGATGGCCGTCGTAAACAGAGCGGGCGTGGCCAGCGGAAGAATGACCTTCCGGAAAGCCAGACCACGGGAGGCGCCGTCCACCCGGGCAGCCTCCTCCAGCTTCCACGGCAGCTCGCGGAAGAAGCTGGTCAGCGTGTACACCGTCAGCGGTAGCACGAAGGAGATATTCGGGATGATCATCGCCTGGTAGGTGCCGATCCACTCGATCTTCGAGAAGAGCTGGAACAGCGGGGTGACCAGCGCGATTCCTGGGAACATCGAGGCCGCCAGGATGATACCCGTGACCAGCCCTTTGCCGCGGAAGTCCACGCGAGCCAGGGCGTAGGCGGTGAACACTCCCACCGTGAGCGCAATCGCGGTGGTCGCCGCACCGATGAGCAGCGAGTTGCCGATCGCCCGGAGGAAGTTATTGCCCGCGTCGGTGGCCAGCGCGTCCCGGAAGTTCTCCATCGTTAGGTGGCTGGGGAGCGGGTTGGTGGAAAAGGTGTAGCGCTTGTCGCGCAGGGCGGTGACCACCATCCAGTAGAACGGCGCGAGCCCCCACGCCAGGATCACGATGACGGCGAGGTAGTTGCGCAGAGTCTGGGTTGCCTTCTTCATCGCTGTCCTCCCGTCGCTGCGGTATCTACGGTCTGCGTACCCTTCGCTCCCGCTGCGTTGTTCTTGTCGGGGACGTCGTCGCGGCCGGTCTCAGTCTTCGGCTCGTCCTTCTTCTTATTGACGACGCTCCCGCCGCGCAGCCTGTTCAGCAGGGACTTCTTTGGCTTGCTGCCCGCCTCCTGGGTACCGCCGATGTCGGCGCCCAGGAACCGCACCATTACGTAGGCCACCCCGAAAATCAGCAGGAAGATGAGGGTGGATAGGGCGGAGGCGGAGTTGTAATTGCCCTGCTTGGTGTCAGTGATCACCAGCTGGCTGATCACGGCGGTGGGGGAGTTGGAGGACTCGGAGATCATGATGACCGGCAGGTCGTACATGCGCAGCGCGTCCAGGGTGCGGAACAGTACCGCGACCATCAGTGCGGGACGAACCAGCGGCAGGGTGATCTGCGTGAACTGCTGCCACTTGGAGGCACCATCCACGCGGGCGGCCTCGTAGACCCCCTGCGGGATCATCTGCAGGCCGGCGAGGATCAACAGCGCCATGAAAGGGGCGGTCTTCCATACATCCGCGATGATCACTGCGAAGCGGGCGGCCCAGGGGTCGGTGGTCCAGTGGATCTGGGTGCCGAGCAGGGAGTTGATGATGCCCTGGTCAGCGAAGATGAACTGCCACAGCTTCGCGGTCACGGCAGTGGGGATTGCCCAGGGCACCAGCACGGCGGCGCGCAGCAGGCCACGGCCGAGGAAGCTGCGGTTCATCACCAGCGCCATCCACAGACCCAGCACAGTCTCCAGGCTGACGGTGACCACCACGAAGAAGAGGGTGATGCCGAGGGCGGGGTAAAAGTCCGTCGGCAGCATGCCGGAGGTGCACTCCACCACGGTGCCGTTCGGGCTCATGCAGCGCTGGGCGATCCACGTGAGGTAGTGGTCGAAGCCTGCGAAGCCACCCTCCACGAACATGCCGGTGTCCGGGTCAAGGTGACGGTTGGCTTGGAAGGAAAGATAGATGGCCCGCAGGATCGGGTAGCCGATGACGAGGGCCAGCAGCAGCATGGCCGGGCCGACGAGCCAGATCGCGCGCAGGTCGCGGCGCGGTGTGCTGCTGCTCGTGTCCTTCGCCTTCCTGCCGTGCGACGCGGCACCCGGGCCAGGCTGCTGGCTGGCCGGTGCCACCGATGTCGGCGAGGTGCTCACAGGCTTTCTCCTTTTGCCGTTGACGGGCCCGCCGGGGACACCAGCGGGCGGGTTGCATAAAGAGCATAGTCGCCAGCCCCGACAGGAATGGCGAGGCGGCCACCACATCACGGTGATGCGGTGGCCGCCTGAGTGTCGCGCATCGCGACGAGAGGGGTGAAGAGGCTTTAGCCCTGAGCGGACTCGATGGCCTTCTTCATGTCCTCGGTGACCTTGTCGACCGGGCGCTTCTGGGTCAGTGCTGCGTAGGAGTTATCCTGCACCGCCTTGGACAGAGCGTCGTAGGTCGGGGATGCCGGGCGCGGCTTCGCGTTCTCCAGGGAGACCTTCAGGGCCTCCATGTACGGGAACTCCTTCTGGATGTCTTCCTCGTCGTAGATGCTTGCCAGCACCGGTGGGAAGGAAGCCTTGGCGAAGGAGCGCTGGTTCTCCTCGGTGATGATGAACTCGATGAACTCCTTGGCCGTGGCCTTGTGCTTGGAGTTCACGTTGATGCCGTTGTTGTAGCCACCCAGGGTGGACACGCCGACGCCATCCTTACCGACCAGCGGGGAGACCTCGGTCTTGCCCTTCACCGCGGAGCCTTCCTCCTCGGCGTTGGTGTACATGTACGGCCAGTTGATGGCCATCGCGGTCTGGCCCTGCGTGAAGGCGAGGTTGACCTCTTCCTCGGTGGCGCCGGTGGAGGCGGAGGAGATGGTCTTGTCCTGGTAGGCGTCCACGAGCGCCTGCAGGCCTTCCTGGGACTTCTCATCGGTGACGGTGACGTTGCCGTCCTCGTCCATGATGGCGCCGCCCCAGCCGCGCATGAAGCTGTCGGTCATGACGGTCAGTCCCTCGTACTGCTTCAGGGTCGCGGTCAGGCAATCCTGGTCCTTGACTTCCTTGCACTTCTCGACGAGCGCGTCCCAGTTCTCCGGGACGTCCTTGACGATGTCGGTGTTGCGGTACAGCAGCTGCGCGTTGGTGTTCTGCGGCAGCGCGTAGAGCTTGTCGTTGTAGGTTGCGGACTCCACGGTCGGTTGCAGCAGCTTGCTGGTGTCGACCTCGAGGTCGCCCTCCAGCGGTGCGAGCCAGCCGTTGGCTGCGAACTGGGCGGTCCAGACGACGTCCAGTGCCATGACGTCGATGTCGTCCTGACCTGCCTGCAGGGACTGCACGAGGGTGTCGCGCTGGGCGTCGGCCTCGCCGGCGAGCTCCTGCAGCTTAACCTGCTCGTCCGGGTGCTCCTTGTTCCATGCGTCGATGATCGGACGGAGCTTGTCGGTGTCGTTCTTACCCATCGCGAAGGTGATGGGGCCACGGGCGTCGGCGCCCTCCTGTCCCTTGGCGGAGTCGTCAGAACCGCCGTCGGAGCAGGCTGCCAGGGCCATTCCGGATGCCGCGAGGATGGCCAGCATCTTCTTGTACTGGTTTGCCATAGTGGAGCCTTTCTAGAAGGTATTCCCGGCTGACCTTCCCGGCGAAAGATACAGGGAAGCCACCCACCACTGCGCCGCTGGGGGGCACGGTGGTGAGTGGCAGTCAGCGGGAAAGCTGAAAAGTCTGCACCCCAAGTTTAGGTAATCGGGGGGTAGATCCCACGATGAATATCTTTCTAGTGGTGAATTCTAGCCCCGGCCGTTACCCCCGACCCGCTCCTGGGTCTGGGCGTCGAAGAAGTGGATCCGGGCACCAGCCGCGGGGGAAAGCACCACGGTCTCCCCGATGGCGGGCTGCGCGCCTGCCCCACCCCGGGCCACGAGGGTGTCGTAGTCCGTCTCCGCATAGATATAGGAGTCCGCGCCGAGCTCCTCGACGAGGCTGACCTCGCCGCGCACGCCGCGAGCCGAGCCCTCGGCATCGACGGTGAGGTGCTCCGGGCGCACGCCCACGATCAGCTCCTTGGATCCGCCGTTGCCTGCGTAGCCGGCCGGCGGGGTCTCACCGAAACCCGGCAGCGGCTCGGTTGTGGTCAGCAGGTTCATCGCGGGCGAGCCGATGAAGCCCGCCACGAAGGCGTTAGCCGGGTTCTCGTAGAGCTCCTTCGGGCTGTCCACCTGCTGCAGCACGCCGTCCTTGAGGACGGCCACGCGGTCGCCCATCGTCATCGCCTCCACCTGGTCGTGGGTGACGTAGACGGTGGTCACCCCCAGGTTCTTCTGCAGCTTCACGATCTGCGCGCGGGTCTGTACGCGCAGCTTGGCATCCAGGTTGGACAGTGGCTCATCCATGAGGAAGACCTGCGGCTCGCGGACGATCGCCCGGCCCATGGCCACGCGCTGCCGCTGGCCGCCGGAGAGGTCTTTGGGCTTGCGATCCAGGAACTCCTCCAGGCCCAGGATCTCCGCCGCGCGGTCCACTCGCTCGGTGATCTCGGACTTCGAGCGCTTGGCGACCTTCAGTGCAAAGCCCATGTTCTCTCGCACCGTCATGTGCGGGTAAAGGGCGTAGTCCTGGAAGACCATCGCGATGTCGCGAGCTGCCGGTTCAGTGCCGGTGACGTCCTTGCCTCCGATGGCGATGTGCCCGCCGCTGGTCGCCTCCAGGCCAGCGAGCGCGCGCAGCGTCGTGGACTTTCCGCAGCCGGACGGGCCCACGAGCACCAGGAACTCGCCGTCGGCGATGTGCAGGTCGAGGTCCCGTACGCTGGGGCGTTCCGCGCCGGGGTACTGGATCGTTACGTCATCGAATTTCACGTCGGCCATGGGGAAGATGATACTTCAGGACGACGAACCCCCGCCCCAGCCGACCCTAGAATGTCGAACTATGCCCGAAAGCAATGTTCCTGGCCCGCTCGCTCCCAGCCCACTGGGAGCCGACACCCTCGGTTCCACCGCGAGGTGGTGGCGGGACCCCGGACACCGCCTGCAGTTCCTCGTCATCTCGCTGCTTTTCTTCCTGCTTGCCTTCCCGGAGATTGGCTTCGCATATGACCAGCTCGGGGGTTGGCCGGGGTGGTTGCTCTTCGCTGGTCTCGCCATCTCCTATGCGGGCCTGGTCGCTCAGCAATGGCGCGTGGAGCTGGGGGTGGCGATTATCGCGGTCGGGCTGGTGCTCTCTGCGCTGTCCAGTGGTTTTGTAGTGTTACTCGGGTATCCGCTGGTGTGCTGGCAGGTGTACGTGATCCGAGCTCATCTGCCGCAGCGCCGGCGGATGTGGCTGACGTTCGCAGTGGTCGGCAGCATTGGGGCGATTGTGTGGCTGTTCATCGCTGATCGGCTGTACAGCCCGTTTCGGGACGACAACAGCCTCGAGGCGGTGCTCGCCGATCCCGAGGTATGGCTGACCATCGGACTGGCGAGCCTGCTGGCCCTGGTCTCCATCGCCCTGTGCTGGCAGTTCGGTAAGCAGTCCCACCAACGCCGGGAGGCGGTCGCCAATCTCGCGGCCCGCGCGGAACTGGCCACGGTCTCCGAACGAAACCGCATCGCCCGCGAGATGCACGATATCGTCGCGCAT
>JBHWRM010000002.1:0-2533 GCA_043426695.1 Corynebacterium sp. | reverse complement strand
TTTCGTCGTACAGGTTCAGCATTGCGTTGAGCGCGTGGTAGTCCAGCTTCTCGGACTCCTTGACTGGCTCTGCGACAGTCTTGCCAAAGTTCTCGGCCATCATTGCCCTCTCTTGATGTTCTTCTTTATTACGACGCCAGTAGCTGGCGGTAGTGCGTTGTTTTTAGTTTTAATGTGGCGTTCGGGGCCGTTAGTCCCAGGTGCCTTCGGCGATCATGGCCTGCTTGAATTCTGCGAGGCCCTCCCGGACCCGTTCCACGTCATGCTCCGTGCCCATCATTTCGAAGCGATAGAGGTAGGGCACTTGACACTTGGCTGAGATGACGTCCCCGGCGAGGCAGAAATCTGGACCAAAATTGATATTGCCAGCGGCGATGACCCCGCGCAGATAATCCCGGTTTTGCTTCTCGTTGAGGAAGTGGATCACCTGTTTGGGGACGGGTCGGGAGTTCTCCCCCACCATACCCACCCCACCGCCGTAGGTGGGCACGATGAGTACGTGGGGCTCATCGACCACCAACGGCTCCTCGTAGCGGTAGATCGGGATGCGTTTATTCGGCAGCCCGAGCTTTTGCACGAAGCGGTGTGTGTTGTTGGTCGTTGATGAGAAGTACGTGATGAGCATGTGAACTCTAAGACCCTTCTTTCTGAATGCCTTGAGCCGCATCCCCGTGATGCTCGGCCTCGATGTTGTCGAGGGCGGCTGCTGGCGTCCACGTCAGGAAACGTGGCACGACCAGGAGCATCACGATCGTCCCGATGATGACTAAGCCACCGCCGGCTGCGGTGACGGTGCCGGCCGAGTAGTGGGAGCCCGCCCAGCCGTGGAGGCCGTCCGCGATGCGGGGGCCACCGGCGACGACCACGAAGAACACACTCTGCACTCGACCGCGTACCTCGTCAGTCGCGGCTTCCTGCAGCATCGTGGAACGCAGCACCGCGGAGAACATGTCCGCAGCACCACCCGCCGCGAAGGCCAGCAGGGCCACCGCCGCCCACAAGCCCACTGTGCCATTCGCTGCAGACACGGCCAGCCCCATAACGAGGATCGCCACACCCCAGAGTGCAACGAAGCAGCTCACACCCAGTCCTCGGCGTTCGATTTTCGTCACCACGCCGGAGAACAGTCCGCCGAGGACTGCGCCCACGGGCAGGGCGGCGAACAGCAGTGCATACATGATGCCGCCACTGGTCTGCTCCCCGAAGTCTTCAGCGGACATCTGTGGGATCAGGGCCCGCGGTGAGCCGAAGACCATCGCGATAAGGTCGATGGCGAAGGTCATGAGGATGATCGGCTGGGTGAGCAGGAATCGGAAGCCGTCGATGACGGAGGCGATACCGGCCTTCGCGGGCTGTCCGTCGCCAGTGGTCCGCGGCGGCAAGGTGGGCAGTCGGTGCACGGCGTAGAGCGTGGCGAAGAGCGCCACAAAATCCAGGAAATACAGCCAGCTGAACCCCAGGATGGGGATCAACATGCCTCCCAGCACCGGGCCGATGATCGCTCCTGCCTGCTGGACTGTCATATTAAGGCTGGTCGCGGCGGCGATCTGTTGCCTGCCCACGAGCGTGGCAATGATCGCAACCCTGGTGGGTTGGTTGACGGCGAAGAAGCCCTGCTGCACCGCGAAGAGGACAAGCAGGGGCCAGACGGAGGTACCTCCGGCCGCCGCGAAGGCCCAGAAGCCCGCCGCCGAGAGAATCATGCCGGTGGTGGTGATGTGGAGCAGGGTCCGGCGGTCCATGCTGTCTGCAAGGGAGCCACCGTAGAGCCCGAAGACGACCAGCGGGACGAAGCCGCAGAGGCTGGCAAGTCCTACGTAGGCGGAGCTGCCGGTCAACGCATAAATGTGCGCGGGAACAGCGATGATGTTCAGCTGCGCACCGATAACGGTGACGATATTCGCCTGCCATAAGCGGCGAAATTCGGGAACCTTCAGGGGCGTGGTGTCTACGAGCAGTTGGCGCACGACGACCGCGACCTTTCTTGGTTTCCAGTATCTTTCCCGCGTGGGTGCGGCGCTGACGCAGGGGCGCAGGACGCCCCATCCCACCTGGGCTGTTGAATGACACCCGCTCCCGTGTGACGCGGAATCAGGCATAAGTAAAGCCAGCGCAAAGTTTTTAACGCTGGCGGTTGAGGAGCCGCTCCCAGCGTGGGAGGCGGCGCGGGCATCCAACCCGCAGAATTGTGGCCCGGCACCGCGCCTCAGGCTGGGCGAACGGCGACGGAGTTGGAGCTGGCTACAGCGCGGTAGCTAGTGATGTCACATCGCTGCTGCAGCGCACGGCGACTTAGGCAGCCGTGGCGCTCAGAGCCTTGATGCGGTCTGGACGGAAGCCGGACCAGTGCTCCTCGCCGGAGACGACGACCGGGGCCTGGAGGTGGCCGAGTGCCAGGACGTACTCGCGGGCCTCATCGTCAAGGCTGATATCGACCATCTCGTATTCCAGTCCAGCCTTGTCGAGAGCCCTCTGGGTTGCGGTGCACTGGACGCAAGCTGGCTTGGTGTAAACGGTGATCATATCCGCGCAA
>JBHWRM010000001.1:0-6708 GCA_043426695.1 Corynebacterium sp. | reverse complement strand
GCGGGCCCACCAACACAGGAGGCCAGTTTGTCCGCCATCACCGGGGCGTTCAAAAACGTTGATCTCCGCAAGAAGATCCTTTTCACTCTTGCGATGATCATCCTGTACCGCATCGGCTCGCAGATCCCAACGCCGGGCGTCGACTACGCAAGCATCACCAAGCAGATCTCGGAGCTCACCGAGTCCTCCGCGGTCTACTCGCTGATCAACCTCTTCTCCGGCGGCGCGCTGCTGCAGCTGTCGATCTTCGCGATCGGCATCATGCCGTACATTACGGCGTCGATCATCGTGCAGCTGCTCACCGTGGTGATCCCGAAGTTCGAACAGCTGAAGAAGGAGGGCCAGACCGGCCAGGCGAAGATGACGGAATACACCCGTTATCTCACCGTCGCTCTGGCGTTGCTGCAGTCTGCGGGCATCGTCGCCCTGGCGGACCGCGAGCAGCTGCTCGGCCAGGGCATCCCGGTCCTCAAGGACGAGGTCGGCATCTTCGGGCTGATCGTCATGGTCCTCATCATGACCTCCGGTGCGGTGCTCGTGATGTGGCTCGGCGAGCTGATCACTGACCGCGGCGTGGGCAACGGCATGTCCCTGCTCATTATGGCGGGTATCGCAACCACCCTGCCGGGGGAGGGTGTGTCCATCCTCACCAACTCCGGTGGCTTCGTCTTCGGTGCCGTGGTCTTCGGCCTGCTGCTGCTTATCGTCGGCGTGGTCTTCGTCGAGCAGGGCCAGCGCCGCATCCCGGTGCAGTACGCCAAGCGCATGATCGGCCGCCGCCAGTACGGCGAGACCTCCACCTACCTGCCGCTCAAGGTCAACCAGGCCGGCGTGATCCCGGTGATCTTTGCGTCCTCCCTGCTGACCGTCCCGATCCTGGTCACCCAGATCATCCAGTCCGGCGCCGCAGCCGGCGAGGACGTGGCCAACAACTGGTGGAACCGCAACGTCATGACGGTCCTGCAGAACCCGGCGGCGTGGCAGTACATTCTGGTCTACCTCGCCCTGATCATCTTCTTCTCCTTCTTCTACGTTTCCGTCCAGTACGACCCGTACGACCAGGCGGACAACATGAAGAAGTACGGTGGCTTCATCCCGGGTATCCGCCCGGGTCGCCCGACCGCCGAGTACCTCGGCTACGTGATGAACCGCCTTCTGGTCGTGGGCTCCCTGTACTTGGGTATCATTGCGGTGTTGCCCAACATCCTCATTAACTTGGGAGTGGACACGTCCCAGGCCTCCGGCGGCATGCCGTTCGGTGGTACCGCGGTTCTGATTCTCGTGTCCGTGGCCCTGACCACGGTCAAGCAGATCGAATCGCAAATGATGCAAGCTAACTACGAAGGATTCCTCAAATGAGACTAGTTCTCCTCGGACCTCCCGGTGCCGGCAAGGGCACCCAGGCCCAGCTGCTCTCCGACGCACTGAACATCCCGCACATCTCCACGGGCGATCTGTTCCGCGCGAACATTTCCCAGGGCACCGAGCTTGGCAAGCAGGCTCAGGAATACATGGACGCCGGCAAGCTGGTCCCGACCGAGGTCACTGCGAACATGGTCCGCGCCCGCCTCGAGGAGGGCGACGCTGCCAACGGCTTCCTGCTGGACGGATTCCCGCGCACCATCGAGCAGGCCGACCTGCTCGAGGAGATGCTCAAGGAAAAGGACCTGAAGCTGGACGCGGTCATCAACTACCAGGTCTCCGAGGACGTCGTGGTCGAGCGCATGCTCTCCCGTGGCCGTAACGACGACAACGAGGCCACGATCCGCACCCGCCTGCAGGTCTACCGCGAGGAGACCGCACCGCTGATCGACTACTACCAGGGCCGCATCCTCAACATTGACGCCGAGGGCTCCGTGGAGGACATCTCCGAGGCCACCCTCTGCGCCCTGGACAAGTAAGCACAGGGACGCATCACTGCCAGCACCGGCAGCGGCGTCCCCGCTAGGGCCCAACGGCCCACCAGTTTCCCGCCCATTTTCCGGACGTCACCGGTGGGCGGGTTTAACTTTTGGCCCACCAAACCGGGCTACAAGAAAAACACAAGAACAAGGAGGCTTTCGGTGGCTTTCCGAAAGAAGAGCAAGAAGATCGCCGCGAAGACACCCGCGGAACTGGACGCCATGCAGGCCGCAGGCGAGGTCGTGGGCCGCACCCTGCAGGCAGTGAAGGCCGCCGCGAAGCCCGGCGTAAGCACCCTCGATCTCGACGAGATCGCCGAGGCCACCATCCGGGAAGCAGGTGCGACGCCAGCCTTCCTCGGCTACCAGGGCTTCCCGGGCTCCATCTGCAGCTCCGTGAACGACATGGTCGTCCACGGCATCCCGGCGGCTGATGTGGTCCTTAAGGAAGGCGACCTCGTCTCCATCGACTGCGGTGCGGTCCTCGACGGCTGGGTAGGGGACTCCGCCTGGACCTTCGGCATCGGCGAGATCGCCCGCGAACACGAGCTGCTCAACCAGGCCACCGAATGGGTCCTCATGGAGGGCCTGAAGGCGATGCGCCCAGGCAACCACCTCACCGACGTCTCTCACGCCCTCGAGCTCGCCACCCGCAAGGCCGAGGACAAGTTTGGTGTACCGCTGCACATCATCGACGGCTACGGCGGGCACGGCATCGGCCGCAGCATGCACGAGGACCCGTACCTCGCGAACGAAGGTCGCCCGGGCCGCGGGCCGGTCATCCAGGAGGGCTCCGTGCTCGCGATCGAGCCGATGCTCTCGCTGGGCACCATCGACACCGCCGTCCTCGACGACGATTGGGGAGTGGTCACCGTGGACGGCAGCTACTCCTCCCACTGGGAGCACACCGTTGCCGCCACCGCCGGCGGTCCGCGCATCCTCACCCCGCGCCGATAAACCCTCGCCCCACCCCGGGGCGCCTCTCGGTCCCGCCCCACTCCGCTAGTCTCCGCATCGGCCTGCAGTTGTTAAAGCCCCAGGTCACGTGTACGATAGACCGATGGTGCAGGTGACGCACCCCAAAAACGGGGAGCCAAGAAGACCGCACCATCGTAGCGATACACGCACAAATAGCCGATGACCAGCATGTTCATCGGGGAAATGTGGAGGATATGGCCAAAGAAGGTGCCATTGAGGTCGAGGGCCGCATCATCGAGCCCCTGCCGAATGCAATGTTCCGAGTCGAGCTGGATAACGGGCACAAGGTGCTCGCACACATCTCTGGCAAGATGCGCCAGCACTACATCCGCATCCTTCCTGAGGATCGCGTTGTAGTCGAGCTTTCTCCATACGACCTCTCTCGCGGTCGTATCGTTTACCGCTACAAGTAAAAAACTCTGTCAGCCTTCGTACATCCAAATCTCACCCGCCCATGGTCACATGCGGCACGGCCGCGTCACGCGTGGCCATGTGGGTGAGGTTGCCTACCTCTGGCCGCGGCGGCCGGAGCCCGCTGCTGAACCTCTTGACGACGAACCGCCCCATAGCGGGTGACGTCGTTAAAAGAAGGAAGCAGACCACCGGGATGAGTACGGAGAAAACCGCCGTAAAACCGGAAGGATAATGCCATATGGCACGCCTTGCTGGTGTAGACCTGCCACGCGAAAAGCGCATGGAGGTCGCACTGACCTACATCTTCGGAATCGGCCCAGCCCGATCCAAGGAGCTGCTGGAAAAGACCGGCATCTCCCCGGACCTGCGTTCCAAGGACCTGAGCGACGAGCAGCTCGCAGCTCTGCGTGACGTGATCGAGAACAACTGGAAGGTTGAGGGTGACCTCCGCCGCGAAATCCAGGCCGACATCCGTCGCAAGATCGAGATTGGTTCCTACCAGGGACTGCGTCACCGTCGTGGCCTGCCAGTCCGTGGCCAGCGCACCAAGACCAACGCTCGTACCCGTAAGGGCCCGAAGAAGACGATCGCAGGAAAGAAGAAGTAATGGCTGCACCGAAGAGCACCGCTACGCGCGCCCGCCGCGGCCGTCGCGTAGTCAAGAAGAACGTGACCCAGGGTCACGCATACATCAAGTCCACCTTCAACAACACCATCGTGTCCATCACGGACCCGAAGGGCCACGTCATCTCGTGGGCATCCTCCGGCCAGGTCGGCTTCAAGGGTTCCCGCAAGTCCACGCCTTTCGCCGCACAGCTGGCTGCCGAGTCCGCTGCCCGTAAGGCAATGGAGCACGGCATGAAGAAGGTCGACGTTTTCGTCAAGGGACCGGGCTCTGGTCGCGAGACCGCAATCCGCTCCCTGTCCACCGCTGGGCTTGAGGTCGGCACCATCGCCGACGTCACCCCACAGCCGCACAACGGCTGCCGCCCACCGAAGCGTCGTCGCGTCTAAGAAAAGAAAGGTTAAGGGATAAACAATGGCTCGTTATACCGGCCCAGTTACCCGTAAGTCCCGTCGCCTCCGCGTCGACCTCGTCGGTGGCGACCGTTCCTTCGAGCGCCGCCCGTACCCACCGGGTCAGGCTGGCCGCGCTCGCATCAAGGAGTCGGAGTACCTGATCCAGCTGCAGGAGAAGCAGAAGGCTCGCTTCACCTACGGCGTCATGGAGAAGCAGTTCCGCCGTTACTACGCAGAGGCCAACGCAATGCCGGGCAAGACCGGTGACAACCTGGTCATCCTGCTGGAGGCACGCCTCGACAACGTGATCTACCGCGCTGGTCTGGCACGCACCCGTCGCCAGGCACGTCAGCTGGTCTCCCACGGTCACTTCACCGTGAACGGCAAGAAGATCAACGTTCCGTCCTACCGCGTCTCCCAGTACGACATCATCGATGTCCGCGATCGTTCCCGCTCCATGCTGTGGTTCGACGAGGCACAGGACAACCTGGTCGACGCCAACGTTCCGGCGTGGCTGCAGGTCGTTCCGTCCACCCTGCGCATCCTCGTGCACCAGCTGCCCGAGCGCGCTCAGATCGACATCCCGCTGCAGGAGCAGCTCATCGTCGAGTACTACTCCAAGTAGTCCGCGACACCGATCTGAAAAACAGACATTTACTCCCCGCCGTCTACCACCACGGTGCACGGCAATCCTGCTACCGGCGTCAAATAGCGGTCGCCGACAAGGAGAATTAACACATGCTGATTTCCCAGCGTCCAGAGCTGTCCGAGGAGTTCATCGACGACTCCCGCTCCCGGTTCGTCATCGAGCCGCTCGAGCCGGGCTTCGGCTACACCCTCGGCAACTCCCTGCGCCGCACCCTGCTGTCCTCCATCCCAGGTGCAGCCGTGACCTCCCTGCGGATCGATGGTGTGCTCCACGAGTTCACCACCGTCCCGGGCGTGAAGGAGGATGTCTCCGACATCATCCTGAACATCAAGTCCCTCGTCCTGTCGAGCGACTTCGATGAGCCGGTCACCATGTACCTGCGCAAGGAAGGCCCAGGAGCGGTCACCGGCGCAGACATCGAGACCCCAGCAGGCGTGGAGGTCCACAACAAGGACCTGCACATCGCCACCCTCAACGAGCAGGGCAAGCTGGATATCGAGCTGGTCGTTGAGCGCGGCCGTGGCTACGTCCCAGCCGCCACCTCCACCGACGAGATCGGTCGCATCCCAGTCGACCAGATCTACTCCCCGGTCCTGAAGGTCAGCTACAAGGTCGAGGCAACCCGTGTCGAGCAGCGCACGGACTTCGACAAGCTGATCCTCGACGTGGAGACCAAGAGCTCCATGTCCGCGCGCGACGCCATGGCGTCCGCCGGCAAGACCCTGGTCGAGCTCTTCGGCCTGGCACAGGAGCTCAACACCGAGGCGGAGGGCATCGAAATCGGCCCGTCCCCCCAGGAATCCGAGCACATCGCCGCATACAACATGCCGATCGAGGACCTGGACTTCTCCGTGCGCAGCTACAACTGCCTGAAGCGGGAAGAGATCCACACCGTTGGTGAGCTGGCTGCTCGCACCGAGTCCGATCTGCTGGACATCCGGAACTTCGGCCAGAAGTCCATCAACGAGGTTAAGGTCAAGCTGGCTGGCTTGGGCCTGGCACTCAAGGACTCCCCAGAAGGTTTCGACCTCTCCGACATCGAAGGCTACGACGCCGAGACCGGTGAGTGGGTCGAGACCGAGGGCGAAGACATCGCGGAGTAAATCGCACTTAAGCGCTCAAAGCTTTTAACCCACTCGAGGAGAAGACATGCCAACCCCTAAGAAGGGCGCCCGTCTGGGCGGATCTGCTTCCCACCAGAAGAAGATCCTGTCCAATCTCGCAGCCCAGCTGTTCGAGAACGGCGCAATCAAGACCACGGACGCCAAGGCGAAGCTCCTGCGTCCCTACGCTGAGAAGATCATCACCAAGGCCAAGAACGGCACCCTGGCTGATCGTCGCAACGTTCTGAAGCTCATCCCGAACAAGGACGTCGTGTCCCACCTGTTCGAAGAGCTGGCCCCGAAGTTCGAAGGCCGTGAGGGCGGTTACACCCGCATCATCAAGCTGGAGAACCGTAAGGGCGACAACGCTCCGATGTCCCAGATCTCCCTGGTGACCGAGGAGCTGGCTTCCAAGGAGGCAGAGCGTGCAACCCGCGCCGCTGCATCCAAGAAGGCTGCCGAGGAGAAGGCTGCCGAGGCAGCTGAGGAGAAGGACGAGGCCGCAGAGGAGAAGTAATTCTCCGCTGAGGTGATCCTTCGATCTCCCAGCCGGCGGGTTCCGTGAGGGCCTGCCGGTAAGCCGGGTACTACGCACGAGCGTGGTGCCCGGCTTTTGCTATTGGTGGGGGCTGGGCTGGCAGGG